>JBEDKD010000159.1:0-8390 GCA_041172365.1 Cyanobacteriota bacterium | reverse complement strand
CAAAAATTGTCTAATATTTCAGAGAGGCTCCCTCAGTGGGGGGGATGAAATTGAGGAAGATTTGACGAGGATAAATCTCAGGGAGAAAAACTGCAAGATTGTGCTAGGAATTTTATTAGACAAAATTAGTGTATTTTCCGAGACGATCGCGACTATTTCTGTATTAGAGGGGATGAATCGAGAACTCTATACCATTAATCTTTATTATCGCAAGATAGTCGAGAATAAATTGGCAGAATATTGTCACGATCACGTGGATGATTTGGTACAATTACCCACAGCTTTATCAGAGCAAGTAGCACTTGTGCATTCACATAATTTAGATATTCTTTTAATTGGTGCTAACCTCATCGCCCCAGAAGAAGGTAGTCAAAAATTAGTGGAATTATGTTTGCATCGTTTAGCCAGAAAGCAAATCATTTTAGGCACATCGAACCCCGTGACAACAGGGATAAAAAACATTGATTATTATTTAGGGGGAACCTTAACCGGAGCCACCGGAGAAGCCGAAGAAGACTATCGGGAAAAAGTGATTAAATTAGAAGGCTCTGGAATGTGTTTTAATTATGCCATTCCCCTGACAGCCCCAGGAGTCCACCCCACTCGCGAAAGTTGGAACGCGTCCCCAGAGTCAATTGTGTTTATGTCAATGGCAAAATTTGCGAAAATCATTCCTGAATTAAGGGAAACTTGGGTAAAAATTCTGGCATCGGTGCCTCAATCAATTTTAGTATTATGTCCCTTTCGTCTCCATAAAAATTATCCCACGATCGCGTTCTTAAAAGAAATGCGATCGCGATTACGAGAAAAAGGGATCAATGAAAAGCGGCTGATCATAGTGCAGAATCTCCCAGGACGGGCAGATATTTTAGAATGTTTAAAATTAGCCGATATTTATTTAGATTCCTTCCCCTATACAGGAGCAGCATCCCTGATCGATCCCTTAATAATAGGAGTACCGACGGTAGTAAGAGAGGGAGAAAGCACCAGGGCCAAACGAGGGGGCGCGATTTTGCGAGAATTACAATTACCGGAATTAATCACAGAGAGTGAGAACTCTTATATAGACTTAAGTGTTGCACTAGGAACCCACCCGGAGCTACGTCAACACCATCGGCAAAAAATACAACAGCAAATCGCCCAAAATCCCAGATTTCTCGATAGTTATACCTATAGTCAACAAATCGGGATACTCTTGTCAAAAATATACAATGGTGATATCGGATAGGGGACAGGTGAGAGGGGACAGGTGAGAGGGGACAGGTGAGAGGGGACAGGAGAGAGGCGATTAAGTTTTTACTCACTATCTCACACCTAAAACCGACCCACGAAAACCCGATACCGGATACCTAACACCCAACAACGGAACTCACAGAGGTGATAACCGTCAAGGGGAGTAAGGGGTAAAACCGAGGAGAAACGCCTGATTAGGCAATCGCTCCGAGCAGTTCAACCTGTTTACCATAGATAGAGAAGCCCAAGTCAGCTTTGATCTATCTGCTATCTGAGGGAAATTCCAAGTGTATTGATAATGATATATTTCCCAAAAAAGTTAAATTGAAAGGGGGCGTTGCGTCCATTGGAGATGATAAAATGACAGGACTTTTTCAAATCGGTGACAAATTGCTGCAAGGTCAAGACATTCCCGCGCTATTAAAACGGTATCAATTGATGCCACAATTTATGCGTGGAGTCGTTATCGACCAAGCGATCGCGTCCTATACTTATACGGAAGAAGAGTGTCAGGGGGCTGTAGAACATTTTCTAGGGCAGTACCAACTGACCTCACCAGAAGCCAAAGAAGCTTGGTTACGCAGCCAAGATATGAGCGAAGAAGAATTTGTGCTTATGGCAGTCCGCCCAGTGCTGATCGAAAAATTTAAACACGCGACTTGGAGCAACAAAGTAGAAAACTATTTTGTCAGTCGCAAACAGAGCCTCGATCAAGTGGTATATTCCTTGATCCGCACCAAAAACGCGGGTTTAGCCCATGAACTTTACTTCCGTATTCTCGAAGGGGAACAAAGCTTTGCGGAATTGGCGCGGGAACATTCCGAGGGCCCAGAGTCTCGCACGGGTGGTTTATTAGGGCCAGTACCCCTAACTCAACCTCACCCAGCCATTAGTAAACTATTGTCAGTGAGTCAACCCGGTCAACTTTGGTCGCCGCGTCCTTTGGCCGACTGGGTGGTAGTTATCCGCTTAGAAAAATATATGCCAGCACAACTCGATGAGTCTATGCGGCGACGTTTGATTGACGAAATGTTTGAAACCTGGGTCTATGAACAAATCTCAAAAATTGGCCCACTTCAGCCCCTCCGATCCTCTGTGTCTTCATTATCATGACTTCTTCCGCGATTTCTTTATTACAGATTCAAACCTTTCTCGCTCAAACTCCCCCGTTTGATCGTCTTCCCGAAAGTGTCCTCAAGGCTTTAGTGTCCAAATGCCAACTTTTAGGCTATCGGACTGGGCAACCCCTTTTTGAACGGGAAAAAATGCCAACTCAGGTGACGATTATTTACCAAGGTCAAGCTCGTCTTTTGGGTTATGATCAGCGGGCTCAACGTCACGTTAGTTTGCGTTTAGTCGGTCCCAAAGAAGTCCTGGGTTGGGCTGGGTTATTACGGGGTATTCCCTGCGAAACCGCGATCGCGTCCACGGATTTAATTGCTATTACTTTATCGGCTCAAGATTTCTTAGCCCTGATTCAAACTCAACCGGATTTCGGGGAAGCTTTCAGAGATCACAGTTCCCTGAGTGAAATTTTTGAATTATTAAGCCTAGAACTACAACGACGCGCCGATGGTTCCTCTAGTCTCAAAGAATTAAGTGTAGAGGCATGGCAAGACGCGATCGTAGTTAACCTACTATCGGGCCAAAGAAAGACCCAAGACCTCGCGAATCAACTCGATGATGACCTGATCTGGCTCGTCAGTAGCGGTAACGTTGGAGACTTTGCACCCGGAAGTCGTCTATCTCTCCAAGGCGCGGGGAAATTCTTACGCGTAGAAGGTCCTAGAGGTGCTCGTCTCATCGGTTGGAGGGAAGCACCAGCCACCATCGAACCAGAAGTCGCCCCCATCTTGGGCGACACCCAAACCCAACGCCCATTAGAATATCCTATTGATATTTCCGCGATCCCCGCGGCTCCCGACGTACCCCCCGAACCAAAACCCGAACCAAAAGACATCAGCAAATTTCCCCTGGTGCGGGGCAAAGGCAATATAGATGCTCCCCTGGCTTGCTTTCAAATGTTGAGCAAGTATTTTAATGTCAAGTTTCGGCGAGACGTGGTACGCAAAGTTATAGAAAACCAGATAAAAACAGTAGGTTCTCTGAATCTACAATTTTGCGGTAGTGTCAACCAAATGTTAGGCATTATCCCTCAATTAGCCCAAGTGCCAGTGGACGCGGTGCTTCGCCTCAAGGCTCCCGTAATGATCCGCTGGCAAAATACTTTTGCCATTATTTACCAAATTACAGAGCAAGAACTAACCCTCGCGATCCCCGAACAGGGAATTATTCGCAAGCGCCTTCCCCAATTTAGAGAAATATGGGGTGAAGGTGGAGAAGTTTTAATCCTATCTCCCCCCATCGAAGAGCGCAAAGAGTCCTTTAGTATGTGGTGGTTTGTACCCGCGTTGATGGAACACCGCACGGTGTTTGTTGAGGTACTACTTTCCTCCTTCGTGATTCAGTTATTCGGTTTAGCTCAACCTTTAGTCAGTCAGGTGATTATTGATGAAGTGTTGGGTAAACGTAACCTAGACACCCTCGATGTTTTGGGTGTCTTTCTCTTAGGTGTGGCAGTCTTTGAAGGCTTACTCAATGCCTTGCGGACCTTCCTCTTTGTGGATACCACTAACCGCATTGATGTCAAACTCAGTGTGGAAGTAATCGATCACCTCCTCCGTCTTTCTCAAACTTTCTTTGATACCCGACGGGTGGGCGATATCATGTATGCCTTTGGCATGATGAACCAAATTCGCGACTTTATGACGGGAACGGCACTGACGGTGGTATTAGATGCCATCTTCTCGGTGGTTTATGTCGCGGTGATGATTGCCTATAGTGTCAAGATGACTTTTGTGGCCTTGGCCGTTGTGCCCCTCTTGGGTACTCTGATGGTGCTCATTAACCCGATTATCCTGCGATTAATTAAAAATAGAAATGGTCGCATGGCGGATTCTAATTCCTATTTGGTGGAAATTCTCACCGGGATGCAAACCGTTAAGGCTCAAAATATTGAACTCAATGCCCGTTGGGAATGGTCCGGGCGTTACGCGAAATACATTACCGCGAGTTTCAAAACGATTCTGACAGGTACTTACGCGGGAACGGTAAGTAATTTTTTAAACCAACTGGGAAACTTAGCTCAGTTATGGTTTGGAACTACCCTCGTCTTAAAGAATGAAATGACGTTGGGGCAGTTGATTGCTTTCCGTATTGTATCAGGAAATGTCACGGGTTCTCTGCTCCGGTTTGTCAGTGTTTGGCAGCAATTCCAAGAAGTAAAAATGTCCATCGATCTCCTACGCAACATTCTGGATCAACCGACAGAAAGCAGTGACGAAGATCGCAATAATATTCCTCTGCCGGAGATTAAGGGATCTGTTAAGTTTGAAGATTTGTCTTTCCGTTTCCGTGAAGATGGACCATTGCAATTAGCTAATATTAATTTAGAGTTTCCCGCGGGCAGTTTTGTCGGAATTGTGGGCGGTAGTGGTTCCGGTAAGAGTACGTTGATGAAGTTATTACAACGTCTTTATCCACCTTTGACCGGTCGGATTCTTATTGATGGTTATGATATTAATAAGGTGGAGTTATATTCGCTCCGTAGTCAAATTGGTGTGGTTTTGCAAGATACTCTCTTGTTTAATACTACTGTTCAGGACAATATTGCTCTTACCCATCCCGATGCCAGTAGTGAAGAGGTTATTCGCGCCGCGAAAAACGCGGTCGCCCATGATTTTATTATGACTTTACCCGCGGGTTATAATACCGTTGTGGGGGAACGGGGTTCCTCTTTATCCGGGGGGCAACGCCAACGACTCGCGATCGCGAGAACGGTTCTCCAAAATCCGAAGTTATTAATTTTAGATGAAGCCACCAGTGCCCTTGACTACAATTCAGAAAGGCAAGTTTGTACCAACTTAGCAGAAGCTTTTCAAGGCCGGACAGTGTTTTTTATCACTCACCGTCTGACAACAGTCAAAAATGCAGATTACATCATTATGATGGATAAAGGGTCTGTGGTAGAGGTCGGTTCCCATGATGAGTTAATGGCGGCAAAAGGTCAATACTATTGCTTGTATCAACAACAGGATGCACAACAGTAATAGGTAATGGGTAATAGGTAATGGGGAATGGGTAATGGGTAATGGGGAATGGGTAATGGGTAATGGGGAATTTCCCTAATCTCTAATACCTAATAGCTAATACCTAATAGCTAATACCTAATAGCTAATCCCTAATAGCTAATCCCTAATTTCCGGGTTACTTATTATCCCTAAAAAACTGAAACTTAATAAGGTCAAGCTGATAATTTACTATGAAATCATCCCTACTTCTCTCAGAACAACCAGTCCTTCTGGAAAAACCGGCAATTTGGTATCGCCTCTTTATCTGGATGCTGATGCTGATGACAGCTTCGGGTTTTGTTTGGGCTTATTTTGCGCGAATTGAACAGGCTGTACCCGCCAGCGGTATGTTAGAATTGACCGATGGTTCTACAGAAATTCAAGCTCCCAGTTTCGCAGGTGCTAATTTTGGTACAGTGGTACGATTGCACGTTGAAGATGGCGATCGCGTAGAAAAAAATCAACCTATTCTTACTTTTAGTCCCACGGCCCCTGGTGCGGATTTAGACTCCCTGAAAAAATCGAAAGATGCTTTGGAGAGTGAAAACAAGTTTTATGATGGGGTTGTCAGTGGTAAAGCCGGAAGTTCATCAAAGGCAGAATTAGATAATCTCCTCAAGGAAAGAGAAGCCCGTCTCGCAGAAAATCTCACCTTTGAGGCCTTAATTAATGAGTTATATTTTAATCGAGGTGGCGGTGCGCCTTTAAATTCAAGTCAACAAGGACTTTATAGTAACTATCGTGCGGAATATCTCTCGCGTGTTGCCACAGCCCAAGGTCAAGTTCAGGAATTAGAAAAACAACTGAAACAAGCGGCTGATGCAGAAAGTTCAGCGCGGAAGCAAGTAGATGTATCTAAAGAACAATTAGATTTTGCCAAAAATCAATTAACTGTATCTCAGAATCAATTAAGTTTTGCCGAAAACCAATTAAATTTGTCTGAGCAACAATTAGAGTATGCCCGGAACCAATTAAAGTATGCCGAAGACCAATTACAATCTACTAAGGCTCAAATCGGATTAGATGAAGGTCAATTAGACAAATCCAAAGATGTGTTAAGTTCTAATAAACAGATTTTGGGAAACATGGAACCCCTGGGTGACAGCGGTGCGATTTCTCAGTTGCAAATAGAACAACAGAAACAACAAGTATTAAGAGGCGAAACCGAAGTATTAAAGCAGCAACAGCAAATCAAATCACGCGAAAGCGACATCACATCACGCCAAGGTGATATCAATGCACGTCAAGCTGATATTAATACCCGTCAAGCTGATATTAATTCACGCCGTGGTGAACTCAATTCGCGCAAAGGGGAACTCAATTCACGTCAATCAGAGATCAAAGCCCGTGAAGGGGAAATTCTGAAAAACCAAGCAGAAGTCGATCGCCAAGTTCTCGAACAACAGCGCATTCAAGAGTCAATTAGTCGTGCCCAAGAACAGTTAAAAAATACCAAAGATGCTTGGGCAAAAGACCTTTATACACGCATAGCTGATAACAAAAAAGCACTCGCGGTACTTGATGCTCAATTGAGTCGATATAAACTGGAAAATGATAAACGCCTGACTGATATTAATGGCCAAATTACCAAAACTCAGCAATCTCGCGATGCACAAGTGTTAAAGGCTCCTGTGTCGGGTGTGATTTTTGACATGAAGCCTTCTAAGAAGGAAAAATCGAAATTAGAGATGAAGAGTGACCCCGTTTGTCAATATGTGATTAACTCAGTTTTGAAGGCGGGTGAACCCAAACCAAAACGCTGTGAAGATGCTTATTATGAAGCTCAAGCAGGTGAAAAAATTATGAAAATTCTCAGCGATGAGAATGGACTACAAGCTGTAGTTTATTTGGAAAATAAAAATATGGCTTTGGTGTTAGATTCCCTTCGCATCAAACGAGAAAAATTGGAAAAATATGATGGTAAGGAGTTAGCAAAAGGTGAAAAAATTGAGTGTTCAAAGGACAAGAGTTGTACCTGTCCCAAAGAACCGGAAAATTTAGATAAATTGGGTTTGACGGAACAAGATTGTTTACCTGTAGAAGTTCAAGTCGAAGCTTTCCCTTCTGTGGAATATGGCACTCTTCCTGGGGAAGTTATTGATATTGGTAAAGACGCGATCGAACCCACTCAACTACGTCAATTTTATTCTTTCAAAACGAAAATAAAATTGCATCGTCAATACTTTGTTGTTGATAAAGAACGCGATGTTCATGTAAAATTGCAGCCCGGAATGGGTATTTCCGCGAACATTAATATCGGTAAACGTAGTGTATTAGACTTGTTTGTCAGTCGCTTTACCGGAAAATTAGATAGTGTGAAGAGAGTTCGATAATTAAATAAGAAACTGGGTTTCTTCTCAAAAAAGAAACCCGGTTTCTCCGTAAAAATAGATCGCGATCGGATAAGCGTAGGGACACGGCACTGCCGTGTCCCTACAGCAACCTTTCTTAATGGCTGAAACCCTTGATTTTCTTCCTTCTTCCTTCTTCCTTCTTCCTTCTTCCTTCCTTCTGCGATAATTTAAACTCATGGAAATCAAGAAAGTTGATAAAACGCTCCTCCTGTCTCTTGTCTTAGGGTTTGGGTTTTGTCTCTATGGGATTGATTGGGGATGGGTAGAACCTTGGGAACCCGATCAAATGGCTTTTCAAAATCTATTTATAGAAGGGAAATTACCTTTCAATCCGGGCAGTTTTCTTAAGCCTCCTTTCCATACCTATTTTAATTATTTTCTCTCCGTTTTTCCCTTAGATATTTTCGGAAAAATATTAAATATATCCCCAGATTTATTAAATACTTTTAAGCTAATTTGGTCAAGATTATTAACCACTTTTTTATACTTAGTCTCAATTATATTAGTCTTTAAAATTACGCGAAGATTTTTCGGATTTTTTTCTGCCCGTATTGTTAGTCTAATCTTTGCTACCAGTGCAGGTTTAATCGCGTATAGTCATTTTCTCACCGCGGATATCCCTGTAACTTTCTGGATGCTTTTAGCCTTTTATTATAGTCAAAATATTTTAATT
>JBEDKD010000158.1:0-10387 GCA_041172365.1 Cyanobacteriota bacterium | reverse complement strand
TTCTTCCTTCTTCCTTCTTCCTTCTTCCTTCTTCCTTCTTCCTTCCTCTTCCTTCTTTAGCCGCGTAACCTATTGGAGTGAAACACTCTGAACTCTATATAACCATATATAGCTATCTGGTTATATACTGCTTCACATAAATTTACATTAGCCCGGGGCAAAGAGGAGCTAAGTGAGGCTCTAACCCGGTTTACTGGGGTTTCTTAGGGCTTTTTGGGGATTCCCTCACCCGCCACAGAGTCAAAATAGGTATAAATACGGGGTTGCCAAATATTTTTCACTGTGCTATATCCTTATACATAGCCATTTAGTTATAAAACGATAGGTTAGTCATGGTAACATCGCTCAAAGCCCCTCAACCCGAAGTGCTGCGCCCCGGAATCAAGGCGCCCGTAAAGGAAACATTATTAACGCCTCGCTTTTACACCACAGATTTTGAAGCAATGGCGAATTTGGATCTATCTTCTCAACAGAAAGAGATTGAGGCGGTGATCGAGGAGTTACGATCAGACTATAACCGTTATCATTTTGTCCGCGATGAACAATTTGACAAAAGTTGGGCAGAAATTCCCGAAGAAACTCGTAAGGCTTTCGTTGATTTTTTAGAGCGCTCTTGCACGTCGGAGTTTTCCGGTTTTCTTCTGTTTAAAGAATTATCACGTCAATTGAAAACTCGTCAACCTTTATTATCAGAAGCATTTCAGTTATTAGCAAGAGACGAAGCGCGCCATGCTGGTTTTTTGAATAAATCAATGGCAGATTTTAATTTATCCCTAGATTTAGGTTTCTTAACCAAAAATCGTACTTATACCTTCTTTAAGCCAGAGTGGATTATTTACGCGGTTTATCTCTCGGAAAAAATTGGTTATTGGCGTTATATTACGGTTTTTCGGCATATTGAAAACCATCCCGAATATCAATATTATCCCCTTTTCCGTTATTTTGAAAGCTGGTGTCAAGACGAAAATCGTCACGGGGATTTCTTCAAGGTTTTATTGCGAGCACAGCCGCAAATGTGGCAAACATGGCAAGGGAGATTATGGGCTCGTTTCTTCCTATTAAGTGTGTTTGTAACTCACGCGTTAACGGTGTATGAGCGGGCTGATTTTTATGAAACCCTGGGTTTAGACGCGGGAGAATATAACGATCGCGTTGTGCGAAAAACGAATGAAACCTCAGCGCGAGCATTTCCGGTAATGTTAGATACAGAGCATCCCGACTTTTTACCTGGGTTGAAAAAGTGTGCGGATATGAATCAGAAACTAACAGAAATCGAGAATAGCGATCGCCCCTCTTGGTTGAAGAAGATTCAGAAATTACCCTTAATTGCGGGTATTTTCTTAGAATTTACACGTCTGTATCTGATCAAACCCATTGATGCAGAAATTTCCCGCGCCGAAGTGCATTAAATCAAATAGTAGGTTGGGTTGAGGTACGAAACCCAACTTATCAATGATTATGAAATCAGTGCATTAAATCAAATAGTAGGTTGGGTTGAGGTACGAAACCCAACTTACAATGATTAGGAAATCAGAGTAACCGGGTTTCTTTGCACTGAGAAACATATAGCAACCGCCAGGGATATTAGGACAGATTTTGTAGGGGCTCTTTCACCCGAATTTATCCCACAAACAAATAACCTCCAAAAACCCGCCCCACCCCACTAATAATGTCCATCAACAGGTCCCAACCACAATTATACCAATTCCGAAAAGTGTCGCGACATATCGTATCAGTAGGGACACGGCAGTGCCGTGTCCCTACTGTAGCCCAACTTTTAAGAAATGGTATAAAACTCGATCCTTAAATTTTGTCTTTTGCGCGTGGTATAACTCTCAAATTACTAAGTAATTCATCAATTTTTCTCATTAATTCAAAATCGACATCAGGTAAGCGTTTTCTGCCATTCCACGATAAATACTCACTGTCTAATTCTGATTTTTTCAGAAAACTAAAAGCTTGTCTTAATTGACTCGGATCTGATTTAATGGGAGCATCAAAATGACAGGGAATAATTTGTTGAAAATTCCAAGGGCTAATTTGATCAGCCCACTGGAGAGTTTCTTCAGGGGCACGGTTGAGAATCAGAGTTTGTAAAATAGGCGCGACAAAGAGCCTACCGCCCCCTTGAAGGGCATCAAAAGAATCTTTCCATTTGGGGGTCCATTTGAAGGGAAATAACCCAAAATAAGCCTTTTTAGAACGATCGCGTGCTTCTTTAGCATTGTCTAAAGTGTCTTTCAGTGGTACGGTTTCTAAGACACTGGGTTTAAAATAAAAGGCAAAAAGGGAAATCCTTTGCCATCCTTTGCGACGGTTCGCTTCATTATCAGAGACAATCTCAAAGACATTATCCTTCGCGTGAAAAAGTAAAGGATAGGGGTCAATTTGCAGAATTTCCGGGGGTTCTTCTGGGATAGATACAATACAATCGGTAACGAGGAGAGTACGCGAAGGTTTGTGAAAAAACACCACTTCTTCAAAGGTTCCAATGCCCAGATTAATGGGACCAAGAATTGCATAATCAAAGTCATTAAAAAAGGGAGTTTGGCTACTATCAAAAGGGAGAGTTTTAGTCCGTCCTCTCGGTAAGCCTAGCCAAGTTAAGGGCAGATTAAGGGGAAAACTCCACTGATTAGGCGCGACAAAAACCTCCGCGTTGGGAAAACATCGCGCAAAGGGACCGACAAATACTTTATGTTCGATGCCGGAGATGGTGGGTAAAATAATATATTTAACGTCGCCATGTTGTGTGACTAATTCGTTGACGAGGTTGATACATTCTTGGGTAGGCGCGATCGGTGCATATACCAAAAGTCCTCCTTGAGAAAGTTTGATAATCGTCATGCGAATGGGTACGACAACGTAGAGAATACCCTGGAGTTGATCGAAGGTCCAAATGCTGTTTTTCAGGACTTCTTTGCGGAGGGTGCGCCGTTGGCTGTATGGATAGAGGGGTACAACTGGCCAGAAAGGCCAGGATAAGTCCTTTTGATCGGAAACTGGTTGAGTTTGTGTCTCCCCTTTCAAATGTTCTCGCCCTGTCACAGCTTTCTCCCTTATTTCCTATATATAATGCTGTTCGATTCTGAACCCGATCGCGCTATTGCCCTCTGGGTGACAAGGTGCGCGATCGTGGTATTGCTGTCTGGCTCGGTGCGCGATCGCGGTATTCCTGTTTGGGTTTTGAGGTGCGCGATCGTGACAAATTGTCTTTGAGATAGCCAATCTAAAAGGATTAGATGCCAAGTAGCAGAAGGATTTTCTCCCCTGTCGTCAAACCGACTTGTTGACCAGTTTTTTCCCCACCCTGGAACACGATGATCGTGGGAACACTTCGGATACCGTACTTTCGCGTGATTTCTGGTGTCTCATCAATGTCGATTTTGCCCACCTTAACCTTGCCTTGGTAGTCATCCGCGATCTTTTCTATGATAGGAGCCAAAGCCTTGCAGGGGCCGCACCATGTTGCCGTGAAATCCACTAAGACAGGCAAGCTCGATTGTAATACCTCAGATTCAAAATTCTGGTCATTGAAAGTGTGGACGTTTGGACTAGCCATCTTTTTTTCAGTTTATATCGTTAATTTTCCCATTTTACAGGCTAAAGTGTGTCCGACTTTACCAATTACCACGAGAAGGGCCCCATCAGTCCCCATGACAAAACTAAAAAAAATATCACAAATCTTTACAAAGTTTTGTATAATAGAAATGTTGGTAGGTATTTTTACTCTAATGATAGCCGATCAAATTCCCTGGCTCACCATAATAGTCCTGTTTCCCCTCGTCGCGTCCCTGCTCATCCCCGTACTGCCCGATGAAGGCGGTAAAAAGTTGCGCTGGTATGCCCTGGGAGTGGGAGTAGTTGACTTTGCATTGATGTGTTATGCCTTTTGGCAAAATTACGATCCCACCACAGCTACTTTTCAACTGGTGGAGCAGTATGATTGGATACCATCTTTAGGTCTGAAGTGGGGACTTTCGGTGGATGGACTTTCCGTGCCCCTAGTCCTTCTGGCAGGAATGGTAACGACTCTCGCGATTTTGGCTTCCTGGGAAGTGGATCGCAAGCCTCGCCTTTTTTATTTTTTAATGCTTGTGCTCTATTCGGCACAAATAGGGGTGTTCGTTGCCCAAGACTTGCTACTACTTTTCATCATGTGGGAATTGGAGCTCGTTCCCGTTTATTTACTCGTCTCTATTTGGGGCGGGAAAAATCGTCGTTATGCCGCGACAAAATTTTTAATATATACAGCCCTGGCCTCTATCTTTATTTTGGTC
This sequence comes from Cyanobacteriota bacterium, assembly GCA_041172365.1. GTDB lineage: Bacteria > Cyanobacteriota > Cyanobacteriia > Cyanobacteriales > Microcoleaceae > JBEDKD01. Next base: position 6,107 of record JBEDKD010000158.1, on the reverse strand, counting down.
GCGGCTTTGGGAATGGCATTCTACGGTAATAATTTCACCTTTGATATGGTGGAATTGGGAATGAAACATTATCCTCTGGCTTTAGAATTACTGCTTTACGCGGGTTTACTAATTGCCTTTGGAGTCAAGTTAGCGATTTTCCCTTTACATACCTGGCTTCCCGATGCTCACGGGGAAGCATCTTCTCCGATATCAATGATCCTCGCGGGTGTGTTGTTGAAGATGGGCGCCTATGGACTAATTCGGGTTAATTTGGAACTCCTTCCCAATGCCCATGTCTATTTTGCTCCGGTACTGGCTGTTTTAGGAGTTGTCAATATTATTTATGGAGCGTTAAACTCCTTTGGCCAGACGAATATGAAGCGTCGTCTTGCTTATTCCTCCGTGTCTCACATGGGTTTTGTGCTATTGGGTATTGCTTCCTTTACGGACTTAGGAATTAATGGTGCGTTGCTCCAGATGATTTCTCATGGTTTAATCGCGGCTGTGCTGTTCTTCTTAGCTGGCGTTACCTACGATCGTACCCATACCATGCTCTTAGATGAAATGGGGGATATTGGGAAAGTTATGCCCAAAGTTTTTGCCCTATTTACCATCGCGGTAATGGCATCATTAGCACTGCCTGGTATGAGTGGTTTTGCCAGTGAATTATCAGTTTTTGTGGGTGTGACGACTAGCGATATCTATGGCTCTGTCTTCCGCTCTGTCACGGTATTTCTGGCAGGAGTAGGACTGATTTTGACCCCGGTTTATCTGTTATCAATGTTGAGACAGATGTTTTATGGTAATCGCTTGGCTCCCGCGTGTGTTTTGACAGAAGAAGAGTCAAATAATAATCAGGAGAATCAAGAAGCGGTTTGTTTTGGTAATAGTTGTATCCTACCAAGAGATGCGGAATTTCACGATGCGAGACCGCGTGAAGTCTTTATCGCGGCTTGTTTTTTAGTACCGATTATTGGTATTGGGTTATATCCCAAAATGGCAACACAAGTTTATGATGTGAAGACTGTCGCGGTAAACGCGGAAGTGCGTGAGTCATATACTCAAATTGCCCAAGAGAATCCCAATCTATATGCTAAGACATTTGTTGCTCCTGCGATTAAGTCGTCTAAGGTCGCGACAATTTCGGGTATTTTGAAATAAGTTTTACCGTGAATTTTGGCAATTTTGAGCGATCACGCAACCGGGCGCGATCGCTTATTCTTTTTTTATTTTTATCCCACATTCTTTTACCACAAAAAAAACCGATAGGGCCTAAAAGAAACCGGGTTTCTCAATTAAATCCTTTCGATAGGGGAAAAAGCCTAAAGAAACCCGGTTTTTCACCACAGAATCGTTATTCGAGATCCACTGGTTGAATCCAAACTTTAATTCCTTCGACGCGTAAACCGCGCCCACGAGTGCCACAATATTGACCATGAGATAAAACGGGAGTATCGCCAATATTTTGAATATGGGCATTATAAAAAACCTCATATTTAGAAGATTCTGGCCCTGTCAATTGAACTCCGAATCCTTCAATCCGTTTCGCTTGCCCCCTGGCTCCAGCTAATTCTCCTTCATTTAACCAAGGTGTATCTCCTATTCCCGATACATGAGCCATATATTTTAAATTTAACCCCGCAATAGGCGGATCTATTCTCATTTCTAAGGCCTCTAAACGGCGACTTTGCCCTTTTGTTCCGGCATATTCTTCGGGCCCAAATACGCGATCGCCAATGCCTTGTAAATGGACTAAAATTTTCAAGCCAATTTTTTCAGAAGTTGTCTTGAGAGGGGGTACTCTCAGGGAACCTAAAACAATATTGGGGGATTCAATGGTTGGACGAGGTTGGGAAACTTCGACACTGGGGACAATAATCACTTCATGAAGTGGTTCCCCCGGAGAAGGTGCTTCTAAAATACGAATATCTGGGTTGATATTTGGCTTTTTGGCCTCAGTATTGCCGGGAATAATAATTACTTCTGGCAATAAATCCCCACTGGTTTGAGTGGGAATAACCGGAAGACTTACCTGGACTTCCGGTGGGATTGATACTTCTGATACTTCTATTATCGGAGTCGCGATCGTTGTTGTGTTAATAGTTAATTTCCCTCTGGAAATGGCAACTGTTAAGGTTTTACCAAAAGCAGAAGTGACACTATCTTCTAAATTTGCCCACTCTTCATCGGAGAGGTTATCTTGTTCTTCAATTAACCGTAAAAGCGCGCTCAGAGGATGTTTTTTCTGCACCAATGCCTCGGCAATCGGATCAGTGGTGTTAGACTCGGAGATAGTTTGATAGAGTTGTTTGGCCTGTTTTTGAACCTCGTCTAAGGAAGCAAAATTACTTTGTTCTCGATGTCGTATCGCCAAAACTCGTTTTAATATCTCTAGGGCTTGGGGATGAATAGAGGGTTTCGAGTCTGTCGCGATCGCGCTTTTTAATAAATCTTCTAACTGGGTAAAGGAAAGTTCTCCCGTCAAGGGGGGAAACTTACCAATTTCTAAGGCCCGCTGTTGTAAATGGGTAAAGGTTTGCTGATAACTCAGAAGTTCTTTAATTAAACTTTCTGATAGGGGAATGCCTTGATTTTGCAAAGTTTCAGCCCCTTGGACTAGACGACGCCCTAATTCTGGATAATGATTGCCCAGAGTCGTCAATTGTTGAAGTAAATCTTGATAACTTACTGTCATATTTCTCTTTGAATAACTTAACTTCTGATCATAACGGGAGATTGAGTCATCTCACACTCCATTTTATCAAAAAGAGTATATCTATACCATATTTTTCGTTAATTGTCAATACCTGAGAGAGAATCTGATCCCATTTTCGCCAAAGATCACTGAAGAGGCACGACACCTGCGACACGGCGCGATCGTGGCTTCCCATCCTCTTGATAAACGATCCCTAAAAAACACCAAAAATTGTTAAAAGAATCTAAACAATTAGGCAACAATTGAGAATTGAGAGATAAATTAAAAGAAAAGTAAAAAAATTGCGTTTGGGGTTGATTCATCCAGAAGGACTCAAATCCTCAAAACGTAATAATAAATCTACATTGATCCGTCCAAATTATGAATCTTCATTAGACATCTCCCAAAAATAAGATCCCACGCAGGCAAGATGCCTGCCCTACAAGAGTTTTTGGTGATATCTATTGAGTCAAAATGGGTGCAATCTGTAATCGAAAATCTATGATCGATGACAGATGATGACTCCTTTATCAAGGAATCATCACAAATATCTCCCCGGAAGTGGATAAATTTCCATAAATCCGAGATAAAAACCATCAAAACTTATCACAAAATTAGGTATTCCTATGCAAACGAAAAAAGATGTTACGGTGCGACAAGTCACAGGAGCCTTTGCTCTCATAGATAGTCTCAAACGTCATGGAGTCAAGCATATTTTCGGTTATCCGGGTGGTGCAAATTTACCCATTTATGATGAACTTTACCGTGCGGAAGCCGCGGGGGATTTAAAACACATTCTAGTCAGACATGAACAAGGTGCAGCCCACGCGGCCGATGGTTATGCCCGGGCTACGGGTAAAGTCGGTGTCTGTTTAGCCACATCGGGACCGGGTGCGACAAATTTAGTCACCGGGTTAGCGACTGCCGCGATGGATTCGGTGCCAATGGTAGCTATTACGGGACAAGTTCCCCGTGGTTTTATTGGTACCGACGCGTTTCAAGAAATTGATATTTTTGGGATTTCTTTACCCATTGTGAAACATTCTTATTTAGTGCGCGATCCCAAGAATATTGCCCATATTATCGCGGAAGCTTTTCATATAGCAAGTAGTGGTAGACCTGGGCCTGTCTTAATTGATATACCGAAGGATGTAGGTATTTTACAATTTGATTATGTGCCTGTAGAACCAGATCATGTTCATTTACGAGGTTATCGTCCTACTATTAAGGGAAATCCTCGTCAAATTAATCACGCGTTGGAATTAATCCGTGAAGCCAAACAACCTTTATTGTATGTGGGGGGAGGCGCGATCGCGGCTAATGCCCATGATGAAATTGAAGAATTAGCGGAACATTTTCAGATTCCAGTAACAACAACCTTAATGGGGAAAGGCATCTTTGACGAAGATCATCCTTTATCATTAGGAATGTTAGGAATGCACGGAACGGCTTATGCGAATTTTGCCGTGAGTCAATGTGATTTATTAATAGCAGTGGGAGCCAGATTTGACGATCGCGTAACAGGAAAGCTCGAACAATTTGCCCGTAACGCGCAAGTAATTCAGATTGATATTGATCCGGCAGAAGTAGGAAAAAATCGTAAAGTAGAGGTTCCCATTGTCGGAGATGTGCGAAAAGTCTTACTTGATTTATTACATCGTAGTCACGAATTAGGAAATGGAATCTCAAGAGAAAAAACCGAACATTGGCGAGATATGATTTCTCAATGGCGCTCCGATTATCCCTTAACAGTATCCCATCCCAATCAGAAATTATCACCACAAGAAGTAATTATTGAACTAGCACGTCAAGCCCCCGATGCTTATTACACAACAGATGTCGGACAACATCAAATGTGGGCGGCACAATTTTTGAAAGTAAAACCGCGCCATTGGGCATCAAGTGGTGGTTTAGGAACAATGGGATATGGAGTCCCCGCGGCCGTTGGAGCGAAAATGGCCTTACCTGACGAACAAGTAATTTGTATTAGTGGGGATGGCAGTTTTCAGATGAATATGCAGGAATTGGGCACGATTTCCCAATATGATATCAAGGTGAAAATAGTCATCCTTAATAATGGTTGGTTAGGAATGGTGCGTCAATGGCAACATTTATTTTATGACGATCGCTATGAAGCGACAAATTTGCAAAAGGGCAGTCCGAATTTTGCTAAATTAGGGGATGTTTATGGCCTAGCTAGTTTAACGGTAAAAACCCGTGAAGAATTACCCGCCGCGATCGAGAAAATGTTAGCCCATGACGGAGCAATGTTACTAGATGTGCGAGTCGAGAGTATGGAAGACTGTTTCCCAATGGTAGCACCGGGCATGAGTAATTCCGAAATGATGGGTTTACCCGAACATCATGAGCATACCGAATCAACATCAGCAATATTAACTTGTCCCAGTTGTGGAAGCAAAAACGCACCGATTCATAAATGGTGTTTTGAATGTGGAACCCGACTTTAGGTAATTACGCAGAAACCGGGTTTATGAAGCCAAAATCGTCATTTTTCCCAACCAATAACGAGATAAACCCGGTTTCTATCGCGTTTCGACTAAAGATGAGGCCTATTAAGAGTTCCCTATTAAGAGTTAAGAAAAACGAGAAAACTCTAACCTCACAAGTATAAAAATTGCTCGATCAGGAGAGCAGTGGTTTTAACACGAAGGCACGAAGGCACGAAAGACATAAAATAGAGAGTCTCTCCCAAATAGAGAAAATTCCCCCTTAGTGTCTTGGTGTCTTGGTGTTTTATTTAATTTCCCTAGATGATTCTAGTCAGGTAAGCCTTGGTTTTACCACGAAGGCACTAAGACACTAAGAAGAGAAAATAGAGAGTCTCTCCCCAGTAGAGAAAATTCTCCCTTGGTGTCTTGGTGTCTTGGTGTTTTATTTAATTTCCCCACATCATTCTCGTGAGCAGAGCAGTGGTTTTAACACGAAGGCACCAAGGCACGAAGGAAATAAAATAGAGAGTCTCTCCCAAATAGCAAAAATTCCCCCTTGGTGTCTTAGTGTCTTGGTGTTTTATTTGATTTCCCTACATGATTCTAGATAATTGTAGGTTGGGTTGAGGAAGGAAACCCAAAAAAACGAGGGTTTTGGGTTTGATAATTGTAGGTTGGGTTGAGGAAGGAAACCCAAAAAAACGAGGGTTTTGGTTGATTTCCTCATAGATAAATATTTAATAATGGTAGATTGGGTTGCGCGATCGCGAAACCCAACAGCAAGGGGGTAAATGTTGGGTTTCGTTCCTCAACCCAACCTACGGCTCTCTCAAAATCCGATAAAAATCCCCCTTTGTGCCTTTGTGTCTTTGTGGTTCATTTTATTTCTCCCATTGCTAAAATGGAACCCAAGGGGATAGACTTGTTATTCATTCCAACTTCTTCACAGGTGGCACAGAATAGGAGGGGCGGGTTTATGG
>JBEDKD010000157.1:0-2909 GCA_041172365.1 Cyanobacteriota bacterium | reverse complement strand
ACACAAAGACACAAAGACACAAAGGGGTAAATTTCTCTGATTGTTCGAGACTCTCTATTTTCTTTCCTTAGTGCCTTAGTGCCTTAGTGGTAAAACAACGGCTCACCTGATATAGCAATTCTCATACTTGTGAGGTCAGAGTTGTCTCGTTTTTCTTAACTCTTAACATGGAATAAATTAGACCTCATCTTTAGTCGAAACGCTATATTATATGTCTATATTTTATCCGTTAACGAAATTACTCAGACACCGGGTTTCTCTGCTTAACTACCAACTTCGGTTATTTTTAGTCAGGAATGGAAATTAAATAACTTGAGTAGCTTAGTCGATGATAAATCATCAAAGGGGAAACGCACTAAAACAATTTTACCCTTCATCATCGAGTGGTTTACCATCTTCTAAGGTGTATATATCTTCTTCAGGATCGTGGAGAAAAGCAAAAACGGGATTGCTTGCGGCGGCTTTTAGCCATTCCATTTCCTCTATTTCATCATCTTCAGGAAAGAGAAGAAGAGCTCGAACACGACCTGATTTAGTAACTTTTAAAGGTTGGTCTAAGTGTAATTGACCTTGTTCATCCACGGTGGCTGTAACTTCAATCGCTTTCATGGTATTGACCTCGATTTTTTGCTCCAGTAAAGGGCGAGTTATTCTACTATCCTCAAGGTAAATTACTTGACGGCTTTCCCCTACTCAGTTCCATCCTATTTCTCTATTATATCAGGAATAGAGAAAAATGTTTTTCCTGTATAATCATAACTTACATTTTTATGGCTTTAAACCCGGTTTCTGTGGTTCTTTCCCTTTAGTCAGAAATAACTGAATTATCGTACTCTGGATCGTGAAAAGGTTTGCCATCGGCTAAGGTATAAATATCCTCTTCGGGATCGTTTAGCCAATCAAATCCCGGATTTCTCATCGCGGCTTTTAGCCATTCATACTCTTCATTTTTGGCTTTTTTAAGCTGTTCTAATTTGTTGGTTTCAACTAAGTTTTGTACAAACTTCAGCACTGTTTGTTTTTGCTCTGGCGGAAGTATCCGCAGATTCTCTAAGATGGCTTTTTCAATAAGTGTTTCTTTCATTTGCTTAAACCTCCTTTTTGAGTTAAGCCCGATCGCGCTCTGATTAATATCTCTATTCTATCAGGATAGGATACGCGTGTCCTCAACCATCCCCAGTGGCAGAAGAAGCGCGATCGAGACTCTCCCCGGTTAGGTTGACGCGGGAATCCCAAAATATTCCGAGTTTATGATGGAGAAAAAAACTAGGTTGCGTTTCTTATTGAGAGATTCTAGGATTTTATGGGGGTAGTTTCTCAACCCGATAATCTCTAAGGGTTAAATCCACTAGGTATCAATAAGAAAAAACGGCCAAAGGTATTCTCAAAGAAACCCGGTTTCTGGAAATCATTAGACAAGACTCGCGACTTTTTCTGGTATTTGTTGTGGAGTACGTCGTCCTTTCATGATCATTTTCACACCACCCGAAGGCCCTAAAGTCACACCACGTCGTTTAGGTTTAACTTGCGATTCTCCTAACTCAAATTGATAATTTTGCAGCAGCATAGCTAAAACTAATTTCATTTCAAATTGAGCTAATGCTAACCCTAAACAACGACGCGCTCCACCACCAAAGGGCAAATATTCATAGGGGGAAAATTGCCGCTCTAAAAATCGTTCTGGGCGAAATTCAAGGGGATTAGGATATAACTCTTCTCGACGATGGGTTAAATAAATAGAACCGACGAGGGTTGTACCAGGAGCAAATTCATGTCCCATTAAATTAATCGCGGATTTTGTCACTCTGGGAAAAGTTAACATTCCCACGGGATAAATTCGCAGAGTTTCTTGACAAACTGCACTTAAATAGGGAAGACGGAAAATGGTCATGGGGTCTGGATTTTCCCCTAAATTATCTAATTCTTGCAGTAATTTTTCTCGCACTGATGGATATTTATGTATCCAATAAAAAGCCCAAGCTAACGCGGTGGCAGTGGTTTCATGGCCTGCAAATAATAGGGTTAATAATTCATCATGCAATTCTATATCAGTCATGCTTTCCCCATTTTCATCACGGGCTTCCATCATTAAAGAAAGGATATCCGTGCGTTTTTCATCGGGTTTTGCTCGACGATCCGCGATTTCAGCAAAAATTAATTCATCAATTTTTCGTCTTTTTTGTTGGAAGCGTCCCCAGGGACTCCAGGGACCTAAATCTTTTTGTAAGGATGGGAAAAAGAGAATACTTGCTCGCAGGGGTGAATCTACCATCCCCAGTAGAGAGGATAACATTGGCTGTAATGCTTCAAAACGATCACCTCGATCCAAACCAAAAACCGCGTGCATAATCACCCGCAGGGTAATTTTTTGCATAATAGAACGGGCAATAAAGGGTTGCGCGATCGATAATTGATTGATGACATCATGGGAAATCGCACAAATTTGATCTCCATAAGTTTTCATGCGTTCCCCATGAAATGATGGCATTAATAATTGACGTTGGCGTTTGTGGCGATCGCGCTCCATTAAAAACATGGATTGTTCCCCGACTAAGGGTTTGAAGATACCATTAATTTTTCCGGGGGCTTCAAATTGATCATTAGTAAAGAGTTCTTGCATGACTTGGGGATGGTTTACCATCACAATAGAGCCATAATTTCCCCAATTCACTGTCACCATGTCGCCATATTGTTTACTACATTCATCCATATAGCGCAAGGGATCGGAGATCCATTGAATCAACTGTACGAAATTAGATGCTTTCGGGCCGTCTGGTAGTTTCATTTTTTCCCCTAGAATCTATAACTGTCTTAACCCATTGTGACACTACCTAATAAAAAGGGGATTGGGCATAAAGGAAGAGGGAAGAAGGAAGAAGGAAGAAGGAAGAAGGAAGAAGGAAGAAGGG
>JBEDKD010000156.1:0-19350 GCA_041172365.1 Cyanobacteriota bacterium | reverse complement strand
ACCCCACAGATAAATGCTCTATGGGGATGCTCGATCGCGGTTATTCCTTGGGTGGGGACGGTTTTATTAAGGTTATCTGTGGGTGGGAAAATTGATGGGTGAAACCGCCCCTACAGATTTTCTCCCATATTTTATGATTAATTTTCTCCCACATTTTACCTATCCAGACAAAAGACATTAAGATGTCGTGCTTACTACCCGTTTGCGTAAGGATTCAGAACGACGTTTGGCCGTATCATTATTAGGCTCATATTTCAGGGATTCCTCATAGATTTCTAAGGCGGAAGAGGTTAATTTTTTCCGCTCATAAGCATGACCTAAATTATTTAATGCCGTGACATAATCCGGTTTGAATTTTATGGCTTCTTTATATTGCCGAATCGCCATATCATATTGTTCTTGGCTAAAATGGGCAAAACCTAACGCGTTATAGACAACCGCGGTGTCTTCTTCCCCTTTTAAATCTTTGCATTTTAAGGCTTTTTGAAATTGCGCGATCGCCTTGATATAGAGTTTTTTCTCTAAATAAATACTGCCTAATTCATAATACTCTTGGGCTGTACCTTTTTCTTTAGTTAATTTGCTCTCTAAGCGACCGAGAGAACTTTCAACCCGTCGAGTTTTGAGGATCTGGCGGAAGAGAAACCAGCCACTTACCCCTAATAAACCGACAAAAATGGACAAATAAACAATGGGTAAATTATTATCCATATTCTTTAAATCAAACTCATGGAAATGTCTCTGGGATTTTTATATTAATGGTAACAGGGAAGGCGAGGGGGCAATAGGCGATCGCGTTCTCTAGAGAAGTTTTCTCCCATGCCCCATTCCCTAAGCCCCAAGCCCTTTTAACCTTTGGCTTGCGCGGCCATTTCTACCACTTTCCCAAAACTCTGGGGATCGATGATTGCCATTTGGGCTAACATCTTACGGTTAATGTGGATATTGGCTTTCTTTAAATTGCCAATTAACTGACTATAGCTCATGCCATGAGTCCGCGCCGCGGCGTTGATCCGGGTGATCCACAGACGACGGAAGTCGCGTTTCCGTTTACGACGATCGCGATAGGCATTACGAAGCGCCTGCATAACCCGCTGGTTCGCGGTGCGGAATAACTTAGATTGACCGCCCCGGAAACCCTTGGCTAATTTGAGAATTTTCTTGCGGCGAACTCTGGCGACGTTACCGCGTTTAACTCTTGTCATGGTTATTTGTAACTTTACTTTACAAGTAAGGAAGCATTAAACGTACATTCTCTTCGTTGGTATGGTCGAGTACCACCAATTCTGAGAGACGACGCTTACGAGTAGAACTTTTGTGCTGGAGTAAGTGGCTTTTGTAAGCTTTGCGACGCACAATTTTACCACTGCCAGTCGCTCTAAAGCGTCTAGCAGCCGCTTTGCGAGTTTTTAGTTTAGGCATTGACGAGCCTTCGCCTTAATTTGGACACAAGCCTTAATCCTATCATGCTTTTGTTTCTCTTTACAAGTCCCTTTCCTCAACTCTTCTCAATTCTTCCTTCATTACGCTTTGTTTTTTTGATTTGCGATTTAATTAAATAAGGGGAGATCGAAAACTGATAAAATGGAGAAACCAACACTAAAGACAAATCTATGCAACTGGATTTATCGAGATTTTTTAATGCCTGTAACCCAAGCTACTCCCTCAGTCTGAGTGAACCCGATGAACGCGCTTACTATATTGATTTTGCCACGGTGCGAGGGGAAAATATTATTAAATTGCTCGCGAGGACTATTTCTCGTTTATCACCGGATAAACCCACTTGTCAATTATTTACGGGACATATTGGTTGCGGAAAATCAACGGAGTTATCTCGACTGACGGAAGACTTGAGAAAAGACGGGTTTCATGTTGTCTATTTTGCCTCTACGGAAGATTTAGACGAAATTGATATTGATTTTACCGATATTATGCTCGCGATCGCGCGTCGAGTGAGTCAGAGTTTAGAAGAAAGTAAAGTTACCTTAAAAGCCCAAGGTTTTAAGGCTTTTTTAGAAGGCGCGTGGGATTTTTTGCAGACACCGATGACAATAGAAGCGGAAGGGCAATTTTTTGGGAATCAAGTTAAAGCCAATACAGAAGGAAACGTCGAATTTTCTCTGCCCTTGGGATTAGCGAAAATTACCGCAAAAACCAAAGGGAGTCCGGGTTCGCGATCAAAATTAAGACAATATCTCGAACCCCGATCTAATCAAATATTGGAGTTAATTAATAAAGAAATTATTGATGTGGCTGTGCAGCAATTAAAGCAAAAAGGAAAAAAGGGATTAGTGGTTATTGTTGATAACTTAGATCGGATTGACAATAGACTAACACCAGGGGGACGGCCTTACCCTGAATATATTTTTATCGATCGCGGTGATCAATTACGCAAACTCAATTGTCATTTACTTTATACTCTGCCCCTAGGATTAATTTTTTCCAATGAAAGTGAGGTGTTAAAAAATCGCTTAGGGGGTGGTGTGGAACCGAAAATGTTACCGATGGTATCTGTGTTGAATCGAGAAGGGACTCCCAATGTTGAGGGGATGTATTTATTAAGACAAATGGTAATGTCAAGGGCTTTTCCTGATGTCCCTGGGGAAGAAAGATTACAATTAATTTCTGAGGTATTTGATACTCCTGAAACTTTAGATCGCTTATGTTTAGCCAGTGGGGGACATTTACGGAATTTAATGGGAATATTATATAGTTGTTTGCAACAGGAAGATCCACCATTGCCTCGCGATGTGTTAGAATCAGTGATTCGCAATTATCGCGATCGGCTGAGTTTATCTATTGATACAGAGGAGTGGGAGTTTCTCTTTCAAGTGGTAACAGAGCAAAAAGTTAAGGGAGATAAGGAATATCAACTTTTGTTAAGGAATTTATGGGTATTTGAATATAGGGATAGTCAAGGGAATTGGTTCGGATTAAACCCTTTATTAAAAGAGTCAGAAAAGTTTAAACTTTGGCAAGAACAAAAAAATTAATAGGGGAGAAGAATGGGTAAATTGCACCTGATAACGAAAGAGAGTTTTTCATCGAAGAATGAGCGATCTATTTCCCGTTTTAAACGCAGTATTCGTTTGTCACAGGGGCAATTTTCATTGATTTTTTTTCATTGTAACTTTCGCAGTTTACGAGAGGAAATTGCCCAGAAATTACAGGAAGATGTCACCCTGGAGTTGACGGAGTTAAATTTGCCCTATTCTTGCCAAACCCTTTATGGCGCGATCGCGGATTTTATTAATCCCGATCACCCCCCCAAAGCCTTAATAATCTCTGGTTTAGAATTGGTAAAAGATTTAAAAAGAGTATTGACATCAGCCAATAAAGCCAGAGATCAATTTCGCCAAGATTTTTCATTTCCCATTGTTTTATGGGTAACAGATAAAATCTTATATCATTTAGGGCGAATTGCTAATGATTTAAACACCTGGGCGGGTGCTTCTATTTGTTTTGAGTTATCTCCAGAACAATTAATTAGTTTACTACGTCAAGAAGCCCATAAAGCTTTTTCTAATAACCTGAATTTAACCGGGAAACACTTTGATGAATTAGAGTATATTTATCAAGGATTACAGAAATTAGAACCTCAGTTAACCCCTGAAGAGAAAGCGATTTTTATTTTTCTTTACGGTTTGGTGAATTATCAAAAAAATAAACTGGATGCCGCGATCGATAATTATCACACAAGCTTAAACTTTTGGCAAGAAAATAATCGGGGTTTTGAAGCGGGAATTATTTGTGTAAAAATCGCCAAAGCTTACGATAAAAAAGCAGAAGAATTACGGGCAAGAAATCAAGAATTTTGGCAAGAATCCAAAAAATATTTACAACTCTCTCTGGCTTACTTTGAATCCATTAATAATCAAGATTTAGTGGCTTCTGCTATTAGTCAATTAGGTATTTTTTTACGACGTTTACAAGCTTGGGATGATTTAGAAAACTTAGGAAAAAAGGGGTTAGGACTTCACTTTAATTATAATGGAACGACATTACAACTACCACAAAGTTATGGATTTTTAGCGGAAGTAGCCCTTCATAAGCAAGCCTGGGAAAAAGTAGAAGAATTAGCTCAATTAGCTTTAGCCATTTTAAATATATTTGAAGCCCCTGAGAAAGAAAAAGGTTTATATTTGTTATTATTAGCTCAGTCTCAAACTCATCTTAATCAAGTAGAAAAGGCTATTCTCAACTTAGAAACAGCTAAAACAATTACAGAACCTCAAGATCATGTAGAACTTTATTTAAGTATTTTGGCAGAATTAAAAACACTTTACTTTACCGAAAAACAGTATTTAAAAGCCTTTAATATTAAGTTAGAACAACAAAAAATTAAGAGTAAATTTCGGTTACAAGCCTTTATTGGCGTGGGACGTTTACAACCGCCGGAACAATTTTTGCACCCGGGTTTAGAGGTTTGGGAAAAAACCGATGAAATTTTAGAAGATATTGTTACCGCGTCAGGACGTTCACAAGACGTTAAAAACTTGTTAGAGAGGGTAACTAGACCTGATTGTAAACTAACGATCATTTATGGGCAATCAGGGGTAGGCAAAAGTTCTCTTGTTCAAGCGGGATTAGTACCCGCGTTAAAACTTATTTCCGTTGAATCCCGTGATGTTATTCCCGTTTTAGTACAATCTTATCACGATTGGTTACAGGATTCTAGTCTCGCCTTAATTCAGGTAATTCAAGAAGTTATAGGCGTTAATTTAGCTGTCAATATTCAGAGTGGAAACGATCTGATCGAAGAATTCAAAAAAAATGAACATAGAAATTTTTATACCGTTTTAATTTTTGATCAATTTGAAGAATTTTTCTTTGCCCATAAAGATTTAGGTGATTTGTCCCTTTTTTATCAGTTTTTTTCCGCCATTTTACAAATTCCTTATCTCAAAGTTATTTTGTCATTACGCGAAGATTATTTACATTATCTTTTAGATTGTAATCGCAAAATTAATTTAAGCGCGATCGATAATGATATTCTCAATAAAAAGAATCTTTACTACATCGGTAATTTTGCGAAAATTGATGCCAAAAAACTGATCAAAACTTTAACAGAACGTTCTCAAGTTTATTTAGAACCCGCATTAGTTGATCAGCTAATAGAAGATTTAGGGGGTATTGTTGAAGAAGTTCGTCCCATTGAATTACAGATTGTTGGTACTCAACTAGAAGTTAACAAAATTTTCACTTTGAAAGACTATCAACAGTTGGGCAATAATGCCAAAGATAAATTAGTGGAAAACTTTTTGAAAGAAGTCATTTATGACTGTGGTGAGGAAAATAAAGAAATAGCAGAACTAATTTTATATTTACTGACGGATGAAAACAATACTCGTCCCCTCAAAACAAAAGAGGAGTTAACCGAAAATTTGGGGGATAATTTGTCGCAATTCGATTTAATATTTGAGATTCTTGTTCAAGCACGTTTAATCTTAGAAATACCATCATTACCCATCGTGCGTTATCAATTAGTCCATGATTATTTAGTGTCTTTTATCCGTCAACAACAAAGTGCAGAATTATTAAAAAAACTTCAGAATGCGGAAATTGAAAAAAAACGCTTATTTGCCGAAAATCAAAAAGTATTAGCTGAAACTCAGAAAACGCTTAAAAGAATCTCAATTGAGTCTAAAAAAAAAGCTAACCTACTTATTATAAGTGCTACCTCGATCTTTCTTATGAGTCTTATTGTATCAGCAACAGTCATCAAGATAGCATTGGATCAAGTTAGCCAAGCTCAAAAAATAATAAAATTAGATAGATTGGTAAATGATATATCTGGAAACTTTGAATTAGGTGGACAAATAGATACTTTAATATCAGCAGTAGACGCGGGACGAAATCTTAAACAGCTATTTCCCCATGTCCACTTTACTTCTGATTATCCCATCTCTACTCCAGTATTTACATTACAACAAATTCTTAATAATTTACGCGAAAAAAATCGTCTCAAAGGACATATAGATAGTCTCTATAGTATTCGTTTTAGTCCCAATGGTAAATATATTGCTACTGCGTCTAAAGATAAAACCGTTCGTCTCTGGAATGTCCAAGGTAAATTCTTACAAAAATTACAATTAAATCATAGTATTATCTATATTCGATTTAGTCCTAATAGTAACATAATTGGGACAGTATCCAACGATGGTATTGCACGTTTATGGAATCGAGAAGGTAAGTTATTAAAGCAGTTTAAATATGATAATTCTCTGGTGTTGAGTATAAATTTTAGTCCTGATGAAAAGTGGCTCGCGATAGCTTCAAATGATGGAAATTTGCGACTTTTCAATAGCCAAGGTAAACTTATTCAAAAATGGAAGGCTCATCAAAAACGAATAAATGATGT
This sequence comes from Cyanobacteriota bacterium, assembly GCA_041172365.1. GTDB lineage: Bacteria > Cyanobacteriota > Cyanobacteriia > Cyanobacteriales > Microcoleaceae > JBEDKD01. Next base: position 12,989 of record JBEDKD010000156.1, on the reverse strand, counting down.
AAGTTTTAGCACCGATAGTAAATTAATTGCTACAGCTTCAGATGATTTCACAGTCCGTCTCTGGAATATACAAGGTCAATTAATTAAGGAATTTACCGGAAAAGATAAATCAATTAGTCTGGATTTTAGCCCCGATGGTAAATATTTAGCGTTTTCATTTTCCTCGGATTCTGGTATGGTTGAATTATGGAATATCTTGACTAAGAAAATCACAAATTTTTCCGCGTCTCATCGAGTTACAGAATTAAATTTTAGTCCTAATAGTGAATTAATCGCGACTTCTTCTTTTTATGATGGAACGGCTCGTTTATGGAACTTACAAGGAGAATTATTACAAGAATTTTCTCATAATAATTTCACTATTAATGGGATTCATTTTAGTCCTGATGGTAAATATTTAGCCACTGCATCCGATGATAAAATTGCGCGTTTATGGTTCTTAGAAAATTCTTTTATTAAACATGAAAGTAGCGTCCTAAACGTGAGTTTTAGTCCTGATGGTAAATATTTTGCTACAGTATCAAGAAATGGTATGGTTTATCTATGGACTTTACAAGGTAAATTGATGAGAGAGTTCCAAGGACATAAAGAAGCTATATGGGGTATCTCTTTTAGTCCTGATGGTAAATATCTTGCTACTGCTTCAGACGATAAAACCGTGAAACTATGGGACTTAGAAGGTAAGCTTCTCAAAGAGTTTCATAGTCACCAGTCACCAATAAATAGTATTACTTTTAGTCCTGATAGACAATTTTTAGCCACAGTCTCGGACGATAAAACACTTAAATTATGGAATTTACAGGGTAACTTATTGAAAAGAATAATACATCCATCTGTCGTTATTAGTGTGAGTTTTAGTCCTGATGGGCAGTCCCTAATTACAGGTTCCGTTGATGGTATTGCCCGTTTATGGAACCTACAGGGAGAATTATTACAAAATTTTCCTGGTCATAAAGATAGAATACAAGGTGTAAGTTTTAGTCCAAATGGTAAGTTAATTGTCACAGCTTCAGATGATGGTACAGCCCGTCTATGGAACTTACAAGGAGAGTTATTAAAAGAGTTTAAAGATCATCCGGGTAGGCTATTGAGTGTGAGTTTTAGTCCTGATGGTAAATCTATTGCTACTTCATCTAATAATAAAACTGTGCGCTTATGGGATTTACAGGGAAAATTAATGGAGGAATTTAAAGGACACAAAGGGAAAATATTCAGTGTTAAATTTAGTCCTGATGGTAAGTATATTGTGACAGCATCAGATGACAAAACAGCTCGTTTATGGCGAGTAGAAAGTTTAGATGAAATGTTGGTAAGTGCTTGTAATTGGTTACAGGATTATCTGGAAAATCACGCGGAGCAAAATGATAAATACGTTTGTGAGGGTATTAATCCGAAAAAATCGTTTTTTCGGTATTGATTTCATACCCATTTAAAAAGGAACATGGAGTCGTTTTTTTTAGTCCCGTGTAGGGCAATACCCTAAAGTCTGAACATCGAAGGCAGGCAAGATGCCTGCACTACTTTATTAATATTCCTTATCGCAATTGCTGATAAAGTTTTTTATCTGACTCCATTAACTCCGTTGAAGGAGAGGGGGCAACATAAGGAGAAAAATCAGGTTTATCCGTAAAAATATTAAACATTGGTGCGGCTAAACCGTCATTCATATTAATCGGATCTAACCCTAAAACCAGTTCAATTGTTCTTAATATCCCCAATTGATCATAAGTATCACTTACCACTGCACCCCGTTTCACATAGGGACTCGCGACTAAGGCAATTGTTCGGGTGGCATCAACGTGATCGGCGCCATTTTGCGCGTCATCTTCTACTACGATAATTAAACTTTCTTTCCATATTGGACTCTGGGAAATTGTCTCGACAATTTTACCTAACGCGGCATCATTTTGCGCGACTAATTGATAGGGGTTCGGAAATTGAGGATTCATTCCTGCGGTATGATCATTGGGCAACCAAATATAATGGAGTGAGGGGACTTTTCCTGACTTCACTTGTTTCTCAAAGTCGGTTTTCCAGTCAATAAACCTTTGAATGTCGGAATAACCTAAGTCCCAAGTTCGATAATTAAGGGGATAATGGGATAGGAAAACGCTCAATTTCTGGCGAAATTTAGGATTTTCTTTTAATGCTTTTGCCAGACTGTCATCTCCTGTAAAAACGGTGGAGATAAACTGACTAAATTCTGGGGTTTCTAATAAACTGGAAATCGCGTTTGGTGTATCGGCTTTGCCATAGAATGATTTGAGGGTATTATTAAACTTTTTGCCGTTATCGGTATTATTCGCGAGTTTCATTGATTGGGCATAAAATTTCTGGGCTAAGTTACTATCCTCTCCGTAAGTTTCGGTGATAATTTGATAGAGACGGGTAAACAAATAATAGGGTTCGCCATAAATGCGATAATCAACTCCTTTGTTTTCTAATATATTCCATAAATAGGCTGGGGAAAATGTCGCGGGCACAATGCCAAAGGGATAACTATTATATCGCCCTGTATATCGAATATTACCTAACCATTCGAGGAAGGGACTCGCATAACCGCTGGTGGTGAAACTATGGCCTAAAACACTAATTTCGCCATTGGCATAAAAATTATCAAGGGTGACAAATTTTTCCGCGATATCGTGATGGACTGGGGTTATTTTTCGTCCAAATAGGGTTAAACTAGGATCGCCATTTCCTCGTCCTAAGTCTCCTAATATTTGGTCATAGGTCCGATTTTCTTTTACTATATAAAAAACATGACGAATGGGGAGTTTGAATCCGGTTTTGGGACTGTACAATGGTGAGCCTTCTTCGACTTGTTTTGTCCAGGTTTTTAATTGGGCTGGGGATATCGCATTTTTGGGTAAGATTGAAAGAGTGCCTTTAAGTAAGTTTAAAACGTATTGGGATCTATTTGTTTCGTTGATTGGTTGTGGCCCTTTGGGATTAGGCCGTCTTGATTCAATTCCTTTGGCATTTAAGGTGAATAATTGCTCTTGATTGACTAATACTTTAGTGGGATACCAACCTGTCGGAATAAATCCTAATGGTTGTTTTTTCGCTTTATCAAATACCCCGATCGCGTTTAATTCTGCCTGTGTCACATAAAGATTATTATCATAAATAGCACAGGAGGTGGGAGCACTGCCATATTGAAAATTTTGATAACGTAGATTAATTTGATCGACTATTTCATCTTTTTGGGAGTCAATCACATCCAAACTATCAGAGTTGGAATTAACGACATAAATTTCTTTGCCATTGCTACACAAATTCATGGGTTTTGCACCCACTTTCAATGTTTTTTTGAGATTGAGTTTTGGATCATAAACTAAAAGTTTATTTTCCCCTAATAAAGTGACATATAATTTATTATTAATGATGTTGACACTATAGGGAAAATAACCGACATTAACTTCTCGTTCTATTTTTCCGGTTTGGGTGTTTAAAATTGCTAATTTTCCGCCTTCATATCCTTTTGTCTCGGCATTTTCTGTCACCAGATACGCGATCGCGATATGATTGGGGTCTATGGGGGCGATTCCCGCGGTGTAACCCTGAACGGGATATTGCTTAACGGCTTCAAATTTCTGATTAAAACGATAGATTTTTTGATCAAATCCACCACTAATATAAAGGTCTTTATCTTCACCTATAATGGCACTGGGAAAGAGTGATGGAATGGGAATAGTTTTGACAAGTTTTTGCGTTTTGGGGTCAATAATTGAGACTTCTTGGGGATTTTTGCCGTAAAATCCTGTATTGAGAACGACTAAATGATTCGCGTATAATATCGCCTCATAGGGAAGTTTCCCTAATTCAACTTGAGAACCCGCGGGTGAGAGTTTCCAACCATTAGGAAGTCTTACTTCTTTTGTGGGGGTCGATCGCGCTTGTTTTTGGGCAACGGAGGGGAGAACTTTATCATAGGAAGTTCCCTTAGCAAATTTCCAGATTTCTCGATTTAAGTCCTCTTCTTCTCCGGGGCGATCGGGGGCTAATTCTCGCTCATTTTCTGCTTTTTCTGCTAATATCTTTTTTCCCACCCCCAAATAGATAAAGGGAATGGAGAGACAGACTAAACCGGCTAACGCGAACCATTTATACTTCAGCCATTGAGGTTTCATTATGTCACTCCTGATACTGATGATCCTTGTCTATTAGACATCTCCAAAAACTATTGTAGGGTAGGCTAACCCTGCCTTTGACGTTATTTTTGGGAGATGTCTATTATAACACTAAAAGTAGCAGATTAAAAGTCTCCTCAAGGATTCTATCTTTAACAAAACATTAAGTAGGGACACGGCAGTGCCGTGTCCCTAGTTTTTTTGCCCATTGGGGATGCTTCCCTCTCAAGGATTCTATCTTTAACAAAAGATTAAGACACAATTAAAAAATGTAGTGAAACTAATCACTGATGGATAATTGATAAAGGGTATATCGTGCAATAACCAAGCTCAGTCTAGCTTGTTCAATTTCCGATAATTCCGTCCAACATTTTCCACATTTTAAAAGGGTATCAAGGGGATTAGGATCGACTTCTCGCATCGCGTAAGCTAAGGGACGGGCTAAAACTTGTAAATCTTCTTCATTCCATTGGGGTAAAATGGTTAAGACACTTTTTACCATGCGATCGGCTAATGATTGATATTGTGACGCGACTTCTGTGACTGATTTTACGAGCGCGTTTAATAAATCATGGGGAACTAGGGGGGCGAATTTCTCTAATAAAGATTGTTCTACTGAAACGTTTGACCAAATTTGATCAAAATGAGAAAATAAGTTTTTGGCTCTTTGAGAAATTTCTTGATCTGTTAACCAATCTGATAGGGAAAATTCTTTTTCTTGGATATCTAAATAATATTCTGATTCGGGTAGGGTTTGATTCCAAGGATAAGGCAGTTCGGGAAGCGCGATCGCTTCTAATAGGTCTAATTCTGCTTGATTTTTGTAATAACAAGGGGTAGAGTTTGGCATAATAATTTTCCTCAGTGCGTCAGAAACAATGGCAAGTGAGACAGGGAATTGGGGATGGGGAATTGGTGATTGGTGATTGGGGATTGGTGATTAGGGATTGGTGATTGGTGATTGGGGATTGGTGATTAGGGATTGGTGATTAGGGATTAGGGATTGGGGATTGGGTAATTAATAATTGTTAATTGTTAATTGTTAATTATCAATTGTTAACCTTCTTCCTTCTTCCTTCTTCCTTCTTCCTTCTTCCTTCTTCCTTCTTCCTTCTTCCCTCTTCCCTCTTCCCTCTTCCCTCTTCCTTCTTCCCTCTTCCCTCTTCCTTCATTCATTCCAGTGCTACAAATGCTATGAAACAAATTCCGTAATCCATCGGGGGAAAAATCAGGTTTTTTGAGAGTCAATGATAAATTCTAAAATTTGACCTTGAGAGCTGCCAAATTTTAACAACATTCCTGATGACAAAGGGATCTCTTGATGATGAATCCTTTGCCAACCTTCGGAGCCGAAAATAAGAGTCCCATAACGAGAAAAATCTCGTAAAAAGTAAGTCGGTTTATTTTTAGTATCCGAAACTTGGTTTCGACAGAAAATTTCCGCGTGTTTTTGGGATACCCATTGTTCGCCGACGATCGCGATATCATTATCTTCCCCTCGTCCGACTCGCACCATTCCTCCCAAAATAGGCCACATTTTTTGGGGAGAATTACGCGATCGTAAATAAGCCGTCGGAAGAGATCGCCCAATCCAAGTAGGAGAATTAGGAGGAAGTTCCGTTTTGATATCATGGAGAGATTCAATCAATTCCCCATTAAATTCGGGGTGCATATAAAGGACAGGTAAAGTCCATGCTGGTTGATTGAATTTATAAAGTGTTAATAATTGTTGTCGGGCGAGAGCTACCGCTTGATCAATTGTAAGACGTTGAATTAAGCCTTGGGCAAAAGCTTGAATAAAACTTAACGCTTCTCGATCCGCGATCGCGTCACGCATGGCTAAAACGGCCGGGACACCATGATGAATTAACACTTCCGCTAAACTACTTTGAGGAATCGGGTGAATTTGACGAGTATTAGGCAGAAATTCTACAGCAGGTTGAGCCCCCCAACAAGCATTAAAAACCGCGAGAGTGAGCCGACATCGTACCAAAACTTGGGCTAATTCAGTACCATTGAGGGTGGTATTTGGACGTAAAAATAATAAGCCGCCATCGGGACCGGGTTTCCCATGCCCCGCGTAGAATAAAACATTATAATCTCCCGTTTCCAGTTGGGTAATTAACTGAGCCGGTGTCGGTTGAATTAGAGTATCAACACGACAGGGGACTCCACCATGAGTTTCGTCTATATTCGTGGGAAGTTGAAGCACTTGTGCTAAAGTCGCGGCTTCTTCTTCTAACTTTAATTTCCCTTTCTCCTCCTCCCCTAAAACCAACAAAATTTTTAAACATTGGGCGGGTTGTTGAGTCGGTAGGGGGTCAACATTACTGGTAGTACGACTAAATAATAATTGTTGACTTAGGGAAATCGCGGGTTGCCCCCCAAGAGGCTGCATAATTTCCCAAGGTAGGGCAATTAAATCCGCTTCCCGTAAGTCCAAACGCACTCGTAATGGCTGATTTTGCCCGATCGCGATACCCCGACTTTCATGGAGACTGGTTTGGATCGGCCCATCAAACAACCATTGCCAGAGATTAATCCCTAAATGTTGCATCAGACGACTACTATAACTAAGATTTGTCCCAGAAGTAGAAGGAGTCGGCAAACTTAAAGGCGACTGGGGATTCGATAATTGATGAAGAATACCAAGGGGCATCGTTTGGCCTTGGGAAAACATTTCCAACCACGCGTGCCAAGTTTCAGATAAATTTTCTGGCCAGACACAATCATGGTGGACATAACCGCTGGGATTGGGGGCGAGTAAAACCCAAGAGGCAAAATGATTATTCCCAGGGATTTTCAAACGGGCGATCGCAATACTAAGACAAGGACTATCAGGGCGAGACATTGAATCATCGCGATTTTAAGTATCATTGTCATCATAGCGATCGATGATACCTACTACAAGCCTCTTGCCTAAAAATTTAGGAAAATTCTCCTTCTCGTGATCTCTGATTGACAAGGAGACGAAACTGTGATATATAATCATTTTAATAAATTAAAATCCACCTCAAAGAAAATCGTCAAGTCTATCGGGAAAAATTTTTCTCGGCAAAGGTCAGAATTGATAGACTTTAACTAGCTTTTCTTCTGTAGAATCACGAACCTTGTTATTTATTCTTTAAGAGTTTGATCCTATGTTGATATCCCAGGAAAAATTACATCAAACTATACCAATTCTCTATCTTAGTTTGATTTTGGGAGCCTGTTCTCAACCGCCCAAAGCGGCGACACTTCCACCAATTATTGTGGAAATTGGACAAGGCGAAAATGAAAACATTTCGACGACTTCAGAATATATTGTTGGGTTGAAATCTTTAAATCTCGCGAATATTCGTCCCCGGGTTAGTGGTTATGTGAAAAGAGTTTTAGTCAAAGTGGGCGATCGCGTTAATAAGGGTGATCTTTTATTTGAAATTGATCAATCCAAACAACAAGCCCTTTTAGATAGTAAAGTCGCCGCGGTGGGAACAGCAAAAGCTAATTTAGAAAGTGCTCAAGCTACCCTCCAAGCACAAAAAGCAGAACGTCTCAGAATTAGCTCCGAATTAGAATATAACTCTCAACAGGCGAAAGTACAAGGCACTCAAGCGGATTTAAGTTCTCAAATTTCGGAGCGCGATCGGCTCAATGCCGAATTACAATTAAACTCCTACCAAGCTAAATTAGATGAAGCCAAAGCCAACCTTAATTCTCAACTATCGGAAAAACAAAAACTCGTCGCCGAATTAGAATTAAACTCTTACAAAGCCAAATTAGATGACGCTCAAGCCGTTTTGCGTTCAGTCAAAGCCCAAAGAGACAAAGAGAAAGCCGCGTTAGACTATCAAAAAGTCGATTATCAACGCAATCAACAACTTTACAAAGATGGAGTTTATGCCAAAGCGAACCTCGATATAGCCACCAAAAATCTCCAAACCAGTGAAGCAACACTTCGTAGTCAAGAAGAAGATGTACAAGCCTCCGAAGCTAAAGTGGCTAGTGCTCAAAAAGATTTAGATCGCTTTCTCGGAACCACCAAAGCACAAATCGAAACCCAAGATAAAATCATTCAATCCTCTCAAGCTAAACTCTTGAGTGCTCAAAGAGATTTAGAACGCTTTCTCAAAACCACCAATGCACAACTAGCCAGTCAAAATCAAGTCATTCAATCAAAAACCGCGGCCGTTGCTAGTTCCGAAAAAGATAAAGATCGTACCATTACTTCTCTACAAGCACAATTAGCCAGTCAAGATCAAGTCATTCAAGCACAACTGTCTAATATTGCCAGTTTACAAGATCAATTAAGAACAGCCCAAGCCAACGCGACTCAGGAACAAGTCCAGTTAGAATATTATCAAATAACAGCACCATTTTCAGGAACAATTAGTGCTGTTCCCGTCAAAGAAGGTGACTCCGTAGAAACCCAAACTCAATTAACTACCATTAGCCAAAGTCAACCCTTAGAAGTATCTATTCAAATTCCTTTAGAGCGACTCTCTAAAATTAGAAAAGGTACCCCCGTTTTACTTTTAGACGCGTCAGGAAAAGAAATTGATCGCGTCAGTATTTCCGATATTTCACCCCAAACTGACGAAAAAACCCAGACAATATTAGTCAAAGCCCTCTATAGTAATGCGAATAATAAACTACGCACAGATCAACAAATTCGAGCCAAAGTGATCTGGGAACAACAGCCCGGAGTAACAGTCCCCTTTGCCGCGGTGAAACGCATTGGCGGACAAGATTTTGTCTTTGTTGTAGAAGAAAAATCTATAGATGGGAAAAAGACAATGCTTGCCCGTCAGAAACCAGTAAAATTAGGTCCATTACAAGGCAACAATTATGAAATTATTAGTGGATTAGAAGGAAAAGAACCCATTGTCATTTCTGGGGTTGTAAAACTGAAAGACGGTGCGCCTATTATGGATAAATCCAAATTACCAAAACAACCCGAAAAAACTCCATCAACTCCCCTGGATTCGAAGGATAAAAAATAGGCCGCGTTGCACAATTGAAGGATGATCTGGTAGGGGCAATCCCCCCGTGGTTGCCCCAAAACCTTAAACCCCCGCGCCCGGCCTGGGGGGTGGCTAGGCACGGGGGTAGGCACGGGGGTAGGCACTCTTGCACTACCCCTACCTGTACCCCTACAACCCAATCATCCGACGAATGGGCAACACCATTAATTTAGATGTACTATAGAATTTTTGTTAAGATTGATGACTCCCTTTTGTGTCCCCTAACTTTGATAATATGTTTCTCAAAATAATTAACAAAAAAGTCTCCCAAATATCCAGCAAAATCCCCTTACGCACGATTCTTGTTGTTCCTTTTGTGTTACAAATTATTGTCGCGGTTGGTTTAACAGGATATCTATCCTTTCGCAATGGACAAAAAGCAGTCAACGAGTTAGCAAATCAGTTATTAAAAGAGGTTAATTCTCGAATATCTCAACATCTTAAAATTTATTTAGAAACTCCTTATCGCATCAATAAAATCAATGAAGATATGATTAATTTAGGTCTTTTAGACCTGGGAGATCAGGCTCTTTTAGAGCGTTATTTTTGGCGACAAGTCAAGGAATTTGATTCCGTCACATTTATTGGTTTTGGCAATAATCAGGGGGGATTTGTGACGACGATACGGCAATATGATGGGAGTTTATTTTTTGAGTTTAATGAAAATTTTGTCGCGGGAAATTATTATACTTATCTAGCAGATCCCGAAGGCAACCGACAAACTTTATTAAGAGTAAGACCGAATTATGATGCCAGACAAAGACCTTGGTATAAAGCCGCGGTTGTTGGAGGGAAACCCACTCGTAGTAAGATTTATACTTATTTTACTAAACAAGATTTAGGAATGTCAACCAGTCAACCTCTCTATGATCAAAATGGAGAATTACAGGGAGTAATCGCGGCGGATTTAGGACTCTCTCAAATAGGTAAATTTTTGCAAACGTTGAAAATCGGTAAATCTGGACAAACTTTTATTATTGAAAGGGATGGTTTATTAATCGCGTCTTCTACCTCAGAAAAGCCTTTTATTCGGGAGAAAGATAATAATATTAAACGTTTTACCGCCTCCGAAAGTCAACAGCCTTTAATTCGGGCAACCGCTCAATATCTTACTCAAAAATATGGCAATTTTTATAATATTAAAAATGACATTGATCTAACTTTTTATATCAACGGTGCTAAATATTTTGTAGAAGTTGTGCCTATTTCCGATCAAAAAGGAATTGATTGGTTAGCGACGGTGGTAGTTCCTGAAGCCGATTTTATGGAAGAAATCAACGCGAATACGCGATCGACTATTGTATTATGTATAACCGCCCTAGGTGTCGCAATTATTGTAGGAATTTTCACCGCCCGTTGGGTGATTGAACCTATTTTGGCCTTGAATAACGCGGCGAAGGAAATTGCCAAGGGAGACTGGGATAAAACTGTTAATATTGAAAGGTCTGATGAACTGGGGGAATTAGCAAAAACTTTTAATTTTATGGGGATTCAATTAAAAGAATCCTTCCAAAGATTAGAACATCAAAATGAAGAACTACAACGTCTTGATAAACTGAAGGATGAATTTTTAGCCAATACTTCCCATGAATTAAGAACTCCTTTAAATGGGATTATCGGTTTAGCAGAATCTCTGATTAATGGAGTAGCTGGCCCCCTTTCAGAAACAGGAAAAGCCAATTTAGTGATGATCGCGTCCAGTGGGAGAAGACTGGCTAATCTGGTTAATGATATCCTTGATTTTTCTAAACTTAGATATCAAAATATTGAATTACAAATCAAACCCATTAGTTTACGAGAAATCGTTGAAATTGTGTTAACTTTATCTCGGCCCCTTGTACTGGGGAAGAAAAACGTAAATTTAGTCAATCAGATTCCTCCTGATTTTCCCCTAATTGCGGCGGATGAAAATCGCCTACAACAAATTTTTCTCAACTTAATTGGGAATGCAATTAAATTTACAACAGAAGGAGAAATTACCGTATCGGGTAACATCATAAATGATGCTGTAGAAATTACGGTTTCCGATACAGGGATTGGGATTTCCGAGGATAAATTTGACAGAATTTTTGAATCCTTTGAACAAGCGGATGGTTCCACTGCGAGAGAATATGGTGGTACGGGATTGGGGTTAGCTGTGACGAAACAACTGGTAGAATTACATGGAGGAATTATTTCTATTAGTTCTCAAATTGGGGTGGGTTCTCAATTCACTTTTACTTTACCTGTTTTCCAAGGACATTCATCGGAGATAGTGTCGGCTTTATCTTCACCCAAAATTTATGAAACCTCTTCAACCCAGACAGAAACTATGACAAATGTCACGGAAATTTCCCAGAAAAATAACGGGTTTAAAATTCTGATTGTGGATGATGAACCCATTAATTTACAAGTATTAGTCAACCATCTTTCTTTAGAAAATTATGCTATTACCCAAGCCACCAATGGAATTGAAGCCCTAGAAATTATGGAAAAAGGTTTCCGACCTGATTTAATTTTATTAGATGTCATGATGCCCAAAATGACTGGGTATGAAGTGACAAAAAAAATTCGTCAAATGTGGCAAGCTTCAGAACTTCCGGTTTTATTATTAACGGCCAAAAATCGGGTGAGTGATTTAGTGGCTGGTTTTGACGCGGGGGCCAATGATTACCTAACGAAACCTGTAGAAAAAGATGAACTTTTAGCCCGAATTAGAACTCATTTAAACCTCTTGCACCTCACCACAGAAAATCTCCGTTTAACAACGGAATTAGATATTACTCGTAAAATGCAAAAAATGCTTTTACCAAAACCTGAAGAGCTCAAAAAAATTAAAGATTTAGAGATCGCGGGATTTATGGAACCCGCGGCAGAAGTTGGGGGCGATTATTATGATGTTATTCCCCATATAGACGGGGTAAAAATCGCGATTGGTGATGTCACTGGACATGGTTTAGAAAGTGGTGTATTAATGATGATGGTACAAATGGCGGTTCGGACTCTATTGGAAAGTAATATTACCGATCCTATTCAATTTTTAAATCTTTTAAATCTCGCGGTTTTTGGCAATTTACAACGGATGAACTGCGATAAGAATATGACTATAGTTTTAGTGGATTATCAAGCCGGAAAATGTAAAATTAGTGGTCAACATGAAACGATTATCCTGGTAAGTCATTGTGGAGAACTTAAATTAATTGATACCATTGATTTAGGGTTTCCTATTGGATTAGAGAAAAATATTACCGATTGGGTGAATCAAACTGAAATTGACTTACACCCTGGGGATATAATGATTCTTTATACCGATGGAATTACGGAAGCGGAAAATATGAATAGGGAACAATATGGATTAGAGCGTTTAATAGGGGTTGTTACCAAGCATTATCTCTTATCGGCTGAGGAAATTAAAGAAGTTGTTATTGACGATCTTAAAGAACATATTGGAACCCAGAAAGTTTATGATGATATCACCTTATTAATTCTTAAAAAAACTTGAACGGTTGACTGTGAGCTGGGAGCATCCCATTTTTGGCATAATCGGGATGTTCCCCTTTGAATCTCAGGAATAAGGAGCTACAATTAACTTAAAATTCGCTTTTCGCTTCGTTTTAATAATGCCTAAATCTCCATTGGCGATCGCGGCAAAATACTTAACAGGAGCGGTGGGCTTATGGAAAGCGCGATCATCGCGAACAAAAGTTGATATAGCAGTCGCCCGGATAGTTAGGACAATTTGGCATCGCGCTTGCACGGCGACTTTATAAATAATTGGGCTGGGTATATTTATTTGTGGGCGAAAAATCCCCACCCCCAATTAGGGTTTGTAGGGGCGGGTTTGCCCATATAATTGCCACCAAACAGACAGGCC
>JBEDKD010000155.1:0-16975 GCA_041172365.1 Cyanobacteriota bacterium | reverse complement strand
TTCCCTATTACCCCTTCCCCATTACTTATCAGGATAAAGGAGAATTTTATAGGTATTGGGTGTAGGATTTATCGCTTGTTCAACCGCGTGGGCTAAATCTTTTAAGGGATAGTGATCGCTGATTAAACTGGTGACATCTATGCGTTTATTAAAGACGATATCTACCGCGAGATTTTGCAGTTTAAATGATGAACTATAACTGCCCATTAAATCAATTTCATTGCGATAGAGAATATTGGGATTAAGTGGAATTTGGACTTCATCGGGAAATTCGGCAAAAAATAAAATTTTACCGCCTTTGCGTGTATTTTCTAGGGCTTGAAAAAAGGCTTTATCACTGGGAACCGCTAATAAACTGGTATCGACTCCCATTCCAGAGGTTAAGGCTTTAATTTTTCCTAATAAGTCTGGATCTCGTGCATCAAACGCGGCATCGGCTCCTACCTTTAATGCTTTCTCAATACGGGCGGGTATTAAGTCAGTCACGATCGCGTTTGCGCCGAATAATTTCACTAACATGATAAACATTAAGCCAATGGGACCGGCCCCGGTAATTAAGACGGTATCCCCTGGGGAAATTCCCGCTTTTTTCACAGCTTTAAGACAGCAATTTGTCGGCTCGACAAAACTCGCTTCTTCAAAGGAGATGCGATCGGGAATAGGAATTAAACCACCATTGCGAACAATATGCCCCGGCACTTTTACATAGTCAGCAAAACCGCCACCACTGGGAATAAAACCCGCGGTTGTGGTAATATTTTTATAGGTGTCACACATGGAATAATTTTCATGGAGACAATAGGTGCAGTGCATACAGGGAATATGGTGCATGACGACTACTCTTTGTCCGATTTTCCAGTTAGTTACCCCAACACCAATAGCCGCGATCGTTCCCGCGGTTTCATGGCCAAATATGCGGGGGGGCTCGTAAAGAGGATAACGAATTTTTTTGATATCAGATTGACATAATCCCACTACATTAACCTGTACCAGCACTTCATCGGGGCCTAAAGTCGGGAGAGGCACTTCTTCATAACTTAATTGATTGACACCTCGAAAAACTTGTGCTTTCATCTTGACTCCTCATCACACCTGAGTAATTTTAACATAAAGTGTGATTTAATGAAAGTAGCTTGCTCAGGTAATTTTATCAAATCTTAAAAAAATTAGGAGAAATGTGATCCTGCGGGTTGGATCGACTATAATAAGATTATTCAATTCCCATAATAGGAAACAGATTTATGTCAACTAATCAAAGAGAAGCCTTAGCGGGTCTCAAAATCCTCGTTTGTATGGCGCAGGCAGATGGTAAAATCTCAGCAGAAGAACGAGAAGCCCTCCAAGACGCGATCTTGACATTTGAACTTCCTGAAGGTATTACCATTGATACTCTATTAGAGGAAAAAACATCCCTTGATGAACTTATGCCTCTAATTATCACACCGGAAGCACAAAAAGCCGTTTATAACTCAGCCTATACAATGGCTTATATCGATGGTAAATGCAGTGGTTCCGAACAAGTAATACTGGATCAATTAAACACTTATTTTGATGTTCCTGCCGGGGAGAAAGCAATTTTAGGAAATGCAATTCATGGTTTAAAACAGGTAGTTAACTTGTCGAAGATTGAGAAAATCATTGATGAAAAAGAACGAGAAGAAAATATTAACAAAACGATTTTAAACTATGCCACGTCCAGTGCTGTTTTAGGTCTTAATCCCATTCCGGGTTTATCAATTATCAGTAGTTTAACCGCGTTGGGTTTGACTTTAAAAATGATGAATGAAATCGGGGCAAAATGGGGTTATCCTAAAGGTCAAGATGCCCTAGCTATTATTGGCAATTTGTTTGGAGGTTTAGGAGCCTTTGCCGCGTCCTTTACGGTGTATTTAGTAGTAGGAACTTTGGGCTTATTTATTCCGGGTGGTGGTATGGTTGCCGCCGCCACGAGTAATTTTGCTTTAACTTGGGCAATGGGGAAAGCCACTAATCAATTTTACGCGAGTGGCCGTCAAATCGATCGCGCTACTTTGAAGAAAGTGTTTGAAGACGCGAAGAAAGAAGGTAAAACGGCTTATGCGGATAATGCCGACGCGATCGCGGCTAAGAAAAAAGATACAGAAGGGGAGTTAAATACCCTGAATGATGATGTAAAAGCCGGCCGTATTACTACGGAAGAATACCAAGCCAAAGTGCAAGATTTAGTCTAATAAAATGAAACACAAAGGCACAAAGGCACAAAGGAGTAATTCGGAGCATCCACTTGGGTCCGATAGACTTTTTCAGATATCTTTTCTTTCCTCTTTGTGCCTTCGTGTCTTTGTGGTTATACCCTTGGGAAAAAAGTAAATTTCTCAATATGTCGGTTGGGTTGAATGATGAGATATCGTAATTTTAACGACAAGTTTCTACATCAACCCAACCTACTAATTAGTGAAGATTATGGAAGAATTAACCACAGAAGTTTTAGTCATTGGTGCAGGTACAGGGGGAACTGCCGCGGCTATTCAAGCAGCGCGACGCGGTGCGAAAACAATTTTAGTCAGTGAATTTCCTTGGTTAGGAGGAATGTTAACGAGCGCGGGGGTTTCTGCTCCCGATGGCAATGAATTATTGGCTTTTCAAACGGGGTTATGGGGAGCATTTTTAAAAGAATTAAATCATTATCAAGCTGATGGAGACGATCGCGGATGGGTGAGTTTTTTCAATTTTGATCCGCGTGTCGGTGCTGAGATTTTCGCGAATTGGGTGAGAGAGTTACCTAATTTACAGTGGATACAGGGAGAAAACGCGATAGCGCTCCTCAAAAAGAATAATCAAATTATGGGAGTGCAGTTTCCCCACCTGAGAATTTATGCTAAAATTATTATAGATGGAACCGAATTAGGGGATCTTTTAGAATTAGGAGAAATTCCCTATTATTGGGGATGGGAATTACAAGAAAAATGGGGAGAACCCAGTAGCCCTATTTTACCTAATCAATTAACCCAAAATGAACCCATTCAAGGGATGACTTGGGTGGTAATAATGCAAGATTTTGGCGAAGGAGAAAACGCGTTAGAAATACCTCCCTCTCCCCTCGGTGATACACCGGAAAAGTTTATGGGGGCTTGGGAGGGTTATACACCGGAACAGTTTATCAATTATGGGCGACTTCCGGGGGGATTATTAATGATTAATTGGCCCGATAAAGGGAATGATTATAGCACAAATTTAGGACGTTTAATTAAATCGGAAGCAGAGAAAAGAGAGGTATTACAGGAGAGTTTTTGGCATAGTCTAAATTTTGCCCGTTTTATTCAACAAAATTTAGGCAGACGTTACGGTTTAGCCAACAATATTTTCCCCAAAATCAATCAAAAATCTTCCCTTCTTCCTTCTTCCCCTCTTCCTTCTTCCTTCTTCCTTCTTCCTTCCTGCTTTGCTCTTCATCCCTATTATCGAGAAAGTAGGAGATTAGAGGGTTTAACAACGATTCGAGAACAAGATATTTTACCTATGTTAAATGGGCGAGTTGCGGCTTTACCGATTAATGAAAGGGGAGAATGTGACACGATCGCGATCGGAAACTATGCCAACGATCATCATTATACGAGTGGGAAAATCAGCTTAAAATCAAAATCAATTAGATGGGGGGGACGATGGACTGGAACACCCTTTACTATACCCTATCGTGCCTTAATTCCCAGAGAAATAGATGGTTTTTTAGTATGTGAAAAAAATATTTCCGTATCTCATATTGCCAATGGCGCGACTCGTTTACAACCAGTGGTAATGGGAATTGGACAAAGTGCAGGAATGGCGGCGGCGTTATGTGTCGAAAAAGGTTGTCAACCCAGAGAATTATCCGTAAGACTCCTGCAAAAAGCTCTTTTAGAAGATCCTTGGGCGCCTGGGGCTGTGATTCCCCTGTTTAATTTAAACCCTGATGACTCAGAGTGGCTATTTTGGCAAAATTACTATTTAGAGCATCCCCAAGATTACCCCATCACAGGTAATTATCCGAGCCGAAAAACATCTATATATAGCCCGTCACCTGTCTCCCCTTCTCCCATTGTGGGGATCTTCCATCGGAAGGGAGTACAAGACTATACCCTTACCCTGACTAGGGCAGACACAGGCGCGGAGCAACAATGGACATTAGTTACCTTAGATGCCCTCCTCGACGAAGCATTACAACATTATCCAACGGGAGAAACCCTTGCAGTAGAGGGAAAATTCCATCACAGGGGGCATTGGCTTCTGGTGGAAAACATAATTTTGAAAATTTCTCAATGACTTTCCTGATGCTATAGGGGGGTTTGCGTATTAGTAGGTGGACACTCAAAAACGGACTACCTACTATGCGTACTTACACTGCAATCATTTTAACTCTACTTTCCCTCGGCTTTAGTGTTAAAGCCCAAGCCATCACCACCGCCCATGCTGCTGATAGCGCGATCGAAGCCTCAACAAACTACCACGGTATGATGTCAGCAGAAACGGATAATAAGTTTGATAGAAAACCCGAAAGAGGAAGTGGAAGAAGAGATTTTGTCGATACTCACGTACCTACTCAGATCCTTTAGGTTTTAGTCTGCGATGTTAGCAACTAAATTGGTTTTGTGTGATTTTCCTTAATACTAGACTCTAGTGGCTTTAGAGTAAGTGGTTTAGCCAAAACCTTTTGATAGTACCTATTGTATCGGAGATGGCGCGATCGTCAATAGCAAAAACCTTAAATATTATTAACCGCGAAGAATCTCAACGGGAGTTAGAGATTCTTCACGGTTTTGCTTTTTCGGTAATAATATCGCCAATTTTATCACCCGGTTATTTATCCCCCATCACCGGGATTTCCCCTGTGAATAACTACTGCTTTTATTATTTCTACGGCTCATTGTATCTGGTGTCTTTCTGTTGTTGACTTTTGTGATAAAGGGTATCTATTAACTTTAAAAAACTCTCATAATCTGTAATAGGTTTGGTACAGAGTTCATCGGCTTGAGAACTTGATAAAAGAGGTTGTCGTTCGGCTAACATGGCATAGGCTGTGACTAAAATAACAGGAATATGCAGGGTCCGTGGATCGTTTTTCAGAAAACGAGATAAATCAACACCACTCACACTTTTATCTTCTTTATCTTCTTTCTCTTCCCAAAGGGCTCCGGGGAGGTTAACATCCATCAGTACAATATCTATTGTTCCCGTGCGACACAAGCTGAAAATCTCTGTGGGATTATCTGTAATTATTACTTTGTGATGCCCTAAACGCTCAATTAATCTGGCAGTACCTTTGGCTAATAAATAGTCATCATCTACTAATAGAATATTCAATTGACACCTCTATATTTATTCAGAAAGAAGAAGGAAGAAGGAAGAAGGAAGAAGAAAGAAGGAAGAAGGAAGAAGGAAGAAGGAGGAAGGAAGAAGGAAGAGATTTTTCCTTTTCCCTTTGCCCTCAGAGTAATTATACTGTCTTAGGTGACAGGTGAAAACATAAGAAAATAATTATGAGATACTGTCTTTATCTGGGGAAGGACTATCATCTGGCTGATGGGGTAAAATAAAGGCGACAGTCGTTCCTTGTCCTTTTCCACGACTCTCCATCCATATCTTTCCTCCCATTATTTGTATTAATCGCTTGCAGATCGCGAGCCCTAAACCCGTCCCCCCATAGCGTCGTTTAATCGAACCATCCGCTTGTACGAAAGCTTCAAATAGTTTACCTTGACTTTCGGGTTCTACCCCTATTCCACTATCACTGACGGCAATTTTTATCATGTCTTTTGACAATTTGGGGTTTAACTCATTTTGATAGGGTGTGACTTTTACTTTTATTTCACCTTCACTGGTAAATTTAAAGGCATTTGATAGTAAATTTGTCAAGACTTGACCGAGTTTTAATTCATCAGCCCAGACGCTCTCAACTTCACATTCTATCGTAAAGTTTATGTTTTTATTCCGACTTTCTAACCGGAACAGTTTGCCTTTCTCTTCTAAGAGCGATCGCAAATCCACTATCTCTAAATTAAGACTCATGCGTCCCGCTTCAATTTTCGCCAAATCTAGGACATCATTCAAAATTTCCACTAATTTTTCTGCGGAATTATACGCCACATTAATATATTCTTTTAATTCTTTCTCGTCATCATAAAATCCTTCCTTCATTATTTTTAAATAATTGAGCGTCGCACTTAAAGGAGTGCGTAATTCGTGACTGGTTGAGGAGAGAAATTCTGATTTTAAACGACTGGCTTCTTCCGCAATAGAACGGGCTGAATTTAATTCTTGATTTCGCAATTCGACTAGGAGACGTTGTTCTCGTTCCCAATGATAAAGTAAATTTTGCATCACGGACATCCCTAAGTGAGTCCCTGTGCCAATTACTAATTCAATTTCTGCCTTTTTCCAAGGGTTAATTTGACCTTTTTTTTCTTCTCGCCATGCGGCAAAAGATTCTCTAACTTGTTGATTTCTTTCATCGTTATTGAAACGCCCCGCCCAGGTAATATCTGTATCTATTTCATCTCGAAAAATGTTCAGAAAACCCAGTAAATGTTGACGATATTTCAAGGGAAAAATTAGTATTCCTCTAATGGCTGTTTGCTGAAAATATTGGTGAATTAAATGGTATTTATCCTCTTGATAAATATCGCTAATAATATGTAATTTATTACCGGGCAAAAGCAATTTATTTTCCTGCCAGGACAAGGGTAAATCTGTCATCAATAATTCTGAACTAGAGTCAAAAAAGGAAATATCTTTTTCTAAGTTTTTGACTTCTTGGATAATTTCTAAGGAAGTTTCACCGGTGATTATATCGAGAATATTTTGCAAAAAATTCTGGTTTTCTTCTAATGTTAAATCTTGACCATTGTTTCCTTTGGGGAGGTTGCCATAGGTATAAAAACTAGAGGGTGAAGAAGGTTCTTGAGACATGAAATAAAGTTGACCTCCACTCCCATTAACCGCGTTTACTACTTTATTAAGAACGGCTTGCATAATATCTGGGATATTTAAAGGCGCGTGTAACCAAGTGGCAATTTGATTGATGATCGCTTCTTGCTCTACTTTAACGCGGGTTTGATGAAGGAGAGTCGATTGGGAAATGGCAACGGATACTTGATCCGCGATCATTTGTACAACTTGTAATTCTCTATAGGAAAAATTCCGCGGCTCTGCATGATGAGACGCGATTAAACCCCAAAGTTTTTTTCCATAAAGAATGGGAACGACTAGACTTGACAATACTCCCATATTACGCAGATATTGGAGATGACAAGGATCTACTGGACGGGTAAGAATATCTTTGAGGGGAGACGCGAGGACTTCTTCTATTGTCAAGTCTCCTGTATTCCGGGGGTTACTTAAGCGTGAAAGGGTAATTTCTTCTCGCGCGACATTGATAATCGATCGCGTTCGTGCTTTAATAAACATTTCCCTAGATGCAGGGGGAATGTCCATCGCGGGAAAATGTAATCCTAATAAGGAAGGAAGACGATCTTTGATCACTGACTCCGCGATCACTTCGCCACTACCATCTTCTTCAAAGCGATACACTTTGACGCGATCGGTGTCCAGAAATGTTCGCATTTCTTCCACTGTCGCGGATAATATCTCTTGTAATTCTAAGGATTGACGGATACGGTTTGTCATCCGTGTCAGTAACATTCCTTGTGTTAAATTTTTGTTTGACATATCAAATAAAATTAATCAATTGGTTTTATTTCTCCATTCTATGATAACACTCCAAGAGCGTCAACGTCTCATTCCTTATTTATTTTTATTCCCGGCCTTGTTTTTTCTAATTTTAACGGTTGTCTGGCCGGCATTTCAAGCGTTTTATTTAAGTTTTACGAATTATGATTTAACGAGCGCACCCCAGTGGGTAGGGTTGAAAAATTTTCAACGTCTCTGGGGAGATACGGTTTTTTGGCAAACGCTTCGCAATACTTTAATTTATCTGATTGGGGTTGTACCTATTTTAGTGATCGCGCCTCTTGGGTTAGCTATTTTGGTGAATCAAAAATTGCGGGGGATGAATTGGTTTCGTGCGGCTTATTATACTCCTGTTGTTATTTCAATGGTTGTCGCGGGGTTAGCTTGGAAATGGCTTTACGCGGAAACGGGATTATTTAATATGTTGGCTAAATTTTTCTCTTTACCTTCTATTCCTTGGTTAACCAGTCCCCAGTGGGCTTTATTGAGTGTGATGGTTGTTACTATCTGGAAAGGATTAGGTTATTATATGGTAATTTATTTAGCGGGTTTGCAAGGTATTCCGGGGGATTTATATGAAGCGGCCGCGTTAGATGGTTCCGAGGGTTTGCGCCAACATTGGGATATTACGATCCCGTTAATGAAGCCTTATTTGGTATTAGTCGCGGTGATTTCTTCGATTTCTGGGATGAAGGTTTTTGAAGAGGTTTATATTATGACGCAAGGTGGACCCCTTAATAGTTCTAAAACTCTGGTTTATTATTTATACGATCGCTCTTTTCAAGATTTAGAGATTGGTTACGCGTGCGCGATCGCGTTGTTATTATTTCTCGTGATTTTAGGGTTATCCCTTTTGCAATTAATTATCCAAAATAAAACGAATCGGGTATAGTTTTTCGGGTGGATAAAGGCGAATATTAAAAAAGCCTCCATTTTTGAGGCGGTTGGGGGGTATGAAGAAAAATGAAGATGGTGGGTGAGGTGGGTTATTAGTTTTTCCATGAGATGTGAGGATAATCGCCACCTCACCCACCCTACAAAGGATACTGTATAATCCGCGATTACCAATTACCAATTACCCCTTACCTATTACCTAATCTTCATAAGCAGCCCAAGAATTAGGAGTTTCGGAGACACGGACTTTTAATTGAATATCGGAGGGAATACGTTTTTTTGTTTCATCATAAATATATTTAGCAATCATTTCCGCGGTGGTTTCATATTCTGGGGGCATAACTTCATTTAAGACACAATGATCTAAGCCTCCTTTGGTAACATCTTTTTTCGCCCATTTCAGACTTCTAAAGTCGGCTACCATGACGGGATGGGGACAAAATTCGGAGGAATGAAGTTGCTCGGAAATGGCTTCTATTTGCACTCTATAAGTATGACCATGTAAGCGACCGCATGGACCGTTATAGTCTTTAATATAATGAGCACTATCAAAGGTAAATTCTGTTGTTACTTTCCATTTTGGCATAATAAGTTTAACTCTCTGGGTAAGATTGGTGATTTTGGGTTGATGAGATTTTTCTCTTTTACCTTTTCTATTATACCAAAAATACTCACTTTTTTCTGCTTTAATATAGTGCATCCGACTGTAGGGACACGGCACTGCCGTGTCCCTACTAACCTACCTCTCCCTTCTCCCTTCTTCCTTCTTCCTTCACCCTTCTTCCTTCTTCCTTCTTCCTTCTTCCTTCTTCCTTCTTCCTTCTTCCTTCTTCCTTCTTCCTTCTTCCTTCACCCTTCTTCCTTCACCCTTCTTCCTTCTTCCTTCACCCTTCTTCCTTCTTTTAAAATCTGATTTCATATTGAATGGTGCTGCGAGTTTCATCTTGGAAATTAGTAGTACCGCGGATTAAGATGTTATCATTTACTCGGTAACGGATGTTATATTCTGGGATTTGATTGGTGGTGAGAATTTTCAGGATAGAAACTGAGAAATTATGGCTTAAGTCAACGCCTACTTCTAATCCTAATCCTAGAGTCGTGGCAGTGGATTTTGTATCCTGACTAGCCGCGGGACTTGTCCGATAATTTTGGGTAGGAAATAGCCGAAATTCTCCTAAACCTGTGGCATTTATTACCGCGCTTTGCAGATTATTAAAAATACTCGCTCCGGCTAAGTTCGCGATCGCGAGGGTTCCTCCTTCTTTTCCGAAGGCATTGATAAAACTACCACCTAATAAACCAATTATTTCTTCTTTTGAGCGACTGGGGGAACTACTAAAAACGAGATTATCTTCTAATTGAGAGACTTTTCCTTTAATTGTTGCTTCAATCCGAACTGTGCGCGCGTCTCCCACATTGGTGATAGGATCGGCTATTTCTGCGGCTAATGCTGTGGCAGGCCGTCGATATTGTAACACTTCTGGGACCGCTGTCACTAAACGGACATCAAGATTGGGATCGAGTCCTTGAGAGGGTACAAATGTGGCTGTTTGACGATATCCCCCCGCGAGTCTAAATTCACTGGTAAAGAGATTTACTGAGCCATGAGTGAGGCTAATTGTACCTTGTGGTTGAATATTATCTAGGGTTCCATTAATAGTTAAATTCCCATTCGCGATAAAATTAACCACGGGTGGACTACTAACACGCGTGCCTTTTATTAGGTTAATACGCAGGTTATTAAATCCTAATTCAAAGGGGTTATTTCCGTCTGTGGTGGGTGGTTTATTCGCGATGTCTCCCCCTCCTCCTAAGAAGATTTGACCATCATATAGTCCAATATCACCCCCTAGGAGTGGATTTAAAACGGTTCCTCCTACTTCGATCGCTCCTGTTACTCCTCCTCGATAAATGCCTTTGAGATTTAAGGCTAATTGTTCCAATTTTACCTTAATGGGATTGGCGCGATCGCCGTCATCGCTGGCGAAAGGTTGGGAAATGGGGATTACGCCATTCGCGACAATTTTTCCCTTACTAAAAACTCCATTAATATTATTAACTCGAACGCGATCGCCGATAAATTCGACTTTACCTGTTAACCCGGTAATCCCTTCAGGAAAAGCTAAACCTTTGACGGTGGCATTGTCAAAAGTGGCAAACCCTTGGGCGATGGGATTTTTTAATGTGCCTTCTACTTTTAATTGCACACTTCCTTTACCATTTTGCCAGGATAGATTAGGGGTAAGAATATTAATAAGTTCAATTCCTTCATCCTTCAGACTGATATTCATCGCGATATTTTCTGTCTCAGCTTTTACCTTCGTAAAAGGTAAATCTATAGGAAAACTTCCTTGAAAGTCAACGGGTTCGGATTTGGTAACAAAAGCTTGGCCTCCAAAATTCAAACGGGCATTATTATAACTAAAACCCCATTCGGCTTTTTTAATAGGTTGACGGTTGAGGTTTCCCTCTAATAAACTAAGCTCTCCCACGACTTGAGGGTTTTCTATATTTCCCGCGATATTTGCCCTGACATTTAAGTTTCCACTCACATCAACTAAGGGTAATTCTACTAATTTTGCTAACTCTTCTACGGGAATATTTTTAATGCGTAATTGCCCAGATTGGGCTTTTTCTCCAATTTGTCCGGCAAAACCGATGAGGGTATCGTTTGATAAAATTCTCAGGGGTTGAATGGTTAATGTGCCATCTTTAAAACCCCCTTCTAATGATAATTCTTGGGCTTTATAAGTTCCCCATAACCAGTCTTTTCCTTGGAGATTAAATTGGGCTTGTAATCCTGTATCGAAAGAGGCTGTCGCGGTGATTTCTCCGTTGAATTTGCCTTGTAATTCCTTGAGGGGGGGCAAATTAATGGTTTTGGGTTTACTGCGCTCTTTTTCGATAATTGCATCTATTTCGGATAACCTTTGTAATTGTCGCATTAAGGGCGCGTTGGATATTCCTACCGCGACGGTTTTTAAGTCGGACGCGTTTCCATAGTTAGGGGGGTTTAATCCTCTTCCGAAGTCTTCGATATTAAAGTATTTTAAGGCAATGAGAATATCTGATAAACTGCCGTCTTTTATCTGCATTTTGCCTTGTAATTGGGGGGTGGCATCGGGCGCGAGGGTTCCCGCAAAATTGTATAAACTTTGTCCGATTTTTATTTGTCCGTTTTTGATGATTCCTTTGCCGTTACTATAGTTGAATTGGGTTTGGAAGTTATCGGCTTTGATATATCCGATTTCGGGAGATTCGATCGCGATGTTTCCGGTGGCTTGGATTTTATTAAGGGCGGCTATGGGGTTAGATTGTTGGAAAATGTTTTCCCATCCAACAATGGTAATTTCTCCTGATGTTAAACCGTTTACGCGATCGAATCCTTGGGCGGGAAGGGGGGCAAGTTTTAATACGTCTAAGGGGAATTTTTCGACTTTGATCAGGGCTCGATCGCGCTCGATATTTCCCATTGCGAGGGTTTCATTATGACGAATTAAAAAGGATTGGGGGAGAAATTTTTGATTTAACGCGATTTCTACCCGATCTTTTTTGCCATTTAATTGTAAGTTAAGTCCCTGATTTATGCCCCCTTTAATCGTACCTGTTAATAGGGGTTCAAATGCTACTTGGGGAAGGGCGAAATTCCGTAACTCGACATCGCCTCCTAATGTTAATGTGTTTAAGTTTCCGTTGATTTTGCCATTAAATCCTACATATCCCGTGACGGGAGAGTTTGTCTCGGTAGCATTTTCTCCTAGGGGTTTTAAATTGGCAAATTGGGAGAGTGTCGCGAGGTTGAAGTTATCAACTTTGAGGTTAAGATCAATATTGGATATGCTGGGATTTCCTTTGTCGGGAAATGCCACGGCAATAAATCCATTCGCGGCTATTCCTTTGCTGTCTATGGTATTTAGAGAAATGCGTTGCCCATCCCATTCAACTGTGGTGGTAAAGTTTTCGTCTTTTCCCTCCGCACTGTTGGGAGTGAGGTTTATTCCTGCTATGGGAAATTGGGAAAATTGTAGTTTTCCTGATGCTTTTATGGCTTGGGGTGTTAATTGGTTAAGGTTGGCACGGATATCAATTTTACTATTTAATTCTCCACGGAGATCCCTTCCGGGTCCCGTTTTGTTTGTTGCTGCGTTGGGAAGGGGGGGCATTAGGGCAGAAAAGGGGCTTAAGGCGAGACGATCGCTTTCTAATAACACCCGTAAGTTACTATGATTAGATGTGACGATCGCGTTAATCATGCCGCCCTGATTGGGTAATTGTATTTGCCCATATCCGTTAAGCGCGATCGCGTCGGTTTTGAGATTATCTAAACTGCCGGATAGATTCAATTGACTATTGATATTACCATTTAATTGTGAAGGTAAAGTCTGGGAAATTAACCCATTAGCCATTAGGGTTGATTCTAACCCTTTAACTGTCATCTGCTCTGTATTGATAACGGCATCCCAAAGATTTTTTTCTAATTTCCCTTTCGCGTTGACGACTCCCCCATTGGCAAAAATCAGACTCCCTGAGCCTTGGAGCGCGATCGCGTTTGAGTTAAGATTACTTAAATTACCCGATAGATTAACTTGCCCTTCTAATTGCCCATTAATTTTCAGCGGTTGGGGTAATATTCCCATCGCGACTAAACCCGGTTGCAGACGATTAACATCTAATAAATTATTAGTCTTAATAGAGGCTTGCCAGTTTCCCGCGTTTAAGTTTCCACTCCCGTTAATAATGCCATTATCAGGTAATTGTATTTGTCCTGACGCGTTGGCTATAATGGTATTAGTGCTAAAGTTGTCTAAACTTCCTGTCGCGTTGACTTCCCCATTAATAATTCCGAGAAATTCACTCGGTAAGGCTTTGGGTAATATTCCCATCGCGATTAAACCCGGTTGTAGGCGACTAATATTTAAGGAATTATCCGTTTTCACGGAGGCTTGCCATTTTCCGGAGTTTAAGTTTCCACTCCCATTAATTATTCCATTATTAGGTAATTGTATTTGTCCTGACGCGTTGGCTATAATAGTATTAGTGCTAAAGTTGTCTAAACTTCCTGTCGCGTTGACTTCCCCATTAATAATTCCGAGAAATTCACTCGGTAATGGTTTGGGTAATATTCCCATCGCGATTAAACCCGGTTGTAAGGGATTAAGATAAACGCGATCGCTTTGGGCTATGCCTTGCCAACGTCCATTTTCTAAGTTACCTTGGGCATTAATAATACCTGCATCATGGGGAAGTTGTAATTTTCCTGATGCTTTCGCGACGATCGCGTTAGGGTTAAAATTATTAATTGTACCCGTGGCTTCTAAACGGGCATCTAAGTTTCCGGTGAGGGAGGTGGGTAAGGTTTTGGGTAAAATTCCCATCGCGATTAAGCCCGGTTGGATTTGGTTAATATCCACGCGATCGCTAATGATATCGGTTTGCCAATTCCCTTTTTCTAATATCCCTTTGACATTGAGCACACCGCCATTGGAGGGAAGGAAAATTTGACTGATTCCCTCGGCGGAAATCTCATTAATATTTAAGTTATCTAAATTTCCGGCTAAGGTGACACGCCCATTAACGACACCGTTAAATTCTTGGGGTAATTGTTTGGTAATAACTTTCGCGGCTAATAGGGTTGGTTGAATATTGGTAAGGGCAACGCGATCGCTTTCTAAGGTGGCTTGAAAACGCCCTAATCCTAATTCCCCATTGAGATTAATAATATCACCCGCGATTAATTGTAAACTACCGGAAGCTTTCGCGGCTATCGCGTTAGGGGTTGTGGGATTATAAGTGCCCAAAAGTTCTATTTTACCATTAAGGGAGCCATTGGGGAGTAATAAATTCGGGGGAAGGGTGACTAAAAATTGAGCGCGATCGTCTTTGAGGGTTTGTAATTCTGCCAGTAGAGGAGAAAGGGAAATTTTATCGGTATTAATTGACGCTTGCCAACCACTCTGATTTAATTGGCCATTAACTGTTATAATACCATCGGCTATTTTTAAGGTAATATTTTGTAAGTTAGCAATATTATTGACAAGTTGCACACTTCCACTAAGGGGATAAGTCCCCTGTTTGGCTTCCCATTGCATATTTCCTTGGATATTATCAAAGGTGCCCAAGATTTGCATTTGGGCTGAGACATTGCCGATATTAATTTTATTATTTTTGAGAATTTGGGAAACATTGGTTGGGATATAAAAAGACGCGATCGCCTCCGCGGGCAAATTTTCCGCGTTGATATTAATAAATAACCCCGATGGGATTTTTTCCGGTGATTTCGCCGTGGGTAATGGCGCGGTTAAAGGTTGTGTTTGAGTTTGACTTGCTAAAGTTAAGGGAGGGAAAGGTAATTTGATATCACCGGCACCTGTAACGATACCTCCCGCGGAAGGTTTTATCTGTAAATTGCTCAGAGAAATCAGAGACTTATCGAGAGTCAATTTAAAATCTGTGCTTACTTGACTTAATTGTAAATGATCAAGGAGTATCGGTTTAGTAGACGCGATCGAACCCGTAATATCCGGTGATAATAAAGTCCCCTTCACTTGGACTTTCATGCCGAATTCGCCCACCAAAGGGAGGGGGAAAGCAAAATTTGGATCAGTTTGTTTTTTGATCGTATTTAAAAGCACATCCGTGGCGACAGGAAGTAACTCGCCTCGTAAATCCACCTTAGTTTTATTAATATTAAAACTGGTATCAAATTCGAGGACTCCCCCTAAATTAAAGGCAATTTTATCTAAATTAGTATTGAGAGAATCCACAAAAATTTTTCTGCCATTAAAGCGTAACTTGCCTTCCGTTTTAATAACCTCTTCCACCCCTGGTAAATTAAACTTAATATAGGGAAAAGCCGTATTACCATAGACACCTAAAAGACGATCATTTTTTAAATTAACCACCAAATTAACATTAACACGTCCGCGTTGAATACGAATATTAGGTAAATGAAGAAAAGCCGCCAATTCAGGGACATCAAGATTTTGTCCAAAGACTTGTAATTTCGTTTCCCCCTTGGGCAAAAAAGAATTAGCTTGAATTCTAAATTTACCTCCGGTTTTAAATTGTCCTTTTACATCTAAATTAACTCTTTCATTATTGTCGATTAAGGTAGCAATGCCCTCATTAATACTGAGAGAAACCGTCACTTTTTTTTCTTGTTTATTTTTGGGGAAGGGAATGAGACTAACAAAAGCATCTTCTACCGCAACGGAGTTAATTTTGGTAGTAAACATCCCCGCTTTTTGAGCAGGTTTCGTTTTAATATTAAGCCAATTACCCTTAGAGTCTTCTTGGAGATAAGCATTAGGTTTAATTAAACGGATATCAAGGGTTAAAGTGCGATTAAAGAATAAATCAGATAGGGAAAAATTAGCTTCCACCGCTTGAGTGGACGCGTGATCGGGAGCTGTGGAAGTCGCGGGAAGAGAAGACGCGCCAAAACGAATACTATTAGGGGTAAAAAATTGTAAAGCTCCGACTTTCACGGGGCGATTAATCTGTTGAGTAAGTTGTGTTTCTATCAGAGGAGCTAATTGTTGATGTACCCACCAAGTTAAACCGAATCCCGTCGCGAGGGTGACACCTCCCAACCCGACACCACTAATAAGTAAGATACGCCACCAAGGATTAGGCAATCTTTGTGGAGTTTGTTGATTATCTTGATTAGGAGAGTTAGTCATAAATCGCCCTCACCGCGTTTCGCATCTTACCCGTTAATTTTATCTGATTAAAGCAAATTTTTTCATTTTAGGCTACCATTTTTATATTTTTTTTATTTTTGGGTGAAAAAAGCGCGATCGCCTTTGGCGCAAGCGAAGCTATCGTGTTTGTGATTTTCCGGGGCGCGATCGTCCCCACCCGTTTATCACATTTGGGAAAGGTAATATCCTGTGTTGATTTTGTCAGATCATTGTCTTATTGTAGTTGTGTTTTTCAACACTAAGGCACTAAGGCACTAAGGAAATTCATCGGGGGAATTTTGTTACTATTTTCCCCGGTTTTTCAACACTAAGGCACTAAGGAAATTCATCGGGGGAATTTTGTTACTATTTTGCCCGGTTTTTCAACACTAAGACACTAAGGCACTAAGGAAATTCATCGGGGGAATTTTGTTACTTGCCCGGTTTTTCAACACTAAGACACTAAGGCACTAAGGAAATTCATCGGGGGAATTTTGTTACTTGCCCGGTTTTTCAACACTAAGGCACTAAGGCACTAAGGCACTAAGGAAATTTATCTGGGGAATTTTGTTACTTGCCCGGTTTTTCAACACTAAGACACTAAGGCACTAAGGCACTAAGGAAATTTATCTGGGGAATTTTGTTACCCTTTTGCCCTTGGTGTTTTTCACCACTAAGGCACTAAGACACTAAGGAAA
>JBEDKD010000154.1:0-5041 GCA_041172365.1 Cyanobacteriota bacterium | reverse complement strand
GTAAGGAAGAAGGAAGAAGGAAGAAGGAAGAAGGAAGAAGGAAGAAGGAAGAAGGAAGAAGGAAGAAGGAAGAAGGAAGAAGGAAGAAGTATTTACGGTTGTCCCAAATCCCAGCCCCAAGCCCCATCTTCCCAGCCGATTACCGATTACCGATTACCGATTCCCGATTCCCGATTCCCGATTCCCCAATTAGGAATTACGAATGACAAAAGATCAGATACAATCAAAAAAGGAGTATTCTGTATTCACATGATTAAACTGCGATTGAAACGATTTGGTAAGAAGCGGGAGGCCAGCTACCGAATTGTAGCCACTAATGGTCTGTCCCGTCGTGATGGTCGTCCCTTAGAAGAACTTGGTTTCTACAATCCTAGAACTGACGAAGTTCGGCTTGATGTTCCTGGGATTGTTCGACGCCTCCAACAAGGCGCTCAACCTACTGATACAGTGCGTGACATCCTGAAAAAAGCCAATGTATTTGAACAAGTCGGAGCCGGAGCAAGCCTTGAATCCAGCAGTGCAGCCGCCAGCTAATCCTAACTATGCTGGTTTAGTGCGTTTTTTAGTTCAGCCTTTTTTAGAAGCCCCCGAATCTTTGCGAATAGATTGCGAGATTCAACCACGTCAGCTACGCGCGTGGATTCGTCTGGCCTTTGATGAACCAGATAAGGGGCGTGTTTATGGTCGAGGTGGACGTAATATTCATGCCATTCGTGCCGTCTTGGAAGCAGTAGCCAAAACCGCGGGTCAGTCTATTTACCTTGACATTTATGATGGCCAAGCGAGTGAGACTCCGCGTTATACGCCCAGAACTGATTCCCGTTATGGCCCGCCGCGCACCGAACATACTACTTTACGACCTTCGTTACGCGATCGGCCCTTGGGTTCCCCCCGTAGTCGAGAACCCCTTGGAA
Source organism: Cyanobacteriota bacterium (assembly GCA_041172365.1). GTDB lineage: Bacteria > Cyanobacteriota > Cyanobacteriia > Cyanobacteriales > Microcoleaceae > JBEDKD01. The sequence continues at coordinate 4,127 of JBEDKD010000154.1, read as the reverse complement.
GACCCCCCAGAGAATCTCCTCGGAGTCCTACGAGTCCTCGGTTCCGTACCACTAGATCCCCCCGCGATTTTCGGTAAACCTTTGGCGGTGGGGCATTCTCTCTGGCAATCTCGATCGGTTGTCGGATTCTATATACCCATAGGAAGCTAGGTTTTTTCTCTAAATCCCTAGCTTCCTATTTTTAATTTTAATTTTTTATATGAGTGAAAAACTTACTATTGAATTGCCTAGTGTTGCCAGCGCGATCGCGTTGGGCGGTTATCAGGAAGAAAATCTGAAAATCCTGTCTCGACAAACGGGCGCGACGGTGGTTTTACGGGGTCAAGAATTATTAATTTCTGGCACCGATTCTCAAGTCGAATTATGTGAAAAATTGGTGCGATCGCTTTCCAGTTTTTGGAATGAAGGAAAAACCATTTCCGGGGTAGATATCCTCACGGTGCGTCATGCTTTGGATACCGATCGCGGTGATGACTTAAAAGAATTACAGCGAGATGTTTTAGCGAAAACTCGTCGTGGTGACGAAATACGCGCGAAAACCTTTCGTCAAAAACAATATGTACAAGCAATTCGTAGCCGAGATTTAACAATTTGTATCGGACCGGCGGGTACGGGAAAAACATTTCTCGCGGCAATTTTAGCAGTTCAATCACTTCTAAATAAGGACTATGAACGATTAATTTTAACCCGTCCCGCGGTAGAAGCCGGGGAAAAATTAGGGTTTTTACCCGGAGATTTACAACAAAAAGTTAATCCCTATTTACGTCCTCTCTATGACGCTCTTTATGAAATGATTGAACCGGAAAAAATGTCCGATTTAATGGAAAGAGGGATTATTGAAGTCGCGCCTCTGGCTTATATGCGCGGTCGTACTCTTAATAATTCTTTTGTCATTTTAGATGAAGCACAAAATACTACTCCGGGTCAAATGAAAATGGTATTGACTCGTTTAGGCTTTCGTTCTAAAATGGTTGTGACTGGCGATATCACTCAAAGTGATTTAGCTCCTAATCAACCTTCGGGACTCGCGATCGCGCAAAAAGTCTTACGTCATGTAGAAGGAATCGGTTTTTGTGAACTTTCCCAAGCTGATGTAGTCCGACATCCCCTAGTTCAGCGTATTGTTGCTGCTTACGAACAATTCGAGAAATAGGGAATAGGAAATAGGGAATAGGGAATGGGGAATGGGGAATAGGGAATGGTTCGCTTAGGCCGAAACCGGGTTTCTTAACCCAAAATTCTCATTTCATTCAATAGATAAATGTGAGAAACTCGCTTTATTGTTATGTGGAAATAAAAAATTATGGCAACACTAAAAGAGTTTTTGGAAGAATGCGAAACCTTAAAAACACTGCGCTTAATAGTTACCAGTAGCGCGGGAGTTTTAGAAGTCAGGGGGCAAATTCAAAAATTATTTTATGCAGAATTACCCAAAGGTAAATATGCCAATATGCACTCAGAACTCTTTGAATTTCACCTCAATATGGATTTAATCAAAAAAGTTAAATTTGAAACAGGAGAATCGAAAAGAGGTAATTTTACGACCTATGCGATTCGCTTTTTAGATGAAAAAGAAGAACCCGCGTTAAGTGCATTTTTACAATGGGGAAAACCCGGAGAATATGAACCCGGACAAGTTGAAGCGTGGGAAGAATTAAAGGCAAAATATGGGGAATTATGGGAACCAGTCCCCGTGGAAAATTTGTAAATAAGGGAACTTGCTAATGAGAAATATCAACCGAATATAGAGATAAAGTGTCCTCTCCTAATTAGCAAGTTTTGTGATTTAATAATTACCAGAAAATTGACGTTTTCTGGAGAGATAGATAGCTAAATTACCAAAAGGAATAATGATCAATATGATGAGTTTCACACTCAAAGATTTTTTAGAAGACTGTCACAAGTTAAAAACACTGCTTTTAATTCTTTCTAATGGTACAGCCGTATTGGAAGCAAAAGTCCCCATTAAAAAGATTTTGTATGCAGAAGTACCCCAAGGAATATATGCCAATATTCATCAGGATAATTGGGAAATTCACCTCAAAATAAATGCCATTAAACAGATTAAGTTTGAAACGGCAAAGGCGAGAAACGGTGATTTTCCGACTTATATTATTCGCTTTTTAAAGGATAACAATGAATCGGCATTAACCGCGTTTTTACAATGGGGAGAACCCGGAGAATATGAACCCGGACAAGTTGAAGCTTGGCAAGAATTAAAGGAGAAATATGGCGAAGTTTGGCAACCTTTACCCGTGGAAAGTATTTAAGGGAAAAAATTTAGTTTTTCGTTGTCTTTTCCCCCTGAAGCACAATCACAAACTGTTGATTTTTTCCTTAGTCTTTTTTGTCGTTATATTTTTGGGCTTAGAGCCAAGTTACGCGGGGGAATTACGCGATCGTATTTCTCGGTTTCCTCAATGGGAAAATAAACCTTCTTTGAGTATTGCCAAAGGTGATTTAATCTATCCTAATTGGATGGAGGGAACTTGGACTGTTACCAATAGCTTAATCGACATGGTTGCACCTTTAGCACCTAATTTAATCACACCTGGTTTTGAAAGTAATCGCAAATATCTCCATCAACCGATACAATTCAACGTCAAATTTGAACCGAGTCAAAACCCATCCCTAAAAAGCAATTTAATCGGCAATTCTATTATAGCCGATCGCGCCTTTAACGGATTCAACATAGGGAGAGCCTATTTAGGGGAAAAAGGAGTATTATCAGTGAAAGTCGATCCCCAAAATCCGAATCGTCAGATTACTTTTTTAAAAGGCGATAAAAAATTAGTTTCCGTTGTCACGAGTCGAGGGACGGAAATACCGAAAAATAATGAATTTATCGCGACAGAAGTGTGCCAACAAATCTTTCAAGGGGAAAGCCAAATATACCTCAATGAAGTCGAAACCACAACAAATTATCATTGGTTAGAAAAAGAAAATCACATTGAAGCTGATCAGATCACCGCGATTTATTTATCCCCCCAAGATCCTGATTATTTTAAAGGAGGTAATCATCCTGTCGCGTTATATCGTTATTATTTAAAATTAATCCCAGTTAACTGAATCAATGGGGGAGAAGTGTTTTGAATTGGCATGACGAGAGTATTTTTTGCTGTGTTTAGATAATTTATGATTTTACCGCAGATAAACGCAGATAAACACAGATGTTTTGAGGGGATAAAACCTCTGTTTTGCTGATGATTTTACCAGAAAATACAAGAGTGCTATAGACAAGAAATCAAGAATAAGGCTAAAATAGATAGTAGGGTGAGTAAGATGTCAAGCATCTTCTCTATAGGATAGAAAGATGGTTCCTACCTAACTTCCTCGAAAAAACATAAGTTATTTTAGGTAAATTTATGGATTATAAAACAGCAAGAAGTTTTCTCATTGATCAAGGAAATGCTTTGGAAACTCAACGAAATCCTGATGCTTTTTTAACGCGTCTAAAACAAGGTCAATCTCCGATTCCGGGTCAAGTTACATCTATTTTATTAGCTCTGAAAATTGTTTATGATGGCTTAAAAGATGCACCGATGATTGATAAACAATTGACGTTATCACTCCATTTATTATCTTTGGAAAGTATCAGATATTTTGAAGTGGGAGCTAATAAAGGTATTATTTGGCCGCCTCTTTTAAAGGAAGATGTTGATCGCATTGCTAACTCGGTTAAAAATATTTTTTCCGGTACTTGGCAATAATGACAATACTTTAATACCACAGGGAAAAAGTAACGATAAAGACGCGTCTTTATCTATGTCATCTTTGGGTGCGATTGTAGCCTTTTGTGTTGTAGTCTAGCACTATTGAGATTAGGACATTTGGGATAGGAAAGTACAAACTTTATCAAATATTACAGTGCTTTTCTATTGAGTAAACAACAAAACATCTGTAGGGGCGTTGGCGTAGCCTGCGCGCAGCGCGTAGCATGACCCCAGAAGTTTGATGCTTAAAATATTAATCTGAATACGGGAATGCTTCGCCCTAACGTGGTTTCGTATAGCAGTCGCCCGGATAGTTAGGACAATTTGGCATCGCGCTTGCACGGCGACTTTATAAATAATTGGGCTGGGTATATTTATTTGTGGCCCAAAGATCCCCACCCCCAATTAGGGTTT
>JBEDKD010000153.1:0-3293 GCA_041172365.1 Cyanobacteriota bacterium | reverse complement strand
CCTCATTGAATGGTTCTGTGAAAGATTTGACGGTAAAATCATGGTTCTCTATCAACAAAAATACAGTCGTGAAACAGAACTCGTACAAGATATGTTGTCCGTCGTCCACTGCTTCTCCTCTCGGTTATACGGATGGCGTAAGTACGAAAAAAAACTCAGGAGGGACCCCAGGGCTGTTTCATTCTAACAAAATTAGAAACCTCTCAACCCTTGAACCAATGGCTCTTCGACCTTGAGTTACTGATAAAAAACCCAAAAATCTCCAAAGATTGAGGGCAAAGGTGCGTAGAACCGACACATTAGTAGCAGCTTGAAACTGGCGAATTGGCCAAGTATCTTCACCCAAAATTACATCCTTGACCCAATGTAATTGATTTTCAATAGACCAATGACCACGTATTTTCTCGGCAAAAAAACTGGCATAGCCACTTAAACTGCTGATGTAATACATAGTTTGTTGATAAATCTTTACCCCACGATAGCCACTTCGTTCTACTTTAATTAAACTTTTTATTGACTCCCACCCTTTGAGGTTATTATTAGGTAAATACTCAAACACTGATACCTGACGAGTGACTTGTCGACCATGACCCTTCTCATTCTGAATATCGATACTTTTTGCGGGCTGGGATTGACACACTTTTTCGGTCTCTTTATATAAATTCTTTTGATTTTTTTTGACGGGAATTATGTAATCATTTCCCCGGGCAGTAATTAGTTCGACCGTGGACTTTTGACAGTGTAAAGCATCGAGAGTAAATAGTTGGTTAGAATCCGTGCTATTCCTTAACAGTTCTAAGACTTGATGAATTTCTGACCCCGATTTATTCTCAAAGAAGCTTAACTGTAAAACCATGCAGGTTACCTGACTAAAACAGGAGACTATATTGACACAATTTTGCTCTTGAGTATGAAGATTAACCCGAGTGCTGTTGATACTTTTACCATCAATAGATACTCCTGAACTCAATTTTTTATCGAGATTTATTTGAGTCATCCATTCCTGAAATACCTTCAGTAAATCATCAGCATCTACTCGGATTATCGCTCTTCTAATGGTTGAGTATGAGGGTAAGTCTGTGACTTTTATTTTTAAGGTTTTTTGGATAATGGGTCCTTCGCTGCGAGCAAAATCCCCCCAGGCGCGATAACCAATATAGCCCATCATTGTCCCTAAAATTACTAATAATAAGATGAACCATAAGGGATGTCTTTGACCTTGGGCACGTCGGCAGTCCTTGACTTTTTTGAGAAGTTGGATTAAGATTAACATATCTTTTGAAAGAATTGGCGTTCGTCTGAGCATTTTAGCATCGGCCGAACGCTTTTACTTTGAACGATTCAAGGGTAGAATGAAACAGCCCTGCCGCGTGCGGGGGGCAATGAGGGGTAGGCACAAAGCACTACCCTACAAATCTTTATGAATGATTTAGACTTGCTATATAGGAAGAAAATGTTAATAACCCTGTGATAATAACTACCATAATTAAGAGAAAATTATCTCCGCGTGTGAATTGAGATTCTAGGGGTAATTTACCTTGATAACCTCGTAGTATCATAGCATTATAAACTCGTTCCGCGCGATCTAAACTTCGCAAATAAAGAGAACCGATCATCGCGGCACTGGTATAACGTAGCCAACCGGAAGAGCCGGATAATCCTCGTAACTTTGCTGCCCGTTGCATTTGATTAATTTCTGATATTAATATTTCTAAATATTGCCCACTTAACAAGATTATTTCTTGAAAAGTTGTTGGGAGTGGTAAACCTTTTAACGCGATGCCTAAACTATGGGGAGGTAATGTGATCAGAAAACTATTCATTATTAATAAACATAGCAGGGAACGACTTACCATAAAACTGGCTTTTTCGTATCCCATTGGTAATGCTAATAATGATAGTAACATTAATTCGGCCCCTAATAGTTGTGAGAGAATTTTCAGGGACGGTTTTAACAGGATTACCCAAAAAAGCGCGATCGCGCCATAGCTGCCTAAGGCCCACCATACAGAGGTTTTCAGTAAGGCAATACCGATCACGAGAATCAGAGAAACCCGTAATTTAAAGGAGATAGAAAATTTAGTCATGGTTTATGTGTATAGAAACCGGGTTTCTTTGCACCTCTCAACTAGGGTGAAATTTCTCCTTGAGAAACCGGGTTTCTTTTCCCCTCTCAACTAGGGTAAGATGTTATCCTTCAGAAACCCGGTTTCTGAGCCTAATTTATACCTGATTAGGTTTTCCAATTTTGACAATTCCAAAGGCAATACCAAAACAAATTACGGTTCCCATAATACCTGTAATGCTAGTGCCAATTTTACCAAATCCTTCGATACTATAATCAGCAAAAGGAGTGGGAATACTAAAGCGCACATTTTCGGCTAATTGACTAAAGCCTTGAATTTCTGCAACCTTTTCTAAACCATCGGGCCAAGCTGATGCAAATAACGATAATACTCCCGCGACTAATAAGGTACTAATTACAGGAATTAACCATTTCTTTAATTGAGGTTTATCACCGGGTAATAAATCCGGCCTTACGGTAATCAAATAAGTTAAAATAGATGCGGTAATTAATCCTTCACCAATACCAATTAAACTATGAACTCCTACCATTGCAGGTAAAATTATAGTAGCGGTAGCCGTGCCCGAAAAAATTAAATTTAGGGAACACCCGATCGCGGCTGCAATCACACTAATTCCTCCAGAAATCCCCGCGGCTAAAGGCAAACGAAAACGGGAACCCCCTAATAATTGTTGGACAATTTGTGTTAAAATCCAACCTACCCAAACTCCCACAATTGCCATATTAAAAATATTAGCCCCGATCGCGGTAATTCCCCCATCAGCAAATAAAAAAGCTTGAATCAATAAAACCGTCGCGATCGATACAGACGCGCTCCAAGGATTCCCTAAAATTACCGCGGCTAAAGTGCCCCCTAAAAGATGTCCACTGGTACCACCAGCCACAGGAAAATTAATCATTTGCGCGGCAAAAATAAACGCGGTTGTTAATCCCATTATTGGCGCGTATCGTAATCCCATATTCTCACGGGTACGAGAAAGACAAATAGCTAAAAATCCCGCGCTGGCAACACTGGTAACAGCCGCCACCACGGGGGAAATAAACCCATCGGGAATGTGCATGAATTAACCCCTAACTCTTTGATTGCTGCATCAATAAATTTGTCAGCATCAATAGCAAATACCCTTTTTCCATAATTTGCAATCCCCTCTAGGGGCATTATTAAGAAGGAAGAGGGAAGAGGGAAGAAGGAAGAAGGAAGAAGGAA
>JBEDKD010000152.1:0-15345 GCA_041172365.1 Cyanobacteriota bacterium | reverse complement strand
GGACTGGGGACTGGGGATAGGAATTGGTAATAGAGACTGGGGACTGGGTAATGGTGACTGGGGAATTGGTAATGGTGACTGAATTGGTAATGGTTAAATTTTCCTATTTCCTATTGCCTATTCCCCATCCTAATCCCTAATCCCTAATCCCCAATCCCTAATCCCTAATCCCCAATCCCTAATCCCCAATCCCTAATCCCTAATCCCCAATCCCTAATCCCTAATCCCTAATCCCCAATCCCTAATTCCCTATCCCCAGTCCCTAATCCCTAATCCCCATCACATCTTGCTAATAATGCGTAGCACAATATCTACCCCAGTGACAGCTTGCCAACCAAATAAACCAACGATCGCGGTATTAAGAGCAATATGAGTATATCGCGCCCAATCTTGACCTTTTTGCATAAAAGGAGATAATGCCGCGGAAGTCGCGATGAGTCCCGTCATTGTTAACCCGACTACTAAATGGGGGGCGACAAATAATTTGCCATTATTAATGTAAGTCACGGCCATCGCACCAATGCTACCAAGCACCATCAACGCCAAAATTAAAGAACCAACTTGATAGTGCTTGAGATTAAATTTCCCCTGAATCAGTTGTTTTTTCTCTTCCCCTTGGGCACTTCTGGTGCGACGCACTTGTATTCCTAAATACATCGCGTACAGGGTTAAGGCAAATAATACCCACATGATCACAGGATGACCGAATTGGGACCAAACTTTCACGGACTCTGGTATTGGCAGATTCATAACAGGTAAAGATTTTTGTAACAAAACTTGATAAAACTTAGCATAGCAGTTAAACAGTATCCTTGGATGTTACAACCAAAGGGCATGAGGGCTTATTGATTATGACTTCGATAAAACTAGACGGTTTATTAATTCAGGCCTGCAAAAATGGGGATATGCTCTATGTGGAAGCATTACTCGGCCAGGGGGTTAACCCTAACTCCAAGGACTTAAACGGGACTACCGCGTTGATGTTTGCTTCTCAAAAGGGTTTCAGAGAGATTGTACGGATATTATTAGACTATGGCGCGGAGGTGAATTATGTCCGCGAACACTTTGGCCTCACCGCGTTAATGTTGGCCGCGGCCTCTAAACAATTTGATACGGTTAAGTTATTACTGACGCGGGGGGCCCATGTCAACGCGAAAAATGATGATGGTAGTACCGCGTTGATGGCCGCGTCTTTACAAGGTGATGTCGCGACGGTGGGACTTTTGTTGGCTTCCGGCGCCGATGTCAATATTCAAGATCAACATGGTGATACGGCTTTAGGGATCGCGGTTGCCAATGGTTATCAAGATGTTACAGAGGTGTTATTGAATGGGGGCGCGATCGCCCATACTAATATGTTATTATTCGCCGCGAGTAAGGGTAACAGGTCCATTTTTCGACGTTTAGTTAATGTGGGAATTGATCCAAATGTGGAAACCTCTGAGGGAAAAACACCCTTAATGTACGCGGCAAAATGGGGAGATTTAGAATTAGTTAAGACTCTATTAGTCGCGGGTGCGGAGGTTAATGCCCAAGATGAAGAAGGGGAAACGGCTTTAATTTGCGCGATCGATTTTGGCAATTTTGATCTGGTAGAAACTTTAATAAACGCGGGCGCTGATGTTAATAAAAAAAATCAAGATAATCATACCGTGTTAATGGCCGCGAGCGCGGGTGGTAATGAAAAAATTGTCTCTATTTTATTAGACGTAGGTGCGGATATTAATGCCGTGGATAAAGACGGGGAAACCGCGTTAAATATGGCTGTAATAGAAGGTTATACCAATATTGTAGAACTTCTGCTGCGTCATGGTGCAAATATTACCTCCCGAAATAAGTTAGGGGATACACCTTTATTAGTTGCCGCGGTGCATGGCCATCATGCTATTGTCAACACTTTAATTAATAACATTGATTTAGCCAATCGCCCCGAATTTCTACAGGTAAAAAATTTGGGAGAAAACGCGTTAACTTTAGCCGCGATGCACGGACATACGCCCACAGTAAAAATTTTATTAGACGCGGGTTTTGATCCTAATTTTACGACGGACAATGGGAAAACAGCTTTGATGAAAGCTTGCGATCGTAATCATTTATTTATCATTCAATTATTACTAGAAAAGGGTGCAAATGTCAATCTTCAAGATGATGCAGGTGCAACCGCGTTAATGTGGGCTGCCCATCGAGGATATGGGGACGCGGTGAAAATGTTAATCCGGGCAGGCGCGGATCTTGATGTGAAAAATAAAGGAGGTTATACGGCTTTAATGTTAGCCGAATTTAATGGGTATAAAAATGTGGTGAGGTTGTTAACAAATCAACTTTAAAGGAGTCAGAATCTCTTTTTGGGTTGGGTTTAATTCTGAGATATCTCGACAAGTCTCTCAGTTTTTTCTTCAACCCAACCTACCCAAGATGTCAGCTATAATTTTGGGAGATGTCTAAGGTTTTTTGGAGTACAAGAATTATGTTTCTTCCCCAAGTGGATGCTCCACGAGGCTCCATCGTCTCTCTTTTCTTTCCCCTTTGTGCCTTGGTGTCTTTGTGGTTATACCCTTGGGAAAAAAGCCAAAAGCGCGATGCCGTCTGATCGTAATACCAAATGAAGAGAAATGAACCACAAAGACACAAAGACACAAAGGTTGATTTTTCCCTCTCCTTGAGATCATAGAATAGGATTTTTGGAGTACAAGAATTATGCTTCTTCCTTCTTCCTTCTTCCTTCATCATTCTTCCTTCTTCCTTCTTCATTCTTCCTTCTTCCTTCATCATTCTTCCTTCTTCATTCTTCCTTCATCATTCTTCCTTCATCATTCATCATTCTTCCTTCATCATTCTTCCTTCTGCTATACAAGAGAAATTAGGCACTTTTTCCCCCACTTAATTCTCGTAAACTCAAAGCCGCTTCATTTAACTTTTGAATGCCTATTTTAGTTTGACTAATACCCGTCGCGGTTTGACGAGCTCCATTATTAATGGCATTCATAGAAATCACCACTTGTTCAATAGCTGAAGCTTGTTGTTTGGCATTCATCGCGATTTGTTGATTACTCACAACAATATCATTAATCGCCTTCACGGACTTTTCTTGATTATTTAAAACGACATCATTAATCGCCTTGGTAACTCCTAAAAAAGCTTGAGAAGTATCATTAGAAAATTTAATACTTTCTCGGACACTTTTTGTGCCTTCATCGGTGACAATCACCGTAGAACTAATGGCATTTTGAATCGCAATAATTAAATGTTTTATTTTTTCTGCTGACTGTTTACTTTGATCGGCTAAACGTCGAATTTCTGACGCGACAACGGCAAAACCTTTCCCACTTTCTCCCGCTCTAACTGCTTCTACCGCGGCATTTAAAGCTAACATATTGGTTTGATTTGCTAAGTCGAAAACTACTGCTGTAATACTATTAATTTGAGTCGCTTGATCGCTTAAACGGGTAATTTTCTCTGCGATTTCTTGCACTTTATTTTGTAATACAGACATCCCATCTACGGTTTTCGCCACAACATTATTACCATTCTGCGCGAGGTTTAATACTTGACGTGCTCCTGATGTTCCTTCTTCTGCTAAATTTAATATACGACGGGCATTTTCTACCGCGATATCTGATTGTTCCGAAGATAAACGAGATGAGGCTCCTAATTCATCCATTGTTGTTGTTGTTTCATTTACAGACGCGGCTTGTTCACTCGCGATCCTTTCTTGCTCTTCTACGGTTGACGCGATTTCTGTTGATGAGCTTACAATCATATTAATTACCCCCGTGAGGGCTTGATCTAGGGGTTTCGCGATCGCGATACTTAAAAACCAACCTAACATAATCGCGCTCACCGGTCCTAATATCATCCCTCCTAATGCTAAAGTATTGGTTTGTTGACTATCGCGATCGGCTATATTATTCGTTTCTATCGCTTGAGCGCGGTTATAATCAGCTACTTTGATAATTGATTGGGCAGATACTTGAAAATAAATGTGATTTGTCTTGGCTTGATCCGTTAATTGAGTGTAAAGAGTTGCTGCCTCCTTCGCGGTAGCCATCTCTGGGGAATTTCCCTTATTTTGAGTAATCAGATTTAGTTTAACTTCAAAGGGATTAACTAGACCAATTTTTTCAAACTTTTGATTAAGAAGCAAAAAGTTATCATGGGCTAATTTCCATTTATCCCAATCTTTTATCATAACCTTATAAAGTTTTTCTTCATCTGGGGTTCTGGGAGTTTCTTCATACTGTTTTAATCCATCATTAATTTGTTCCCAAGCTTTATTAATTCGATTCACTTCCGCCTTTCTTTCCTCAAGGGTAAGCACCGGGTTAAGTAAAGCTCTTTCTGATGATTCAATTTGTGTTTGTCCTTGATTAACTTTCCATAAACCCTCCACACTAGGTAACTGAGTTTCACTAATCTGATCAAGGTATTGACTCAAGCGATTTGTGCCACTCCATCCGATAAAAGCTACGAGAAAAACTAGCACTCCCATAATGAGAAAAGCACCAATTAACCTCATTTGTAAATTCATATTTTTCCACATAAATTTCTCCTTGTTTTCAGGAAAATATTTTCTAAAACACTCATAGTTTATGCCACAGTTTACTGGTTCAAATCAGTCAATTACTATATTTTTCATCTCAGGGAAGCATTCATCGGGAAAATGAGATAAGTGTCCGTAGGGACACGGCAGTGCCGTGTCCCTACTTTTTTATCTCCTCCTAGGGGAAAAACCAAAAGTATTTTCAAGATAATTTGCCGTTGAGACAAGAAGGCTACTCAAGATTGATGATATCATATTTACGCGTGTCTGATCCAACCGTTAATCGTAAAACGACTATCAGCAAATTTTTGAGAAGGGCAATTTACTGGTAATACTTCATGCCAATATTGACTGGGAAAGAAAATTATACTATTATTACGGGGTTTAATAACTTGATAGGAGTCGGCTTTTACATAATCATTATGTGACATTTTTCCATCATACATAATTAACTCCCCCCCAGAAAAAGATTTGGGTTCTCGATAAAAATAATAGACATAAGTTAAGATTCGGGAAGCATTTTTTAACTTGCCTTGATCTTGGTGAATTTTATAATAGTCACCATCATTACTGGCAGTAATTTGGGTCTCTATTTCACCGATTTCAAAGGGTTCTATGGCTAATTGTTTGAGAACTTCTGGGACACGATCGCGAAGACGTTTATGAATTTCTCTCTCGTCACTTTTGGCGAACGCGGAGACTTTTGAGCGACGATGTTCATAATTAAAATTACCCGCGTGTCCGCTGTCAACAAAAGTACCTTCTTTGCGGAGCACTAAATTAAGCAGGGCTTGATTTTCTGCTGGAGTGAAAAAATTATCAATTGTCACATATTTAGCTGGTAACACTTGATCTGGGATATCGAAAAACCAAGAATCACTTAAAAGAAATTGATCGACTTGTTTTACAGCTAAGGCAGGTTGAGTCGCGATCGCGACTAATTCCTCACTAACAAAAGATAAAAGAGACTTACCCTCATCCAAGGGAATTTGAAAAGATTGATGACAACCATATTTAAGGGGACGGGTACGAGAAACCACGACTTCAAACAGACTTTTGAGCAGTGGTGAATCCGAATTAAGATTCACAGTATAATGGTATCCCCCTACCAGAAAAATTTTAACTTTGACTTCCATATTTTTTGATTGATAAAGGTGAAAAGAAACGGGGTTTCTTCGAGAGATTTTTTACACAGATTTTGAGATGAAAAGAAACCAGGTTTCTGAGAGAAAACTCTTTCTAATTTATACAAATTTGGTGACGAAAAGAAACCAGGTTTCTGAGAGTTTCTGAGAGCGATAAAGCCGTTTATAATGATGCTTAATCAGCACGACGTACCCAACCATTAATCGTAAAACGACCGTCCCCAAAGGCTTGAGACGGACAACTAACGGGTAAGACTTCGTGCATATAACGACTTAGGAAAAATACCACACGATTATTGAGGGGTTCAATATCTGTGTAAGTATCCGCGGCGACATAAAAATTGTTCTCCACTTTGCTGTCATACATTCGTAATTGTCCCCCCGTAAAACCTTTCGGTTCCCGATAAAAATAATAGACATAAGTGAAAAAACGATTCGCGGTATCGGGGGAACCATTATCATTATGAATTTTGTAATAATTCCCATCATTGTGCGCCGTTAATTGTGCTTCTATGTCAGCAATGGAAAAACTTGTCGGTAGATTTAATTGACGCAGCACTTCAGGGAGAATATCTCTCACTCGTTGTAGAATTAATTGAGAAAATTCAGGAAAGCTATGCAAAACCATTGAGCGACGATAATTCGCATCATTGGTGGAAGTCATTGTGGGGAGAAATTGCCTTTCTCTTTCGATGACATAATTGATTAATTCCTGATGTTCTTTTGGGGTTAAAAAATTGTCAATATGAGCGAAACGAGAGATTAAATCATCGGTGATGGTTGGGGGAACTGATGTTTTAATAATGGGTTTATTAATCCCTTGATGAACAGGTTCAGGTTCCGGTTGTGGCAGATGTTGAACAAAGGGAGGTTGAAGGGTAGGATCTTGAATATAAATCGGAGGATCTGTCACCAATCCTACCAGTTTTTCACTGGGAAAACACAGGGCTGATCGTCCATCATCAATAGGGATTTGAAAGAGGGATGCAAACCCTGTTGATTGTTCGGTTTGAGTGACTAAAGTTTTTACGAGTGCTTGCAGAAGTGGGGAGTCTGTTTTTAGGCTTAAGGTGTAATGATGCCCCCCGGCAAGAAGAATTTTTACTTTGACATCTTGGGGAATTATTGCTTTTGATACCATATATTTACTCTCTTTGTTTATATTCAAAGTGATTCTTAATAATTGTTCAGGGCTAGTCGTTAATTAGTAAACTTAAGAAACACGGCTTCTTGATCAAAAAAGAAACCGAGTTTCTTACCTTCAGTATTTAATAATTAGCCATGAGCCATTCCCGCGGAAAATTAATGGGAAAAGTGACGAATATCGGTGAATATCATCACGATACCAAGTTCATTGGCCGCTTTGATTGTATCTTTATCATTGATACTTCCACCCGGTTGAACGATCGCGATTATTCCTGCTTGCGCCGCGGCTCGCACGGAGTCATCAAAGGGGAAGAAACCATCACTGGCTAAAACCGCTCCAGAGGCCTTTTCTCCGGCTTGCTCTAGGGCAATTTTAACAGATCCTACGCGATTCATTTGCCCCGCGCCTACTCCTAATGTAGCGCGATCGCCCGTGACAACGATCGCGTTAGATTTAACGTGTTTTGCCACTTTCCAAGCAAACAATAATTCCTCTAATTCATCGGCAGTGGGTTGTTTTTCTGTGACAACACGCCATGCACTTGTGTTAGGAATCATATCATCGGCTTCCTGTACCAAAAAACCCCCCGATATCACTTTAACGGTGTGTTTTGCCCCAGATACTAAATCCGGTAAAATTAACACCCGTAATTTCGATTTTTTCTTGAGTAAATCTTCGGCTTCGGGTTCAATCGAAGGCGCGACAATACATTCCAAAAATGTCTTAGTTAATAACTTCGCGGTATCAACATCTAAGGCACGATTTAACGCGACAATACCACCAAATGCCGAAACAGAATCCGCCTCAAAAGCCTTTTGATAGGCTTCGACTAAAGTTGTACCAACAGCCACACCGCAGGGGTTTGTATGTTTAATAATTACCGCGGCTGCTTGATCGGGAAATTCGACAATAATTTGACGGGCTGCTTCTAAATCAACTAAGTTATTATAACTTAATTCTTTCCCTTGGAGAATGGTGCTAGTCGTCCAACCCGTCGGAGTTGAGCCGGTTTGATACCACGCGGCCGCCTGATGGGGATTTTCCCCATAGCGTAGGGATTGTAATTGTTTGCCAGAAATGCTAAAATCTACAGGAAGAGATTTATTTTCCGTGGTTTGATGGCTGAGATACGCGGTAATAGTTTTATCATAATTGCCCGTATGACTAAAAGCCGCGATCGCACATTTTTGGCGAAATTCTAAAGAAATTTCACCGTTATTTTTGCGTAATTCCTCTAAATAAATATCATACTGATTGGGATTACATAACACCGTTAAATGGGCATGATTTTTGGCCGATGCTCTTAACATCGCGGGACCACCAATATCAATTTGTTCGATCGCGTCGGCCAAGGTGACACCCGGTTTGGCGATCGTTTGTTCAAAAGGATAAAGATTAACTACCACTAAATCAATAGGGCGAATATTATTCGCCTCTAAATCTTGTAAATCTTCAGCCATATCGCGCCGAGCCAAAATCCCCCCATGAATCCGAGGATGTAAAGTTTTAACTCTTCCCCCTAAAATTTCCGGGGAGCCTGTATAATCGGCGACTTTTGTGACAGGAAGCCCCGCGTCTTTGAGAGCCTTAGCCGTGCCTCCACTACTAATTAAATCAAATTGAAATTCCTGCACAAGGGTGCGAGCCAAGTCAAGGAGTCCTGTTTTATCCGATACACTCAGGAGTGCTAGACGTGCCATTGGTTTTATATCCTCAAACAGACAAACGATCTTTTATTGTAGAACGCGATCGTATTTATCGTATCCCATCACAGATAAAATTTAACATTTTCTCCTTTATTGCCTCTCACTTCCTCAACCCTTCAGAGCATCATAAATAATCTTAATATTTTGTTACAATTATTTAATAATCCGCATAAAATGTGATCTGTTATACCTGATCAAATAACTTAATAAAATATGATAAATTGCCACGAGATGCGGGCTTAAGATAAGATAAAACCATAACCACGACAAAAATGTTCAAATTGAACAGTTCGTTAAGAAATCATTAAAATAGGAGGCAAGGAACTATGTTTATGCCAGAAACAGATCGGCAATTTAATATTGCCAATAATACAGTACGCGAATTAAAACCAGCAATCACAGAAGACATTAGACAACTGTTAGCAAGGATACAACCCGATAATTATCCTCCCGTGTTGGATCTCGCCCATCAGCGAGAATTACATCAAATGCAAAAAACGATAGAAGAATTAAAAAGAGAATTACAGTCTAGTGAAGCACGCTTTCGCAATGCCATTGAAAAAAATGCCGATGGGATTATTATAGTTAATAAAAAAGGGCAAGTAGTTTTTGTCAATCCCTCGGCGGAATATTTGTTTAATTGTCAAGGGCAAGATTTGTTAGAGCAGGATTTTTTTGGGGATTTAGTGGTGGAGTCTTCCGCCAAAAATATTAATATTGATACAGAAATAATCCCCCACTTTCGAGAAGTGGATACTGGGGGGGTAAGGGTTGCCCAAACGGAGGTGCAGTTAAAGCGCACCGATGAAGAAACTGTGATTGTATCCATGCGTTTAGTAGAAACAGAATGGGAAGGAGAAATGGCTTATTTAGCCACTCTTCGAGATATTACCAGACGCAAACGCACGGAGGAAATGTTATGGTTATATAATCGTGCGATGGCCGCGACGAGTTCAGGAATTGTGATCGCGGATGCCAGTCAACCGGATAATCCGATTATTTATTGTAATCCCGCGTTTGAAAAGTTAACGGGATATTCTCAAGAGGAAATTCTTGGGCATAATTGTCGTTTTTTACAGGGTGATGACACTGATAATGATGCCATTGACGTAATCCGTAATGCCTTAAAAAATCACAGGGAATGTCGGGTTGTTTTAAAGAATTATCGTAAAGATAAGAGTTATTTTTGGAATGAACTTTCCATTTCTCCGGTGTGCGATCGCGCCGGAAACTTAACCCATTTTATCGGGGTACAATTGGATGTGACGGAGCGGAAACACTCCGAAGAGGAATTACGGCGTTCGGAAATACAATTAAGGGAGCAATCTCAGCAATTAGAAGCCGCATTTACTCAATTAAAACAAACCCATTCCCAATTACTTCAGAGTGAAAAAATGTCAAGTTTAGGGTTATTAGTCGCCGGGGTAGCCCATGAAATTAATAATCCTGTCAGTTTTATTAATGGCAATATTTCCTATCTGAAGGAATATGCCGAAAAGTTGTTAGATTTAATTAAGCTGTATCAGCAACATTATCCTAACCCAGTCAAGGAAATCCAAGCCGAAATCGACGCGATCGAGTTGGATTTTTTAATTGAAGATTTACCGAAAATATTATCTTCTATGAATGTGGGAATTGATCGCATTTGTCAGATCGTAAAATCTTTGAGAAATTTCTCGCGGATGGATGAAGCAGAATTAAAATCGGTGAATATCCATGAGGGGCTCGATAGCACTTTAATGATCCTCAATCATCGTTTAAAAGCCAAAAGTGACAATCCGGGGATTAATATTATCAAAAACTATGGTGATTTACCTTTAATTGAATGTTATCCCGGTCCGATGAATCAAGTTTTTATGAATATCCTCAGTAACGCGATCGATGCCCTTGAAGATTATAATAAGCAACGATCGCCAGAAGAAATCCAACAAAATCCAAATCAAATAAAAATCACGACAAGTGTCATCAATAATTATTTGATGGAAATCGTTATTAGTGATAATGGACCCGGGATATCGGAAGAGGTTATCCAGCATATTTTTGATGCTTTTTTTACGACAAAACCCGTCGGAAAAGGTACAGGAATGGGTTTATCAATCAGTTATCAAATTATTGTGGAAAGACACGGAGGCAAATTAACTTGTTTATCCGAATTAGGGAAAGGTACGGAATTTATTATCAAAATTCCCATGTGTCATTAATACCTAATGAATGTCAATTAAATAACTTGACTATTGGGTTGGTAGTTTCACCCATAAATGCTGCAAAGCAGGCAAGATGGCTGCACTACTTGATTAATTTTTCATTCCTAACCCCCTACCCCTCTCCTAGGAGAGGAGCTAGGGGGTGAGCCCCTACGGATTTTCTATTTTTGATTTGAGATCCTCGATGGCGAAAAAATGCTTAATTAATGCTACTCTACAAAAGAGCGAAGGCGCGTACAGTGGCCGGAGGAGACCGCGATATTCTCACGATGTGATACTAACCTCGATGGTGGTTGACATTGTTAATGGCTGGAAACCTTGATTTTATTGCTTCTTCCTTCTTCCTTCTTCCTTCTTCCTTCTTCCTTCTTCCTTCTTCCTTCTTCCTTCTTCCTTCTTCCTTCTTCCTTCTTCCTTCTTCCTTCTTCTTGTGCGATAACTTAAAGAAAAAATTGTGGAAAATCCCATGACAAACACTCCCATAGTAACTCCGACACCCTCGGAATCTTCCAAACTAAGCTTTTCCACCAAATTAGCCTTTGGTGCGGGGGATCTCGGTCCAGCAATTACCGCGAATATTTTGGTATTTTTTCTTCTCTATTTCTTTACCAGTGTTGCCAGTTTACCCGCGGGAATGGCTAGTAATATTTTAATGATAGGGAAAGTTTGGGACGCGATTAATGATCCCGTTGTCGGCGTATTAAGCGATCGAACCTCTCACCCTTGGGGCCGTCGTTATCCTTGGATGATTTACGGAGGAATTCCCTTTGGTATTTTCTTCTTTTTAATGTGGATTATTCCGACACAAAATCAATGGTTATTATTTAGTTATTATGTATTTATTAATATGATTTTTCAGAGTTTATACACAATAGTTAATCTACCCTATACCGCTTTAACACCGGAAATCACAAAGGATTATAATGAACGAACAAGTCTGAATAGTTTTCGCTTTGCTTTTTCCATTGGCGGTAGTATTTTCTCGCTAATTTTAGCTAAGATTATTTTTCAGATATTTGAGGAAACTCCGGTTCTCAAATATACAATTTTAGGGGGAGTTTGTGCTATTATCTCGGTAATTCCGATTTACTTGTGTGTTTTCGGAACTTGGCAACAAGTTAGAAGTAATGCCACTCCTGAAGAAGATCATCCCAGTGAATTACCTTTAAAAGAACAGGTAAAAATTGCTTTTAGAAATCGTCCTTTTCTCTATGTTATTGGCATTTATCTTTGTTCTTGGTTGGCGGTGCAATTGACAGCTTCAATTTTACCTTATTTTGTTGTCAATTGTATGAAACTTTCCGAAGAGACTTTTACAACGGTCGCGATCGCGGTACAAGCCACAGCACTATTAATGTTATTTGTCTGGAGTAAAGTCAGTGAAAAATACGGTAAAAAAATCGTCTATTTTCTGGGAGTAAGTCTTTGGATAATTGCCCAAGGGGGACTATTTTTCCTCAAACCCGGTCAAATTAGTTTAATGTATATTTTCGCAGTGATGGCAGGTGTCGGAGTATCCACCGCGTATCTCATTCCTTGGTCAATGATTCCTGATGTAATTGAATTAGATGAACTGGAAACGGGAGAACGACGTGAAGGGGTATTTTATTCCTTTATGGTATTATTGCAAAAATTGGGTTTAGCCCTGGGTTTATGGTTAGTCGGACAATCTTTAGAACGGGCTGGCTTTATCTCAAGTATGGTGGGAAAAACTGCTCCTCTTCAACCCGATTCCGCGTTAATGGCTATTCGTATCGCGATCGGTCCTTTACCTACCGTTTTCTTAATTATTGGCTTGTTTTTAGCCTATTTTTATCCTATTACTCGCGAATATCATCAGCAAATTTTATTACAATTACAGGAACGAAAACAGGCAAAGATTGAAGAGTGAAGGAAGAAGGAAGAAGGAAGAGGGAAGAAGGAAGAAGGAAGAAGGAAGAAGGAAGAAGGAATGAAACACAAAGGCACAAAGACACAAAGGAAGAGGTAAGAAGGGGGGCTTGGGGAGAAACCGGGTTTCTTTAAACTCGTCATTGTCGTGAATATTTGGGGGTGAGAAACCCGGTTTCTTTAGTTTTTTCTTTGTTCTTGCTATAATCACATAATGACCAAGAAGGGATAAACATAAATAAATGAGAATTGGATATCGCATCGCGGATTGGTTAGAATTTCGTTGGGTAACGCCTGCTTTCGCGGGTTGGTTATTGACGTTTCTTGCTCTTTTCTTCTTTGCCGCAGCTAGTAATACTATGGCTGGATGGCTTTATGTTCTCAGTGGTGTCGCGATCGCGCTATTAGGAATAGCCGCAATTTTACCTCCGCGATCGCTTTCTACCCTCAAAGTCACACGATTACCAATTCAACCCGTCACAGTGGGTGATCAAATTACCGTAGAAATTGAAATCGAAAATAAATCAACCCAACTAAAAACCCTTTTACAAGTACAAGATGTTCTCCCCTTTGTCTTAGGAAAACCTGTTCATAAATCTATTGACATCATACCGCCCCAAAGTATTTATAAATGGACCTATTATCATCTTACTAAACGCAGGGGGGTTTATCGTTGGGAAGATGTCCAATTAAGAACCGGAGCACCTTTGGGTTTATTTTGGTGTCGCCGTAACCGGATCGCGAAAGCTAGTGCTATTGTTTATCCCACTGTTTTACCTTTACAAAAATGTCCCTTAGTTGATCAATTGGGACAAGATGAAACTTATATGTTAAGCGATCGCGCCCAATCGCAAATGGCCACCCAAGGAGTAACTCGTACCCTCCGCCCCTATCGTCATGGTGATCCCATGCGTTTGATTCATTGGCGCAGTAGTGCCCGTTTTGGCGAATTACGAGTGAGAGAATTAGAAATTTCTACCGGGGGACAAGAAGTTATTATCGCGTTGGATAGTGGGGGAAAATGGGAGCGCGATCGTTTTGAAGAAGCAGTAATCGTCGCGGCATCCCTCTATTTTTACGCGAGTAAACGTCAATTAAGTGTCAGATTATGGACCGCCGCGACGGGCTTAATTGTCGGTAACTTAGTCGTATTAGAAGCCCTCGCGGGTGTTAATGTGGGAGAAGAGGGAGTAAATAATATTCCCCATATCCCTTTGATCTGGTTAACCCAAAACCCCCTCAGTTTAAGTCAACTTCCCCCAGGGAGTCGCTGGCTCCTATGGCCCCCATCCACAGGAGAGGAAGGGGAAAAAACCATCGCGAAGCGAGACTTTCCGGGTATCGAGATCCGTTCCGATCAACCCCTCGACGCCCAACTTCAGACACCCTTAAGTTTCTTGTAGGAAAAAAATTAGGACTTAACCGTTGCAACACTAAGGTAAAATCAGACAAAGCTCTTTGCATAAAATCGCTCGATCCTTTCGATATGAACACAACAGAAAAAAACCTCTCAGATCAAAAAACCCTGGAGGCGATGAAAAATTTCGCCGAAACCTACGCGAAACGTACTGGCACCTATTTTTGTGCTGAACCTTCTGTTACCGCGGTGGTTATTGAAGGGCTCGCGAAACATAAAGATGAATTAGGATCGCCTTTATGCCCTTGTCGTCATTATGAAGATAAAGAAGCTGAAGTAAAAGCAGCTTATTGGAATTGTCCTTGCATTCCTATGCGGGAACGTAAAGAATGTCACTGTATGTTATTTCTGACTCCTGAGCAAGATTTTGTCGGAGATACTCAGGATATTTCTCTGGAATATCTTGAAGAAGTTCGTAAGACAATGTAACTATTTTGGGGTAATTGGTAATGGCTGATTGGTAATGGGTGATTGGTAATGGGTAATCGGTAATGGGTAATCGGTAATTGGTAATGGTTGCTTATATTTGATAACAATAAATATCACCCATAATCCCCAATAAAAAATATGCCCTTACCTATTATCTATTACCCATTCTCCTATTCTCCTATTCCCTATTACCTATTCCCTATTCCCTATTACCCATTCCCCATTGCCCATTCCCCATTCCCCTATTACCTATTACCTATTACCCATTCCCCATTCCCCATTCCCCTATTACCCATTCCATGACTTCCCACTCTGAAGAAATACCCCTAGAATTTTGGCAAGGTGTAACGGAATTTAATCAACAAGAGTTTTATGCTTGCCATGATACCTTAGAAGCCCTATGGATGGAATCCTCTGAACCGGATAAGACTTTTTATCAAGGGGTTTTACAAATCGCGGTGGGTTTATATCATTTAAGTAATCAAAATTGGCGTGGCGCGGTGATTTTGTTAGGGGAAGGGATTAATAGATTAGGATATTATCAACCGATTTATTCGGGAATTAATGTCGAATTGTTTATTAGGGAAAGTGTATTTTTATTGAATACTTTGCAAAGGGCGGGGGCGGAGAAAGTAATGGATTTTTTCCCTTTATTTAAGGGTGATATAATTGAGGGTATTCCTCCTTTACCTAAAATTGAGAAACCCCTCCTTAATGCCGATATTGATAGTTAAAGGCGCGATCGTGTCCTAATTATCTAATTAATTATCTAATTGACTCCTCACCCAAGCCCGAAACTCTCTTAAAAGACTGGTTTCTCCCAAAGTCTGACTCATCTCTAAAAAACGGGCTAATTCTCCTACCTCT
>JBEDKD010000151.1:0-3121 GCA_041172365.1 Cyanobacteriota bacterium | reverse complement strand
GAGAAAAAAAAGGAACAAGACGATCGCGCATGATGTAAAATCATTAAAATTGAAGCCGTCATTATTATCAATTAAAACATGGAATTTCACGCGATCAACACATCCCCCTTAGATTGGGCTGGAGATGCCCTAGCGATTGGTTTATTTGAAGATACACTAGAAATAACCGGGGAATTAGCCCAACTTAACGAAAAACTAGCCGGGACTCTGAAAGAACTTATTGATGAAGTAGAATTTAAAGGCAAAGTCGGAAGTAGTGCCGTTACTCGCGTTGGTAATAACCCCATCCGTAAAGTAATCCTGGTTGGGATAGGCAAGGAAGGGGAGATCACTTTAGACTCTTTGCGTCGTGCCTCCGCGACTTGTGCCCGGTTAGCTAAAAAGCAAAAATGCAAAAAGATTGCTCTTAATTTCCCTCTGGGATATTATACCCCCAACTCCATCGCGCAGGCTCTTGTGGAAGGTGTCGAACTTGCCCTTTTCCAAGATAACCGTTTTAAGTCAGAGTCCGATGACAATAAATTTAACATCGAAAGTGTCGATCTCTTAGGTTTAGAAGGTACTGACTCCAGTATTACCGAAGCACAACAAATTTGCCAAGGTGTTTTTCTGGCACGCGAGTTAGTTGCCGCTCCACCTAATGCTTGCACTCCTCTGACAATGGCTGAAACTGCCCAAACGATCGCGAGGGAAACTGGGTTATCTATCGAAATTTTAGAACGCGAAGACTGCGAAAAATTAGGAATGGGAGCCTTTTTAGGTGTCGCCCAAGCTTCCGATTTACCTCCTAAATTTATTCATCTTACCTACAAACCAGAAGGCACTCCTCGACGTAAATTAGCTATTGTGGGCAAAGGCTTAACTTTTGACTCCGGCGGTTTAAATATTAAGGG
Source organism: Cyanobacteriota bacterium (assembly GCA_041172365.1). Lineage (GTDB taxonomy): Bacteria > Cyanobacteriota > Cyanobacteriia > Cyanobacteriales > Microcoleaceae > JBEDKD01. The sequence continues at coordinate 2,228 of JBEDKD010000151.1, read as the reverse complement.
TGTCGGAAGTGGTATTGAAATGATGAAAACTGACATGGGTGGCGCTGGCGCTACTTTGGGAGCCGCCAAAGCGATCGGTTTATTAAAACCCGATGTAGAAGTTCATTTCATTAGTGCCGTCACGGAAAATATGATCAGTGGCCGAGCCCTTCATCCGGGTGATATTATTACTGCTTCTAATGGTAAAACTATTGAGGTTAATAATACAGACGCGGAGGGCCGTTTGACTTTAGCGGATGCTTTGGTATTCGCGGAAAAATTAGGGGTGGACGCGATCGTTGATTTAGCCACATTAACGGGTGCTTGTGTCATCGCGTTAGGGGATGATATCGCGGGTTTATGGAGTCCCAATGATAGTCTAGCTAATGAGTTATTAAATGCTTCAAAGGTAACGGGTGAAAAAATCTGGCGAATGCCCTTAGAGGAGAAATATTTTGAGGGTTTGAAGGCGTTACACGCGGATATGAAAAATACTGGCCCTCGTCCGGGTGGTGCTATTACCGCGGCTTTATTTTTGAAGCAATTTATTAAGGAAACTCCTTGGGCTCATTTAGATGTCGCGGCTCCGGTTTGGGCTGATAAGGAAAGTGGTTATAATAGTGCGGGTGCTACTGGTTTCGCGGTGAGAATGCTTGTTAATTGGGTGTTGAGTTAAGTCGGGAAGGGGTAATTAAGTATTGACTCAGAAACCGGGTTTCTTCACCGATTTTTGTCATTTTAGGCTCTAGTTTACTGTGAGAAACCCGGTTTCTTTTATTCGTTTAAGTGTGCAAAAAGGGAAGAGAGGCGCGATCGTGTTCACCAGGCGCTATGGCCGCGGCGCGGCCGGCCACGCAGTGGCCATCGTGCTTTTTTTATTGAACCACAAAGGGCACAGAGAGCACAGAGGAAGAAGCGCGTCTTTGATTAATTTTTCCTGATAGGGTTCGAGATTACTCAGCGCGATCGCGCTCCTTACCGCCCGTCGTGCTTTTTTTCGGAACAAAGGGTACAGAGAGCACAGAGGAAGAAGAAGATGAAGAAGCGCGATCGTGTCCAAGCATAATATAATTAGAGTCAATACCAACCATAACGATTTGGAGTTTAACCCAGAACAAGTGGATCGCAGCAAAAGGGAGCATCTCCATTTTGCCAAAAAACACTGTAGTGGGAGCGGAGAGATCCCTAGGGATCTAATAAGTACCTAGACAAAATTAATTGTATATTCTGTGCCGAAATTATTGATGACTTTTTCCACCGCTTTTACTAAAGTAGAATAACTGGTAGTCCTGCATACTAATATAGTTAGGTTTTACGAACCGTTTGTAGGGAGGCGTTATCATCATGGATAAAATACCAGATCGCCCCCCGATGATTTGACAACTTTTTAGAAAAAGAGAGAACTTTTCGTCCTAGTCTTGATATTCTTTTTCTCATGGTATTATTAAACCTTTCTATATCAGAAGTTTTCCGGTGCCCCTTGCCTACTGCTTGGTGTCTTTTCCCAGGAAAAACATCTCTGTAGTAGGTGTAGCCCCCCGTGGCTACCCTTCAAAAATCTGTATATCAGACAGCACATTGACGGTAAACCGCGGGTAAAGAATTCCCTAATTTCCTTGCTCCTCTTGAATTTTGAGAGCCAATATACACTCCGACAATTTCTCGGGTAGAGACATCTAGGGCTAACCAAATCTACTGCTTATTGCCTTTAAACCTTACGAAAGACAACATTTCATCACATTGAACTATTAGTTTTACTTTTTTTTAGGAGTGACTTGAATTTCTTGAGAAATGCTATTTTTTGATTAACATAATATTGTAAGGCGCGTGGAGATACTCCTGTTGCTCTGGTTATTCCGGCCTTAGATATTTTTTCTAATAATAGCTTATCTATTAAATCTCTGGTTTATTGACTAATGGGTTGATGTCGGGGATTTTCCACAAATTGTCGATGGCAGTCCTGACATTGAAAATTTTGTTTGCCCTAAAAAGTATGACCATTTTTTCTAAGATTTTCACAATGGCATCGGGGACAATTCATAATGGGAAGTTAAAAGACTTTGACTACAGCAGTATATATACCACAATTGACATTAGTATGGAGGACTACCAATTTTGTCTTATTACTTAGTAGGTTGGGTTAAACGCAGTGAAACCGGGGCAACCACTTCTGGATTGCCCCTACACTCCCAAAAAAGCCTTAAGCTCCTACTCCAAAAAAGCTGGTTGTTGGGTTTCGTTACCTCAAC
>JBEDKD010000150.1:0-4638 GCA_041172365.1 Cyanobacteriota bacterium | reverse complement strand
CCTTAGTGCCTTAGTGTTTAAAAAATCGTACCTTAGTGCCTTAGTGCCTTAGTGTTAAAAAAAATCGTACCTTAGTGCCTTAGTGCCTTAGTGTTTAAAAAATCTTACCTTTGTGGTTAGACTAAAATAACGATCGCGCTTTAATCATCATCATCCTGCCACTTAGACAATAACTCAAAGGGATTAAAACCACGATATTGTAAATATTGAATTAACTTACCTTTAGTTTTAGGATCAAGCTTTTTAAAAGTTTCAATTTTATATTTGCGTTGAATTTTATCTTTTAATTGGGAAAAATCCTCCTCCTCATCTTCCTGATTTTCTGTGACTTCTTTCTCCCAAACTTCGGCAAATAAATCTAAAGAAATCCCCTTTTCTAAACATTTACGCTTAACCACACTTTTCCCATATTTACCTTGAGAAGATTTAATCACCACTTCAATTAATCGTGTATCTGATTGATATCCGATTTCCTGTAAATGAGCGATCGCGGGGTTGATATCTTCTTCAGGGAAACCCTTTTCTTTCGCTTTTTTCCGCAATTCAAAAGCACTATATTCCTTACGCCCTAAAAGGAAATAAAAATAATCTAAACATTTCATAAAAGTCTCCTACTTCCAACCCTTTTCCGCTTGTGCTAAAACATAATCAGAAACCGCTAAAATTTGTTCTTCGGATAACCGATCTTTGTAAGATGGCATATTATTTTTGCCCTGACTGACAAAAGACGCGATCGCATCAACCGAATCAAGTTTATTACGTTTTAACGCTTTCAACTGTAAATTCTTACCCCGTCGAATAATATTACTACCATTGGGATGACATCCGGCACAATTAAACTGAAACAACTTCTCCGTATTTCCTGATGTGTCTATGCCATTGGCTAAGGCGTTACTAGGAGAGAAAAACAAAAACATTCCTACCAAAGTCAGCCCGAAAAAAGCCATTGTTATTAATTTTTTCAACGATATTTTCCTCTAGGTTATTTAACTATTACCTCTATTGTAGCATTATGACAGTTTATTTGTCAAATTTTTCAAATCCGTGCCTTTGAGATTTTTAATCGCCCATAAATGTCGTAGGAAGTTTAACAGTAAAAGTAGAACCTTTACCGAATTCACTTTTAACAGTAATTTCGCCACCGAGCAATTGACAAAATTTTTGCGCGATCGCCAAACCTAAACCCGTTCCACCATATTGACGAGTAGTAGAAGCATCGGCCTGAGAGAAAGGCTTAAAAAGCTTTTGTATTTGTTCATCAGTCATCCCAATTCCTGTATCCGTTACTTCAAAAAAGGTAAAAGATAAAAAATCATTTTTGCCGTTTATGATGACTTTTTCTGCTTGCCAAATTTTCACAATAATGCTACCATTGCGGGTAAATTTTGTCGCATTACTTAAGAGATTTAACAAAATTTGACGAAGTTTAGTAATATCACTATAGAGCGCGTCAACTTCCGAAATATAATCGACCTTAATATGATTATGATTAGTAATTAAAAGGGGCTCTATAGTCATCAAAATATCAGAGAGTAATGGTTTCACAGAAAATTTGTCTAAATCCAGTGTTGTGCGCCCTGCTTCAATTTTCGATAAATCCAGAATATCATTAATTAAACCCAGTAAATGTTGACCGGAATTATAAATTTTTTTCAAATCAGGAATCAATTCCGTAATACCATAATCTCTGATATCTTCTTCAATAATTTCACTATAACCAAGAATGGCATTAAGAGGCGTTCTCAGTTCATGGCTCATATTAGCCAAAAATTGACTTTTAGCTAAATTCGCGGCTTCCGCGGCTTCTTTTGCTTGATATAAATCAGCTTCAGAGCTAGAGATCACGTCTAACATTCCATTAATACTATCCGCGAGGCTGGATAATTCATCATTACCCGCAATGGTAAGGCGTTGGGAGATATCCTGGCTAAATTTAATGCGATTAACTCCCTTATTTAACTGACTGACGCGAGCTAAAAATAGATATTCTAATAAGAAGAGGGTACAACCACAAAACCCCACACCAACGACTAATACAGAAATGAGAAGATAACGTAAACTGATCTGACCTTTTTCATAAATTTCTCTGGGAATATTAACGCGTAAAACGATCGCGGGTTTATTATAGATATCATTCACTAAAGCATAACCCGCCATTTCCTTCTCATTAAGAGGATTTACCAAAATATTTTGTTTAGCAGATAAGTGTGGCAACACATTTTTAAAATCAGGAGTAAGTTGAATTTTGTTGACATCACTAATGATCAAAGGCAGGCGAGTAATCTTCGATAAACGCTCAATTCCCTCCTGATTGAGAGTGCGACCAAAAATCACTGTTCCCCTAGTTGGTCCAGTGCTTTGACTGGTTAAAACAGGGCGAGAAGAAATGAACATCGGCCCGGTGGATAACAGCACAATACCAGAAATGGTGCTTTCAGTAGTCGAGTGTTTTAATAGGGGGGAATTGAGAGTCAAATGAGATTTTAAGTCCTCTGGAATCGGGGTAAGTTTCTTGTTTTCTTGATCAAATCCAGTCCCAAAGACAATCTTACCAGAGGTATCAATAAAAAGAACCAAATTAACCCTCAAATTAGCCAGGGTTTCTGGTACTAAATTGGATTTAATAAATTCAGGATTACGATTCGTAATAAACTCGTAGGAATCGTCCCAGGCGGACCAATCAGCAAAACGGTTATTAAAATCATCTGCGGTTTGGTTAATCACGCTCAACACCCCATTAACAACTTGACTGGCTTCTTGTTGTTCGGCTTTTTCGAGACTTCCTAAAAGAATGCGCGAGGATGTCAAATAAAGAACAGTTGTCAAGCCAGTCAGGGTTAAGCCAATGGTGATTAGGGTTTTTTGTCGCAGTTTCATGGGTGAGGAAGGCACAATGGGGAAAAAAGGGAAATATTCCCTTTCTTTTATCAATACATATTTTGAGACTAATTTCTTGATAATTATGCCTCAATTTTGCACCGTGTCCCCTTGTCTTGCCTCCGTGAATTGTCGATTACCGATTAACTCGCCAGATATTCTTGTACCTGGGCACGACGACGACGCAAATGAGTCAGTGCTTGAGTTTCCAGTTGACGCACTCGTTCCCGACTTAAATGTAGTTTTTCCCCTACTTTTGCTAAAGACAAGCCTTTGCCACCGTCTAAACCAAAACGCAGAATTAAAACTTCCTTTTGTAGTTCGGTAAGTTCATCTAAAAGAAGATTAATGTCTTGTCGCAAAAATTCATTTGTTATATAATCTTCTGGACAAGAACTTTCATCTTCCAATAGTTCCTGCAATTCGGTATCATGGTTATCGCCTACCCGTAAATCCAGAGAAACGGGTTGACGTGCTAATAATAAATATTCTCGAATTTGCGAGGGTTGTAAGTTAAGCACGTTGGCAATGTCCGAAGGTGTGGGACTGCGACCTAATTGTTGGGTCAATTCCCGCTGCACTTTTTTGATTTTATTCAGTTTTTCCGTGATATGAATGGGTAAACGAATGGTTCGCGATTGTTGCGCGATCGCTCTAGTAATGGCTTGTCTAATCCACCAATAAGCATAGGTGGAAAACTTATAACCGCGCATCGGATCAAATTTTTCCACACCCCGTTCTAAACCTAATGTTCCTTCTTGAATTAAATCCAAAAATTCCATATTCCGTTTTTGATATTTCTTCGCGATCGCGACCACGAGACGCAAATTCGCTTCGATCATACGTTGCTTAGAGCGATATCCTTGGTGCATAATCCGGCTCAATTCACCTTCCGTTAATTGAACATCCGTTGCCCATTCTAGGGAAGTTGGTTCCCGTTGTAATAATGCCACTAATTTATGTTTGGCCGCCAGAAGTTGCATCATTTCCTGTACTTGCTTTCCATAGACAATTTCTTGTTCATGGGTAAGAAGGGGTACTCGACCAATCTCCTGTAGATAAGATCGCACTGTATCCGTTGAGGAGGAAGAAGTCGATAAATGTGCAGATTTGACGGATTTGTTCTGAGGTGTTGAAATGGACATAGATAAATTTTCACTCCTGAAGCAGATACAAAAAAGACTAAGATGACTCCCTCCTCTAAAGGAGGATAAAGACGCGAGACAAGATAGGTTTCCCTATCCTCTTTTTTTGGCTTTGGCAAGCCTGAATGATACTATTGAGAATCTCTCAGTTGGGTCACTTTTAAGCCTTAACTTAAGAGAGCCGAATGAAATTTTTAAGAGTTGCCTTCCTTTGACGGCTCTTGTAAGGAAATTGTCATATCGCGTTACTTTTCTCAATCTTATTCTAAAGTTTACCCTTCGTAAAGGGCTAAACCCTCATATTTCCTGAGAAAATCCTGAAACTTTCCTTAAATTTTGAGAGGGATATTTGCCGGAAACATCCCGGTGCCCAAAGGTATGCCAAAGACATGGAATTAATTTCCCTGATGGGATTTTAATGCCAATTAAAAATTAAAAAGGAAAAGCGAATGGAAATTGTGCCAATAGTTAGTTCTCCATTGTCTATTTGGTCTTTTCCAGTTTTGATACCCACTTTTTTCTATGATGACCTAAAATTTTGGGAGTGCCCAGAGGGGGGCGAGGGCAATAACCGAACTCTAGCAGAGGGAAGGAAGAAGGAAGAAGGAAGAAGGAG
>JBEDKD010000149.1:0-13164 GCA_041172365.1 Cyanobacteriota bacterium | reverse complement strand
AAACCCTAATTGGGGGTGGGGATCTTTGGGCCACAAATAAATATACCCAGCCCAATTATTTATAAAGTCGCCGTGCAAGCGCGATGCCAAATTGTCCTAACTATCCGGGCGACTGCTATATTACTGTACCACGCGAATCGGCTGTAATTTATAGTGAAGCCTTCAGAACTTATGCACTGAAGGCTAATAAACAGGGTTTCTCACTTCCCAAAAATGCGGGAAATGAGGATTGTTTTGTGACTAATCCGGTTTCGGTTTTTAAGGTTGAGATTTGGGTGTTGGGGAAGGCTCATCCGCGACAACATTTTGCACTGGTGCGACTTCAAATACTAACTTAAAGGGTTGTTTCAGTTGTTGACTCACAAATTCTTGTACTAAACGGACTTGTTTCGGGGAGACAGATTCTTTCGCGCGTACTCGTAAATAAACCGTCGGTATTTTGGTACTCCAATTAATTTGAGTTCTCACTAATTCAACCTGTTGACCAAATGTTATTGTTTGGCTTAATAAGACTACTTTCAGTGTATATTCTAATTGGGATTGTCTTAATAATTGAAAAAGACTTAAACCCAAGGGAATTACTAAAAGCCCGGTTAACGCGATCGCGCCTCCCAAAACACGATTAGGTCGGGTATAACCCGCCAGAATATAGACTAACATACAGGCAACGGTAATGCCTAAAAGATTGGTAATATATAATAAAAAAGCACCCCAACTATATTGCCAAAGTCCTTGGGATAAACTTAAACCAACCACACATAAAGGAGGCATTAAAGCGACCGCGATCGCGGTTCCCGCCAAAGCATCACTCACCTTGGGACGCACCTTGGCAAAACCACTCAACCCACCCGCAACAACCGCGATCCCTAAGTCAATTAAGGTCGGTTCCGTCCTCGCTAAAACCTCGGAACCAAAGTCAGGAAAACCCACCAAACGACCCAGAAATGTCGCTAATAGTAACGCGACAATAGTCGCCACCCCTAAAGAGGTTATACTGCGACGAAATAACACTGGATAACCTTCTAATGCACCAAAAGCTAAACCGCGTAAAGGCATCATCAAAGGTGCGACAATCATCGCACCAATAATCACAGCCGTGCTATTACTCAATAAACCAAAAGTCGCGATTAAACAAGCTGTAATTGTTAAGATCATAAAATTGAGATTTAGTTCCGAATCTTCCAGAAGTTCTTGGCGCATTTTTTCAATGGCTTCTGCGGATGCTTGAGACATAAAATACCTCTCTTGGTTTGACTGATTGAATGATATTTAATAGAGAAAACTCAGAGGAAAAATTTATTATGACTTGATGAAGGAGCGAAGTCGCTTAGGCAAAAGGTTCAACCAGATGGATTATACCAGGAAATGAGACAACAGAGATATCTGAATCCGTAGATATTGCCCTTCGCACTAAGTTGGGGAATGCTGGCAATAATATTCTCAAGTTTCATGGTTTCTCCATAAAATTATGTAATTATTTGAACACAATCTTAGTCAAATTTAATAACTCAAGAACGCGATTTTTCTTACTTAATATAAATTAATAAGAAGAATTAGCATTGCTTTTCAATTAATATGCCATCGAGAAAATCATCTGTGTTCATCTGCGTTTATCTGCGGTAAAAAAAATGTAGTGCATTGTAATGATAAAGTATAATTGTGCCAAAAATACGGGTAATGTGCCACTATAGTCATTTCAACGTATATTGAAAAATTGAAAAAACAGTCACAGTAAGAATTGGCTAGATTTAACGCGTCTCATTTTTATTGGGAATGACTATAATTTTTATCAAGAAAAATTATAAAGTTTCTGCGGTGCTTTTTCTTTTTGCCACGATATTCTTCGGTGGAGGAATAACACGGAGGATTGTCTATGTCATCCCTCAGCTCCTTTTGTGCCCTGTTGGTAAATAGTTAATGAAAAATCCCTAATTAGGGAACAGAATGACCTGTAGTATGATGAATATAATCCTGAATTGTTTGATAGGCTTCCGCATTAGAATTAGGATGAATAACAATCGTTGTTGTACTATCAGGCAACCAAAAAGTTAAACGACCATTAGCTTCATAAATAAAGGTACTAATGCGATTTAGATCAATAGAAAATTCTTTGCGATCGTAATGAATTTTGATCCATGATTTCTGATGAGAATGGCGTTCTGTTATTTTCTTTAAATATTCTAAAACTTGAATATAAGCATCAGTATTAAGCTGAGGATTAAGAATAATCGGTTGACTACTATTAGGCAACCAAAATGTAATCCGCTTATTTTCAGGATCGCTAGAAAAGGCACTAATACGGTCTAAGTCAATGACATAAGTGCTTCTTTCATAATTAATTTTAATCCAGTACGACACAAGACCTCCTCAAACCTGTGAGTTCTGGAATACTAACATCATCGTCGTATCTATTCCAGAGATACGATCGCGTTTCTCAATCCATCCAGAAAGATGTATCCCCATTGTCTTAATAAAGAATTCGTGCAGTAAATAAAGCTTCATCATCGGGTGATTGGAGTTAAGAAAGATGACAAGAGAGTTCACGGTTAATTATGGTAAGAGACTTGGGAGAAAAAAGACAAATTAGACTTGATAAACCCCAGACTCATCAACCATGAACTCCCTTTTTAACCTTATTGTAATTGTAAGCTTAAGATACTTCAGAAGGGGTATGCCAGACAGGTTCAATGGATGAAGAAATACTACCATTTTGGGTAGTCTCCTCCTCCGTCAAATGTCTTTGGGGACTCGATGCCTTGATAAACCCTAAAAACAAAGGATGGGGTGTACTCGGTCGAGACTGGAACTCTGGGTGAAATTGACTCGCGATAAAAAAGGGATGACCGGGTAATTCCACCATTTCGACTAAACGACCATCTGGAGATGTTCCACTAATAACATAACCTGTCTCTAAAAAAAGATTACGATAGGCATTATTAAATTCATAACGATGACGATGCCGCTCATAAATCACTTCCTTATGATACAGTTGGAACGCGAGGGTTTCGGGTTCGATCCGACAGGGATATAAACCCAGTCGCATTGTTCCCCCTAAGTCAACCACATCTTCCTGTTCAGGGAGTAGATTAATGACAGGGTTAGGTGTATGGGCATCAAATTCTGCACTATTGGCGTTAGCTAATTGTGCCACATTACGCGCCCACTCAATCACCGCGCATTGCATCCCTAAGCATAACCCCAAAAAGGGAATATGGTGACGTTTGGCATATTCGATCGCGGCAATTTTCCCATCAACACCGCGAATACCAAACCCACCGGGTACAACTATCCCATTAACTCCGTGAAGATGTGTCTCCAGATCCCCAGCTTCTAAATCTTCGGAATTGATCCAACGCAAATTAAGTTCACAACCCTGGGCGATCGACGCGTGACGTAAGGCTTCTACCACGGATAAATAAGCATCATTTAAGCGGACATATTTTCCGACTAAGGCAATTTCAATATTCTGTTTCGGAGAATAGAGACGATCGACCAAAGTTTGCCATTGTACCAGATGGGGTTGACGTTGTTCTAATTGTAGTAATTCGATCACCTGTTGTGCAAAACCTTCTTTTTCCAACATCAGGGGGACTTCATAGATACTTTTCGCGTCTTGGGAGGTTATCACACACCCAACGGGCACATCGCAAAATTCCGATAACTTTTCCTTAATACCCGTGGGTAAAGCGCGATCGCAACGACAGACTAAAATATCCGGTTGAATACCAATCGAACGTAATTCTTTAACGGAATGTTGAGTCGGTTTAGTTTTCATCTCCCCCGCCGAAGGAATCCAAGGCAACAGAGTAACATGAGTATAAAGGACATTACGGCGTCCCACATCCTTACGAAACTGACGGATTGCCTCCAAAAAGGGCAAAGACTCAATATCCCCCACAGTACCCCCAATTTCCGTGATCACCACATCAGGATTAGTATTTTTGGCAACCCGTAAGATACGCTCTTTAATTTCATTGGTAATATGAGGAATAACTTGTACCGTACTTCCCTTATATTCGCCCCGACGCTCTTTATTAATCACCGCTTGATAAATCGCCCCCGTTGTCACACTATTAAGACGGGACATAGAGGTATCGGTAAAGCGTTCATAATGGCCCAAGTCCAAGTCAGTCTCCGCGCCATCTTGGGTAACAAAGACTTCACCATGCTGAAAGGGACTTAATGTACCCGGATCGACGTTAATATAAGGATCTAACTTGAGGATGGATACGGAGTAGTCCCGCGATTTGAGTAAGCGTCCCAAAGAAGCCGCGACGATCCCTTTGCCAATACTGGAAACCACACCACCCGTTACAAAAACAAATTTAGTCATAGAATTTCAATAGACAAGCTTTCTGCCTTATAGCTCGTTGTTTATTGTGCCACAAGTTTAGGCATAATACAAGAATTGACTTTTTTCGGTGTTACGTTTTAGGTTTGAGGTGTTAGATTTTAAGTTTGAGGTGTTAGGTTTTCAGTCTGAGGTGTTAGGTTTTGAGTTTGAGGTTTTGGGTTTAATGTTTTTACCTTCTCCCTTCTCCCTTCTCCTTTCTTCCCTCTTCCTTCTCCCATTCTTCCCTATTCCCTCTTCCTTCTTCCTTCTTCCTTCTTTTTACCCTGAGCGTAGTCGAAGGGCCTTCTTCCTTCTTCCTTCTTCCTTCTTCCCTCTTCCTTCTTCCTTCTTCCCTCTTCCCTCTTCCCTCTTCCTTCTTCCTTCCTCTTGAGGTTAAATATGAGTTTAGATTTGTTAGTAACATCCATAGGATCTCGTTTGTTAGAATGGAATACGATCACCCTCAGTGACGCGATCGTTAAAAGAGGCGTAACTCAATTTCATCCCGGTGATATTGAACCCGCATTAAAATCTGCCATTATGAGTGCTCATCGTCGAGAAAAAAGACTATTTACCACTGATGAGAAAGACAGTATTCATAAATTTTTAGACCAAGTATTTATCGAAAATGACTTAGTATTAAAAGAATTATGTCGCCCTTTTGTTGAACATCAACCACTACAAGAAAATTTATTATTACAGGGAATCGAAGAAGTTTTAGCCGCCAATACAGAATTTAAAATTAATGAAAAAAATCTGGCGAATTGGCTCAAAATATTTGCCAATACCTATTTTCGAGAAACCCAAACATTAGGTTGGAAAATTGCCAAACGAGAATATTTACAAAAAATCGCCCCTTGGTGCGAAACCACCCTTTTTTCTTTAGAGTATCCCCTCTCAAAAATATTTGTTTTGCCAGAAGCCGCCGAAGAAATTTATTTACAGTCGGAAAATCCAGAGGGGACTGGTGAAAAACTTGTAGATTATCAAATGTCACCTAATCATTTTTCTTCTCAATTTCTCTTGAGATTAATTCATTCTCAAAAAATTGTAATTTTAGGAGAAAAAGGCATCGGAAAAACAGCACTACTTCAATATTTTATTCATGTTTTATCAACAGAACAAAAAACTATAGAATGGGGATTTACGTCCGAAAATGCTTGGCTTCCAATTTGGATCTCAATTCCCGATTTTATTCGCAATTATTCCGATTTATCAATTCTCGATTATTTGCAACATTTCGCCGTGAAAGAATGGCAATATCAACCCCCTCAAGGTTTCTTTGAATATTGGTTAGAAGAAGGGAGAACTTTAATTTTAATTGATGGTTTAAATCAGTTATCAGACTCGGAAATACTAGAGAAGACTGTGGGAAAAATTTGGGAATTTTTAACAAATTATGAACAAAATCCCGCGATGATTACCCTAGATAAAGGGAATTATCAAAGAGAATTTCTCAAAACAGCCCATTGTGGACATTATTATCTACAAGCATTTGATGATCAAAAAATTCAACAATTTGTGAAAGGATGGTATGGTAATTCCGAAGAAGAAAATGTGGAAAATTTACGCCATGAAGCTTTAGTTTTACAAAATTTAAACGAACAAAATTGGCTGAAAAGTTGGCTGAAAAATCCCCTATTATTAACTAGCATTCTCCTGGCTTATCCTTTGGGGATGACGTTACCCAAACAGAAATCCGACATTTTAACTCGCGTCGTTGAGCCTCTTTTTACTCTTTGGCAAAATCTCCTCAATTTAAACTATCTCACCAAGGCTGATTTTCCCTTATTAATGCAGCAATTAGCCTCGGAAATGCACCGACAAGAAATGTCTGTGATCAGTGAAACGGAATTAGAGCAAAAGCTCACGGCAATAATTCAGGAAATTAAGCAAATTTCACAGGAAAAATCCTTAGCAGAAAGTCATGCTTTTGTCAAGGGTATTTACGAAAAAGTGGGAATTTTGAGCGTCCCAGATGGAAAAAATTATACATTTATTGTGCCGACTCTACAGACATTTTTCGCGGCTCAATTTATTAACCAAAATTTAGACGATCGCGTGCCATCGGAAAAAACAGAAATAATCTTAGATTATCTCAACACATATCAAAATAACCCCCATTGGCAAGAGTTCCTATTACTATTAATAGGACAACAAACACCGGAACAACTGACAGCAATTATTCAAGCCATAGTACAACGTCCCAACCCTTACGAAGAATTATTCCATGAAAATCTGATCTGGGCGAGTCGTTGTATCGCGGAGAATATGAATCCCTCGGATCAGGAAATGGTGGATCAAATTTTAGAGGAATTTATCAAGATCGCGGTCAAAAGTAGCCATCAACTCGGAAATTACGTCAGTGAACAAGTCACACCAATTTTAGAGAATTTAAAACGGACACAATATGCCGAAAAAGTACAAGAGTTATGGCAGAAACTTCATTACACCGGGGAAAAATTATCCTTACCTCAAACCATGAACTTTGCGGAAATATCCCCAGGGAATATTACCACTTGGTTAAAAGAATTACAGGCTCAAAATCCCGAAGTGAGAAGGCGTGCCGCGATCAACATTGGAAAACATGGGGAAAAATCGGATTGGATTATTCAAGGTTTATTAACACGATTACAAGATCCAGATTTTAACGTCAGAGCCGCGATTGTCGAAGCATTAGGATTAGTAGGAACTCCCACAGAAGGTGTGATATTACCATTAATGGTTCATCTCCAAGATCAAATGCCCCTGGTGCGAGCCAATGCCACTATAGCCTTAAGTAAATTAGGAGACTCTTCGGACACTATTATTTATCCTCTGTTGAGTTTATTACAAGATGGCGACGCGATCGTGCGTGCCAGTACCATTCAAGCCCTAGGAGACTTAAAAGCCAATCCCGATGCCGTCTTACCCGCGATTTTAAATATGTTAAGTGATGCTTCGATGTGGGTAAAATCTAGTGCCGCGATCGCGGCGGCCCAACTCGCGCCCGGTTCAGATGCCATTATGCAAATATTATTCAGTATGAGTCAAGATGCAGAAGGATTAGTGCGAGCCAGTGTCGCGAAAGCCTTCGGCATTTTAGGATATATCTCAGAGGATGTAATACAACTGCTATTAACCCTAATGCAAACAGATAAAACAGCCGAAGTCCGAAGCAATGCCGCCCAAGCATTAGTGCAATTAGGAAAACCCATCCACGAAGTTATAGAGATAATGACTCAATGGTTAGAACAAAACCCAGACACCGAAGGGGTAGGAGTAGAAATTGACACCTTACGAGAATTATTGACTCAAATAAATATCGGTAAATGATGGGATTTATCCTAAATTTACCGTGAGGGCATATCTGTTAAGGAAGGAAAATTTCATAAAGTAGTGCAGGCATCTTGCCTGCTTTCGCTCTCAATGGTGCTGCGACAAACCAAATAGTCAAGTGATTTAATGTCCACTCCTAAGTTCGTTAAGGTATAGTTAGTGTGACTGCTGAGTCAATATTGACAGTAAATTTTTTCACGAAATCTTATCGCGGCCTCGACCAATTTTCAGTTATAGCCTATTCAGATGGAAACACCTTTTCAAATTAACTTCTCCACGGGACAAACGGCAAATGCCGTTATGGTTGATAATTTCTCAGACTTGCCAAACGCGGTGCAGAATTTAGGTCTACAAAAGGCCTGTCCGATCATAGTCCTAGTTGGCGGAGCCAGTGGCATCCACGATCGCGACATGATTTCCCTGCGCCAAATGTTTGTAGAAGTGTTGGCTCCTAGGGCCCAATCTCTAGGAGCCATCGTAGTAGATGGGGGAACCGATGCGGGTATTATGCAGTTGATGGGCAATGCCCGCGCCCAAATGGGAGGCACATTTCCCTTAATTGGGGTCGCGGCCATAGGAACAGTAGTGCTACCCGATACAACCCCCATGCGTCCTGATGCCGCGGCCCTAGAACCAAACCATACCCACTTTGTCTTAGTTCCGGGTTCTAACTGGGGGGACGAATCTCCCTGGCTGGCAAGCCTCGCGAGCGAACTATCCCAAGGAAAACCATCCTTAACAGTAGTAATCAATGGGGGCGAAATTACTTGGCAAGACGTAGAGCAAAGTATTAAAGTAGGTAGACCCGTACTAACGATTGCTGGAAGTGGGCGCACAGCCGATAAAATCGCGGCAGCCTTAGCAGGAAAAGAAACCGACGAACGGGCAAAAGATTTAATTGCCTCTGGGCAAGTAAATTCGATTGATCTGATCAAAGGTGGTGATCCTTTAGCTCAGGCAATTACGGGAATGCTTTTTCAAGAAAATCAGGAGCAAAAGCAAAAGATGGCAAGCAAAAAAGATCCTTATAAAGAATGGTTGAAGGAAGACTTCGGCAAGATATTTGAAATGCTGAAACTCAACGACTTGCAAAAGCATTTTTTACGATCGCGTTGGCTCGATCAAGTGTTATGGATGGAAGGCAAAGCCGCGAAGGCCAGAAATCGCCACTACTTGCTAAAAGTGACCACAATTATTGGCGGCGTACTGCTCCCAGCCTTAGTAACTTTGAATAACAGCGAAAACCCAGAAATCAGAAAATACATTTATTGGGCCACTTTTGGAATCAGTTTGCTAGTTTCAACAACCTCCTCCCTCGAAGGTTTCTTCCTTTATGGAGATCAATGGCGCAACTATCGAAGATCAGTAGAATCTTTGAAGACTCTGGGGTGGCAATACTTTCAATTAAGTGGACCCTATCTTTCTTATAAAACCCACGAAGAAGCCTTTAATGCTTTTGCCGCCCAGGTAGAAGATGTGATCCAGCGGGATGTAGAAGTCTACGCGACACAGATTGCCCAGCAGCAAAAAGCCGAAAAGGATGCTGATCAGCAAAAAGCCGAAAAGGATGCTGATCCGGCAAAAATAGAAATCTAGTGGTTGTTGCCACCATTATCAAGCAACCGGTTTACAGATTGGCTTCTCACACCCTTCTGTGTCCTTAAAGGAGTGCAGGGGTTCTTTTACTTAAATTAAGTTATCCTGATGGTGTATCTATGAATAATAATGACGCGTTTATCTCTTACTCAAGGAAAGACAAGGAATTTGTAAAAGCATTAGATACAGCATTTAAAAAAAATAATCGTGAGATATGGGTTGATTGGGAAGATATTCCCCTGGGCGCAGATTTTTTAAAAGAGATTTATTCTGGCATAGAAGCTGCCAATAATTTTGTTTTTATTATTAGTCCAGATTCCGTTGCCTCCGAATATTGCGGTAAAGAAATAGTCCACGCGATCGAGCAAAACAAAAGACTAATCCCAATTTTGCGGCGAGAAGTTGACCCAAAAACCGTGCATCCCAAGATGGCGGCCCTCAACTGGATTTTCTTTCGGGAAAACGATGATTTTGACCAAGCCTTTCAATCGCTTCTACAAGCCATTGATACAGATTTGGAATATATTAAGGCACATACACGCTTGCAAATCCGTGCCTTAGAGTGGGATCAGAAAAAACGTAATCCCAGTTTTTTACTCCGGGGCGACGATCTCAAAGATGCTCGACAATGGCTCTCAGAAGGCTACAGCAAAAAACCACTACCAACACCACTACAAACTCAATACATCAATGAAAGTGGTGTTGCAGAAGGTAAATCCCAGAGGAAAACCATTACCCGTTTTGGAGTGGGCTTAATCGTGACAACATTACTGGCTTTGGTGGCATTATACAATTACCGAGAGGCGAACGATCGCCGCAAAGAGGCAGAGGAACAGCGAATTGTCGCGATCGCGAACGCATCATCAGCAAACTTTTTTCTGCACAATCAGTTAGGAGCCTTAATCAATATTATCAGGGCAAACCAGCACATAAAAGAACACTCTTGGTTAAAGAACAATCAGATTTCGACTCTGGACTATTTACGAGAAATTGTTTACGGAGTCAAAGAGCGCAATCACTTGGAAGGGCATACAGATAGAGTCTGGAGTTTGAGTTTCAGTCCCGACGGTCAAACCCTAGTTTCTGGTAGTGATGACGGTGATGTTATTCTCTGGGACAATCATGGAAAGAAGCTAAAAACTCTGGAAAAGCAGGGCGGTCGAATTTTGAGCGTTAGCTTTAGTCCAGACGGTAAAATCATCGCCTCTGCCAGCAGCGATGGAACAGTCAAACGTTGGAACAAAGACGGCCAGAAGCTCAAGCCTCTCATCGGGCATAAGAACAGAGTTTGGGATGTTCAATTCAGTCCAGACGGTAAAATCATCGCCTCTGCCAGTACAGATAAAACAGTCAAACTCTGGAGTCAAGATGGAGTATTGCTAAAAACCCTTCCCCATGAAGAGGAGGTGTATAGCGTGAGTTTTAGCCCCGACGGTAAAACCATTGCTTCAGGTAGTACCGACAAAAAATTGAAACTCTGGAATCTAAATGGCGATTTGCTCCGCACTTTCTTAGGTCACGATGAACCGATAACGAAGGTAACATTCAGCCCCGACGGTAAAACCATTGCTTCAGGTAGTACCGACGATACCCTGAGGCTTTGGAAGCTAGATGGCACATTAAAAAAATCTATTAACACAAATAGTAATGTTAATGGTCTCAGTTTTAGCCCTGACGGTAAAATTATTGCCTCAGCTACTACGGATAATAATGTGCGACTCTGGAATCTAAAAGGTGATTTGTTGAACACCCTGCAAAAACATAATAACAGTGTTTTAGATGTCAAGTTCAGTCCCGACGGTAAAACCATTGCTTCAGCAGGTGCAGATAGCACCATCAAACTCTGGAACTCTGAAAACGACTTGCTCAAAACCCTTTACGGACATAAAGATTCTATCGAGAGTGTTAGTTTTAATTCAAATAATACTCAACTAGCATCAGGTGGAGCAGACAATCAGGTTATCCTTTGGAAACCAGATGGGACATTGATACAATATCTCTCAGGTCATACTGATCGAATTAACAGTGTCCGTTTCAGTCCCGACAATCAGATAGTGGCTTCTGCCAGCGATGACAAAACGATCAAATTGTGGAGTAAAGATGGGGTTTTATTGAAGACTCTCGATTGTAATCGTGATCGGGTAAGCTGTCATCAGGAGCAGGTAAACAGTTTAGCTTGGTCGCCCGATGGTCAAATCCTAGTTTCTGGCAGTGCAGACAAGACAATCATTTTGTGGAAACCCGACGGTACTAAGCTCACCACCTTCAAAGGGCATACAGATATCGTCAGAGATGTTAGCTTCAGTCCCGATGGCAAGTTGATTGCCAGTGCCAGTGACGACCAAACCCTTAGGCTCTGGAGTATTGAAGGTAAATTACTGCACATATTGAAAGGTCATAAAAGCAAAGTCAGAACTGTCCGTTTTAGCCCTGACGGGAAGTTAATTCTATCTGCGGGTAAAGACAAAATGATCAAGTTATGGAATCTTGACGGTACTCTCGTGAAAGATTTGCCCGGACACTACCAAGGAATCAGAGAGGTAAATTGGTTGCACAATGGCAGTCTTATCGCCTCTGCTGGCGAAGACAATACGATCATACTTTGGAATCGAGAAGGAAAATTGCTGAAAAAGTTTTGGGGACATGATGGCTCAGTCTTAAGTGTAAGTTTCAGCCCTGATGCCAAGAGTTTGGTAAGTGCTAGTGCGGATAATACTATTAAAATTTGGCAACTCGGTGGTCGCAATCAGGAAGAATCAGATTTAGACGATCTCCTTGCCAAAGGGTGCGAGTGGGTAAAAGACTATCTGGCAAACAATCCTGATGTTGAAGAACGCGATCGGCATATGTGCGATCAGTATCAAACTATAGATCAAAAATAGATCAAAAATAGTCAGTTGGGATGTGCTGCTACCTCTTCATAATTTCCCTTGAGTGATATATTTTGTCATAATATCATTTCGGAAAAGACTACGGTAGGGACACGGCACTGCCGTGTCCCTACTGATCGATCCTATTATATGTAGCTGTATTTTTCGGAATTGGTATAAGGTAATATTTGTGTTGTTTATCAATTGGATAAGAGGGGGTTTTACCGGATTATTGCGTGAACTCACAAAAATTCGCATAATATAACAAAATACTCAGAAACTACAAACCCGGTTTGTGCTATACATTCGCGTAAATCCTAATTGCAAATAAACTAAACCTACCCAGGAGACTACAGACATCATGACACAAGTTTCGTCCTCACACACCGCGCAACATCCCTTACGTCGTTTCCACCCAAAGCTATTAGTAGCAGGATTTCTGAGTCTAGCCTTAATAACACTAGGACTTAAACAAGAATTTGTCCGAGCCCAAGAAAATCAAATTGGCACGGGAAACACTTGGCAGTCTGCATCCTTCCCGGTGGAAAATTTTGAAGCCTATACATCCGCCTTTGGGCCTAGAGGTAGTGGTTTCCATTATGGTTTAGACATCGCGGCCCCCATCGGCAGTTATATTCGCAGTTGGTGGGCAGGTGAAGTGGTAGAAGTATGGGAAGATGGTCGCTGTGGGACCTCTATGCTAGTTCGTTCCGGCAATTGGGAGCACATTTATTGTCATTTGCAAGGCCATGTGGAAAAGGCGAATGGACGGCCTTATTATATCGATCGCGCTGGCGGGTTAGTGATATGGCAAGGACAACAAATACCCGCGGGTGCGAGAATTGCCAGAGTCGGAATGACAGGAAACACCTCTGGTCCCCATCTCCATTGGGGGTTAAAATATTCAGGCCAATGGGTTGATCCGGCTTTGGTATTACGAGAAATGTACGCGCAACAATCTCAACGAGTTTCTATGCAATTCGGTAATGGTGGACGAGATTAAGCAAGAAGAAAGAGGGAAGAAGGAAGAAGGAAGAAGGAAGAAGG
>JBEDKD010000148.1:0-8522 GCA_041172365.1 Cyanobacteriota bacterium | reverse complement strand
AATATGTTTATGGGAAGGCAACGGGTATTTGTTTTCTCTACGATACCAGATTGAGATTTTTGATAGATGGAAAAGACGAAGGTAAGGGTGCTCCTATGTCTTGTGCCATGATTTATTGGGGAAAAAATTACTCACGTTTCTTTGATGTGTTTATTCAATATGGTGCTGTCGTCAATATCGAAAACTTACATGGGGTAAAAATTGGGTACGTTAATAACGGTAAATCCAGAAGAAAATAAAGGAAGGAAGGAAGAAGGAAGAAGCAATGAAAAATGTCCTAACATCTGCTTCGACTGCTATAAATTAAAATATGACGCGCCTTACCAATTATGGGATTAGGGAAACTTTTCTGTTTATATTCTTTTTGTCAGCAAATTTGCCTCGATTCTGTGGATAAATTAGTAACTTTAACCTCTGGGCATTATATTGATAAGTGTTTTTCCAACCACCCCAGAGCACTGTTGACATCAGCCACTTGTTCCCCCCCCGGATTGGGTGGACGTTTTATCATTACTACAGGTAATCCTAACTCTCGTGCCGCGATAATTTTGGGATATGTGGCATCACCACCACTGTTTTTACTAACGATCGCGCTAATTTCATACTGTTGTAAAAGAGCTCGCTCTTCCTCATGGGAAAAAGGTCCCTTTTCCAAAAGTAATTTTCCGGGTGGTACTGGTGTATTCGCATCGGGTGAGTCAATCATCCGCATTAAAAACCAGATATTTTTTAGGTGAGAATAAACTGGGATTTCTTGCCTACCAATAGTAAGAAATATCCGTTGAGCTAATCCGGGTAAAATATTCGCGGCCTCTTGATTACTTTCCACCTCAATCCACTTATCTGCGGGCTGCGCTTCCCAAGGCGGACGAATTAGCATTAATCTCGGAATGCCACACTGTGACGCGGCTTTGGCGGCATTAAAGGAAATTTCCGCGGCAAAGGGATGTGTGGCATCAATTAATAAATCAATTTGCTCTGATCGCAGATAGTTTGCTAACCCGGTTGCACCCCCAAAACCTCCCCTACGGATAGAAACCCGGTTTCTCAAAGTAACAGGTTGTTGAGTGCGACCGGCAAAAGACGCGATCGTGTTCACTCCATCAACGCGATCAATTTTGGCTGTTAATGCTGCCGCATCAGCCGTTCCACCTAAAATTAATACTCTTTTCTTATTCGTCATAGAGAAGCGCGATCGTGCCAGTGTATTTTTGACTTTTTCTGTATAAATTGTATGTGTAAAAAAGCTAAATTACCGAGTCATATCCAGTTAAATGATTGAAGGACTGTAGGAGCTCTTTCGCCAACAGCTTTAAACGGTACTCAAGGCTAAAAAAACGCCCCAACCCGCGATCAAGTCCTTTATATTGCTGCAAGATATCACACATTGGTGTCAACTTAAGTTGAAATCCGCCCGGAGACTTAAGTCCCTGTCTAATAGCTAAAGTCCTCTGAAGAGGACTAGATATATTAAGTCCTTTAAGCCGTGATTCATAAAAACTCAATTCTAAGCGTTTCAGCTTATTTCGCATATAGGACTAATGAATAACTCATTAGTCCTCTTCAGAGGACTTTAGCTTTAAGGCAGGGGTTTTAACCCCTGACGGACTGACGGACTAAACATTTGACCTTAACTTGACACCAATGGGTATCAGACGTGCCCTACAAATTGATTTGTGACTAATTGAGAAATTAGGTACATTATATCGCGTAATCACGGGTGTGTCCAGGTAATTTACTCAATTAAAAAACTATCTATCTCGTCAATAAAAATTTTTAGTTGTTTCACACTATTTATTAACTCCAGATACAAAAACTCATAATCAAGAGAATTTATGATCTCTTGGGATGTTTCTTCGCTTTTGTCATAATTGCGACCTATTAACTGATAAATCCTCTGTAAATCTTCAGTCGGATGTGGTCTTTGTTCAACATTGATATTTCTGAGCTCAAAACCACATTTTGGCAGAATAAAATCTGGAATTAAACGATGATCTATTTTAGCAAAATGATGCCATTCTGCTAAAAACCATGCTTCTATCTCCATAACAGCTAAATTTACAGAAATGGGAATCCCCTTTTTCTGAAAAGGTTTCAAATATCCTCTGATGCCTTTTTCGATTTCATCCTTTTGAGCTAAAACTTTTGGGTATAAATCTCTAAGTCCGATAATCTTTTCATAACCGTTATTTGTGAGACTTATCTGCTGTTTTGTTATATCAGAAACTACATGAGAATCACTACCGCAATCATATAAAAGAACAAAAAAAGGAGCATTTTGTACTTGGCTAGAATGAAGTTTTTTACTGAGACGATTAGATTTACCTCCCTGAAATTTATAGGTTTCAATAGATATATTTTTATAGCCAGCAATTTCCTGAAATAACCTTTCCACAAACATCTGTTCTGTCTGTCCTTCAACAAAACAAGCTATTTTCTTTTGGATCATCTTCTATTCTTCCTCTGCATCAAGTTCTTCTTGTAAGGCAAACTTACTGGTGAAAAAATCAAAATTATTAAGTCCAATAAACTGAAACTGCTTAAATTTATCTTCTGAGTTAAAAATGTTGTGTAATTTTGCACTACCTGGCTTTCGTTCAATAACTGACCAATATTCCAAGGGAACACCATTCATAATAAACTCATCATTGGTAGTCATAATTAATTGAACTAATCCTGTTTGAGCTTTTTCAATCAGAATTTTAATCAGAGAAGAAGACCTCTCATAATCTAAACCTTCTCCAATATCATCAATAACAATACAACTAGGTTGACTCGATAGTAAAGAGTAGTTAATTTGAATAAACAATGATAAGGCTCGAAACATTCCTTGTGAAATTTCAAATTGTTCTGTAAAACAGCTTAAATCTTCTTCTTGAACATATAAAATTTCTGGCAAATTATCGGGGTTATCAGGAGGATCAGAGATATCGGTATTTATTAAAGATGGTACTTTGGTTCCAATTTGTGATATATTATAACCAATTCTTTTCATGTCGTGGATGATTGATTGGATAAAATTATCACCGATCTCTTTTTTTCCAAGGACAAAAATACTCACAACATGATTAGAATTTTTGAAATTAATTTTGTTTTTGGTAAATTCTAATCGGGGAGGGAGAAGAGCCATAACATTCTTACCTAGTTGAGAGCCAAACTCATAAAATCTTAGTGAATTAGACCATTTATATAAATCCTCTAAAAATGGATGTTGAATAGAGTCTCTGCGCTTGACTACGGCCAGTTCAGTTTTAGGAGTTTGAAACCGAATTGTTTGGTCAATTTCTTGAGCGAAAATAGTGCCTTCACCGGATTCGTTTCGGCTCAATAATTCTTGGTTTCCTATCAATAATTTTTCTTGAATTACAAAACCTTTCTCTATTTTCAATATATATTCTGTTTTTTGTTCTGGCTTATCAATATCAAAATGTAAATGCCATTCATCGGTTTTTGGCTGTGGATTAACAGTGCCACTTTCTGATAATAGCTCCGAGAGAATATATATTGATTTTACAATTCTTGATTTACCACTAGCATTTTTACCTACAATTAAATTGGTTTGGCTTAATCGACATTCTTCTACTTGCCATTCACTAGGTTTACGTTGATTATACAGATAGTAAAAAATGTCTAGCTTCATAAATTTGTTACCCTTTATTACAAAAAAAACTCTTTATACACGGAGAATATCCAGACACTTCTGTTCTCGTGTCACCACCAAAATTGTACGGCAAACTTTTTTTGTGGTTTTCATTCATAGGGTGATTATTATAGATAAATCGAATACATAATAACACACGATCGCGTAAATGTCAAATACTGTAATAAAAATTACCTGGCTCTGATAGGGTTCGTTATTTCTGATTAACGCACCCCGATAAACCCGGTTTATCCCAAGGATTAACTAACTCGCCGAAACCTGATCAATTCGCTCCTTAGCCCAAGGCCATAGCGATCGCGTCCTGTGCTGTAGGGATATCACGAATTCACCAACGCGGCGATTTTTCTGTGTAAAAAAGCTAAATTACCGAGTCATATCAAGTTAAATGATTGAATGACTGTAGGGGATCTTTCGCGAATATCTTAAGGAGAAGCCAGAAGTCCACTAAACGTGCCCCGCCTCAATATTTAATGCTCTTCACCGGACTTGATATCAGTTATTAAGATCACCCAAAACTCCACTAATTTATGTATAATTTAACAATGACTCCGTGGAGAAGTGTGCAGTTTCTCCCCTCCCTATTCCCTCATTCCTCATCCTTTCCCAACAATGGCTCGTACAGGTTATACACTTCCAGTTTTTGCCGTTGCTTCTGCTAAAGCGGCATTTTTACACTTACAAAACCCCCTGGAAACTCTCCCAGAAGTCTCCCTTGATTTGCTACCAGATCAAGCCACAATTCCCGTCCAACAAGTAGCGAAAATCAATGCCGATAGTGCTTTGGCTATTACTCTGAGTGACCCCGGAGATAATTTAGATTTAACGCGTAATACCCCTATTTGGGCTTATGTAAAATGGCAAGAACGTCAATCGGAACCTCTGATTTTAGAAGCAGGGGAAGGGTTAGGAAAAACGGCATCGGGAACTCCGGCAATTTACCGATATGCCCGCGGTTTATTTGATGCTAATCTGTTACCTTTAATTCCCCCAGATAAAACCATTACGGTATCAATTATTTTACCAGAAGGTCGCGATTTAGCTCAACGTACATCTAATGAGGCTTTTGGCATTTTAGAAGGGCTATCTTTGTTAGGAACGAGTGGAATTTCTCAACCTCTTTCTACTGAAGAACATCTGGAAGATTTGCGTCAGAATTTGCAAACTGTAGTACAAAATCAAAAGGATTTAGTTTTTTGTATTGGCAGTCATGGAAGACATATTGCCCAACGGTTGGGTATTCCAGAAAGCGCGATCGCGTCAACGGGTAACTGGATTGGTCCCTTATTAGTAGAAGCAGGATTACTGGGTGCCAATTCGGTGTTATTACTAGGCTATCAAGGAAAGTTAATTAAGTTAGCTGGCGGGATTTTCAATACATCAAGTCATCTCGCGGATGCTAAGTTAGAAATTATTAGTGCTGCGGTTGTCAAAGCGGGTGGAAATCTGCAAACGGTACAAGCAGTGTTAGAGACAAAGACGGCTGATCAGGCTTATCAAATATTAGTTGAAAGGGGATTCGCGTCGCCAGTTTTTGATGCCTTAGCTCAAACTATTAGTCAAAAGGCTCAGGCTTATGTGCAGAAGTATGGTAATGTTTCTCTCTCAATTGGTACGGTTTTGTTCGATCGCGCCGGAGAGATTATTGCACAAAGCGCGATCGTGCCTCAATTGATCAAACAATTACAATCCCGTCAATAATATCCATTTCAAAAATATAGTCGGGGTTCAACATTTGCCACGACAATATAAGAAATGAAAAATTAATAAAGTGGTGCAGGCATCTTGCCTGCTTTCGGGCACATATAAATGAAAAATTAATAAAGTAGTGCAGGCATCTTGCCTGCTTTCGGGCATTTATGGGCGAAATTACCAACCCACTTGATCTAAGTCCCGCGGTTAACAGAAGATATTAAAGAGACATCTGGAAAAAATCGGAGCAATGGCAGGCTAATGCTACCCTACAGTAGTTTATGGAGATGTCAAAGGAGTCTCAAAGCACTACCCAAAAGCAAGACTAAGTATAAATACTCAAAGATAGTCCACCGGATGCAACGATCGCGCATCTCAAGGAAAATAATTGAGTAGCAATCTATCGGGGTAGATACTGAAACGGCTCGGAGTATCAACATGACTTAATGAGAAAAAAGAGATATATAATAAACCTGAAGTTACCGATGTCAAATGTATTTTTCATGCAATATGAACTGATTAATGTCCAAAGTGCGATCATTTCGGCTTTTCCCGTCGTGACACCAGAAACCCTGCTCATCGACACATTGATCGTAATGAATCAAACAAATAAAAATCAATGTAGTCTGGGAGAATTAAAACATCCAGATGACAATTCTTCCTCCTATAGCGCAGCAACCGGATGTGTATTAATAATTCAAGATGAGAAACTCATTGGAATTTTAACAGAACGAGATACAGTGAGATTAGCTGTGAAAGGAAATAGTCTGGAAATGACCAAAGTAGAAGAAGTAATGACTAAACCAGTTATTACTTTACCCTATAAAGAATTTACCGATTTATTTGCCGCGTATAATATCATGCGGCGTTATCAAATTCGCCATTTACCCCTTCTTGATGATGATGGAAAAGTTTTAGGTTTAGTAACTCTTACCAGTTTACGACAAGTCTTAAATGGGAGTCATTTTTTACGTTTTCGTCAGGTATCAGAAGTAATGACTCATCAAGTTTTGACTGTTTCTCCCCTGTCTAACTTGATGGAAATTGCTCATATCTTAACCGACTATCGAATTAGTTGTGTAGTGGTTGTGGAAGAACGTCAGGGAATGAGGTTTCCCGTGGGGATAGTCACCGAGCGCGATCTTTTACAAATGCAAACTTTACAAGTGAATTTACAGGAATTAAAAGCTCACGCGGTGATGAGTCAACCTTTGTTTTGTATTCAAGCAACGGAATCCTTATCTCAAGCTCAAACTGCGATGCAAAAAAAGAAGATTCGCCGTTTAGTTGTGGTAGGAAAAAAGGGGGAATTACAAGGAATTTTAACCGAGACTAATTTAGCGCAAGTATTAGATCCCTTTGAACTTTATGGTATTTTAGAAATCTTGGAACGGAAGGTGGTTCAGTTAGAAGAAGATCGTCTAGCTTTACTACAAAAACCAAATTTAGCCCTGGCAAAAGCCTTAAAAAATAACGAATTTTCTCTTCACTATCAACCCCAGTTTAGTCTCAAAACCGGAGAAATTGTGGGGATGGAGGCTTTAATTCGTTGGAACTCTCCTGAAAAGGGTTTTATTCCCCCTAGTGAGTTTATTCCCATTGCAGAAAATACGGGATTAATTGTACCTATTGGCCAATGGGTATTACGCACGGCTTGTACTCACGCGATGTCATTGCAAAATAGAGGATATCCTCCCCTTCATCTCTCAGTCAATATTTCCGCTCAACAGTTAGGGCAAGAGACTTTTGTACAAGATACCTTAGCCATTCTCAAAGAAACGGGATTTGATCCTCGGTGGTTAGAATTAGAATTAACCGAAAGTGTCTTGGTGAAAAATGTCAATGTCACCTTAGAACAATTTAAACATTTACAAAGCTCAGGAATTAAAATTGCCATTGATGATTTTGGCACGGGTTATGCTTCTTTAAGTTATTTGCAAAATTTTTCCTTTGATATTTTAAAGATTGATCGTTGTTTCATCAGCAATGTCACCGAAAATCCTCGGAATATTGCCATTGTTTCTGCGATTATTCGCATGGCGAATCAGTTAAATTTTCAAGTGATAGCCGAAGGTGTAGAAACCGAAAAAGAACGAGACTTTCTCGCTGAACAAGGCTGTGATCTTATCCAGGGTTATCTCATCAGTCGTCCCTTACCCGCGGAAGAATTTTATGATTTATTAATGTCCTTTAGACTTTCTCATCTTAACAGGTCTTTAACCCGATTATCTTAACTAAAATAAACTAATCTTTATGTCATACAGCAGGGAATAGGTAATAGGCAATGGGTAATGGGGAATGGGTAACGGGTAAGATGAAAAATCGTTTATCTGCTTATCCAGAAACCGGGTTTCTTCATCAAAAAGCTTCATTTTCCTCAAGAGAGGCAAGAAACCCGGTTTCTTGATCGGGTTTCTGTTTAAGTCCGATTAAGTCCGATTTAAGATATAATAGTAATTTAAGTTACTCAAAAAAACCAGAGACTATGATAGAAAAAAACTTGATTGTGTGGCCAAGTTTAGTTACGGTTTCCGCCCTAATACTGTATTTAGTGGTAATTATCAACGTAGGCCGGGCGAGATATCAATATAAAATTATGCCCCCCCAAGTATCCGGCGATCCTAATTTTGAGCGGGTGTTTCGGGTACAACAAAACACCCTTGAACAATTAGTGCTCTTTTTACCCGCGTTGTGGTTATTTTCCCTATTTGTCAGTCCTATTTGGGGGGCGGGAATTGGTGTTATTTGGCTGATCGGACGTATTCTCTTTGCTTGGGGATATTATCAAGCCGCGGAAAAAAGAACCGCGGGTTTTGGTATTAGTACCTTAGCTACTTTTGCCCTCTTAGGGGGTTCTTTAGTTGGTATTCTTTTGCCTTTGGTGAAATTAGCGTCGTAGGGCGAAGCATTCCGGCAGATAACTTATTGGTTATAAGTCGAGATTTATTGCCGGAATGCTTCGCCCCTACAGATTCCCGATTTCACGATCGCGCTACCCCTCGCGATCGCGCTTCTCTTTGATTTTCTGACGATAACGGGTTGACCTAATTTTATAGTAAACCTAAATGAATTGTTAAATCTTGTAGGGGCAATCCCCCTGTGGTTGCCCCGTCCGATCAGGGTAGGCACGGGGGCACTACCCCTACCGCGTTCATAACTCATTTAGGTTTAC
>JBEDKD010000147.1:0-30196 GCA_041172365.1 Cyanobacteriota bacterium | reverse complement strand
GGGGACTGGGGATTGGGGAGATGGGCGGCCCTCTTCCTTCTTCCTTTGTGCCTTTGTGCCTTTGTGGTTTATTACTTCTTCCCTCTTCCTTCTTCCTTCTTCCTTCTTCCTTCTTCCCTCTTCCCTCTTCCTTCTTCCTTCTTCCTTCTTCCTTCTTCCTTCTTCCTTCTTCCTTATTACTAGAGCCACTGTAAAATATGATTATTAACAATCTCAGGACGTTCATCATGGGGACAGTGGCCAGTATTGGGGATAGAGATAAATTTAATCGGTTGACCTTTTTCGCCCAATTCCTGAAAAATGCGCCCTCCCTTGACAGGAGTCCAAGGATCATCCTCTCCCCATAAAACTAATAAGGGGTGTGTCACCTTCGCGAGTAATTCCACGGGATGAGGTCCTGGGGGTGCTGTTAAAATAGACGCGAAGACTTTTTGGGCTCCTTCATCACAAGAAGGAGTATAGAGAATCTCTACCAATTCATCGGTAATGGCCTCTGGATTACGATAGACTTGGTGCAAAGTATTACGGATACGGTGTTTCTGACGCACCTGATTGAATAAGAAACCCCCTAGGAAGCGCGATCGAACTAATTTAGTAAAGATGCCCATAACGACGCGTAAAGGGGGATTGAGCTCATCGGGACGATGATTCAGGCCACCCGCGCAATTAATGAGAATCCCCCCCGCGGCAATATTCGGATAGTCGGCCACCATCATCAAACTGAGAAGAGCACCGATGGAATTACCAATAAAGACAGTAGGCTCGTTAATGTGATCTTGCCAGAAATCCCTCAGAAGTTCTTGCCATAACTCCAAACTATAGTCGAGGGGAGGTTTGGAGGAATTACCAAAACCCAGTAAATCTAAGGCAAAAACCCGATATCCCCCTTCAGCTAAAACGGGAATATTCTTGCGCCAATGTCCAATAGACGCGCCAAAACCATGAATTAAGAGCAAGGGGCGTCCGCTACCTTGGACGGTATATTGAATTTTGTTACCTTGCCAAGTCCAAGTTAGCTTTTCTAAGGAAGTTGTCGAAGTTAAGGGTTGTGTGATCACGGTTATCTCGGAAGTATTGTTAAGTTTCTTTAATTTTAGTCAAGATTTGTCAAAAATCCCGGTTTTTTTTTGAACCACAAAGGCACAGAGGGCACAGAGGAAAGAAAGGAAAAGAAAGGTATCTTCAAAAGATGAAGAAACCGGGTTTCTTGTCAAAAAAACACCATTTAGTCCAGAAGTCTCCAAAGAAACCCGGTTTCTGAAAACCCGCGCCTACTCGAAGGGGAAGAGAAAGACAACAATTTCGGGAGCATCCCAGATGTGCAAAAAAAATGTAGTGAGTTGGCGTAGCCTGTGCGGAGCATCAGAGCGTCTGGCTCCCTTTTAGATCCCTAGGGAGCCAGACGCTCCCACTACTTTTTTAACAAAAGGAGACGCTCACAAAAATTCTTCCCTCTTCCTTCTTCCCTCTTCCTTCTTCCCTCTTCCTTCTTCCTTAATCGCGATGGTAGGGGATGGGATTAATGATGCACCCGCGTTGGCTCAGGCTGATGTGGGAATCGCGATCGGTACGGGCACAGATGTCGCGATCGCGTCTAGTGATATTACCTTAATATCAGGAGATTTAATGGGAATAGTGAGCGCGATCGAATTAAGTCGAGCCACGATGAAAAATATTCGGCAAAATTTATTTTTTGCCTTTATTTATAATATTTTGAGCATTCCGATCGCGGCAGGGATTTTATATCCATTAACGGGATGGTTATTAAATCCGATTATTGCCGGAGGCGCGATGGCAATGAGTTCGGTTTCTGTGGTGACAAACGCGTTACAATTACGGAAATTTAAACCCCGTGTGAGGATAAATTCGTAGTGGGAGCGTCTCGCTCCCTAGAATTAAAAACAAACTTATTACCCTGGGGAAATTCCTAGTGGGAGCGTCTCGCTCCCTAGAATTAAAAACAAACTAGAATTGCCATATTACCCATGATTTTTAGAGCCTAAAATCAAGTGCATTAACCCATCAACAATACGATCGCGATGTATGGGGATAATCTCCTTACCGTGTAACAATTCCTGCGTCACAATAAAATAGAGAGCCGAGCCCAGAAAAATGCGTGCAGTTGCTTCGGGATCAGGCAAATTTAACTCCGGGTGAGAAGCCAAATAAGAAGTCAAACGCTCAATCACAATTTGGGCAAAATTGCGAAGAAACATTTGTGCTAACTCAGGAAAACGCCCCGACTCACCTATCACCAACCTCAAAAACGCAAGAAACTGGTGATCACTCTCCATTTTGTTAATCAAAGTCTGGGCTAATTGTCGCAGCGCCAACTCTGGTGGCTCTAACCGTAATTCAATATCCATCATTCTTTCTTGCGCTAAACGCGACATCAAAGCATTAAAGAGCCCTTCCTTGTCTTTAAAGTAGCTGTACACCGTCGCCTTGGATACCCCCGCGGCCGCGGCCACGCGATCCATACTTGTCGCGACATACCCGTGAGCCAAAAACTCCTCCATCGCGCCCAACAGGATTTTATCTTCCTTGTCTACCGTCGTCGCAGGGTCTAGTTCATTCAGTTTAGCCCGTCTCATTACTGGTTCCATAAAAAATTTTGTTTAGGGGGTTGACATCATTATACTAAACCGTCTAGTATAAAGTTAAAGCAAAACTAAACCGTCTAGTTTACCCCAAGAGGTGCGTTATGGTAAGCCGCGCAACCGCCGAAAGTATATCCTCCACATCCTCCCTGAGCCGCCAACTCCTAGCTCTTATGGCCGCCGCCACCCTCGCGGCAGGGGCGGGAACCGCCTATGTGCTGACACGCTCTTCCTCATCCCCAGAAGTGCCAACAGCCCTCGCGACGGCTCCTCAACTGAGTACCATCACCGCCCTAGGGAGACTGGAACCCCAAGGGGAAGTCTTTAACCTTTCCGCCTCCAGTAATGCCGATGGCAACCGGGTTGACAAACTATTCGTCCAAGAAGGAGACTGGGTAAAAACAAACCAAACGATCGCGCTTCTCGATAGCCACGATCGCCTGCAAGCGGCCCTCAACCAAGCCCAAGAGCAAGTGCGAGTCGCCCAAGCCAAACTCGCGACTGTCAAAGCCGGAGCCAAAACCGGAGAAATTCAAGCCCAAAAAGCCACCATTTCGCGCTTAGAAGCCGAACGGGAAACGGACATCGAAGCCGCCCAAGCCGTCCTCAGCCGCCTCCAAGCCGAACGCGCCACGGACATTGAAGCCCAACAAGCCGCGATCGCGCGCCTCCAAGCCGAACGCGCCACCGACATCGAAGGGCAACAAGCCACGATTGCGCGCCTCCAAGCGGAAAAACAAGGGGACATCGAAGGGCAACAAGCCGCGATCGCGCGTCTGGAAGCGGAACTCCACAATGCCCAAACCGAGGCGGGGCGCTACCAACAACTCCAAGAAGAAGGAGCCATCTCACTCGAACAACTAGACAGCAAACGCCTCACCCTAGAAACCTCCCAACAAAAACTCAAAGAAGCCCAAACTACCCTCACCCGCATTACTTCCTCGCGTGAACAACAAATCAAAGAAGCCCAAGCCAAACTGAGCCAAATTCAGCAATCCCGCGAACAACAAATCAAGGAAGCCCAAGCCAAACTCAACCAAGCCCAAACCGCCAAACTTGCCCAGATTACAGAAGCCAAAGCCACCCTCGATCGCATCACCGAAGTCCGCCCCGTCGATGTACAAACCGCCGAAGCCGAAGTCAACGCCGCGATCGCGACTGCAAAACAAGCCGAAGCCAACCTCAACCTCGCGTACATCCGCGCTCCCAGAGACGCTCAAGTGCTGAAAATTTACGCCCATCCGGGGGAAAGAGTCGGTAACGATGGCATCGCGCAACTCGGACAAACCCGCGCTATGTACGTGGTAGCCGAAGTTTATGAAAGCGATATCAAGAAAGTACAAGTCGGACAAAAAGCCAAAATTACCAGCACTTCTTTTAGTGAACAATTAGAAGGACGCGTCGAAAGCATTGGCCTACAAGTGCTCAAACAAAATGTTATTAACACCGATCCTTCCGCGAACATTGACGGCCGTATTGTTGAAGTCAGAATCCGTTTAAATGAAAATTCCAGCCAGAAAGTTTCAGGATTAACCAATTTGCAAGTCAAGGTAGTAATTGAACAATGATGAAACTACTAAAATCCCTCCAACGCAGAACTCCCCTAGGATGGTTACAACTCAGCCACGACAAAGGAAGAATGTTAGTAGCCACTGCGGGAATTGCCTTTGCTGATATCCTCATGTTTATGCAGTTTGGCTTTCAAAATGCCCTCTATAGTAGTAATACCCGTATCCACCAAATCCTTGATGCGGACATGGTTTTAATCAGTCCCCAAGCCCTCAATATGACTAATCTATCGGACTTTTCTCGGCGACGGTTATATCAGGCGATGAATGTACCCGGAGTCGAGTCCGCGGATGCTTTTTATGCTAAACTTGGTGTTTGGAAAAATCCCAAAACTAAGCAGAAAAGTTCTATTTTTATAGTGGGAGTTAACCCCGATCGTCCTGCCTTTGATCTTCCAGAAATTAAACGGAATAGGAATTTAATTAAAATCCCCGATACAGTTTTATTTGACGAAGCCTCCAGAGGCGATTACCAAGACACGATCGTGCAAATTAAACAAGGAAAACCCGTAACCACAGAAATCGATCGTCGCACCATTACCATCAGCGGCTTATTCAAAGTGGGAGCCTCCTTTGCCGCCGATGGAACCCTTGTCACCAGTGACCAAAATTTTCTGAGATTATTTCCCAAACAGCAAGCAGGTAGCATCAACGCGGGTTTAATTCATCTTAAACCCGGAGCCAATCCAGTACAGGTACAAAACGCCTTAAAAACCTACCTTCCCAATGACGTTAAAGTATTGACAAAAACAGAATTTATTGAATTTGAAAAAAATTACTGGACTAATAATACCGCCGTTGGTTTTGTCTTTAATTTAGGCGCAGCAATGGGCTTTATTGTTGGCGTTATTATTGTCTATCAAGTCCTCTCCACCGATGTGAGCGACCACTTAGCAGAATACGCGACTTTTAAAGCAATGGGATACCGCAATCTATACTTACTCAGCATCGTCTTTGAAGAAGCCCTCATTCTTTCGATCCTGGGATTTATACCCGGAGTCGGCATCTCTATCTGGCTTTATGCTTTGACGAGAAAGGCGACTAACTTACCTATGTATATGACATTAATTAGTGCCGGAACCGTCTTAATTTTAACCCTAATTATGTGTAGTATTTCAGGAACTATTGCCACCCGTAAACTACAATCTGCAGACCCCGCAGACATCTTTTAATTATAACATGAATAAGACTTTTTTGATAGAATTGTTACATAAGTTAAGACTTTCAGAAATAAATAATAACGTCCTGGCTCTGGCGAGGAGAGGGAATTATCTTATTTCTGAACAAATTGGCTACAGTACACGGCAGTAGGACACGGCAGTCCGTCAGGGGTTAAAACCCCTGCCTAAAAGCTTAAGTCCTCTAAAGAGGACTAAATAGATATATGAGCGAAATTCATTCAAACCCTGATTGATCGTGAACGGTATTATAAGCGTTTCAGCTTATTTCGCAAGAATCCTAATATTTAACAATTTTTTTCTTAGTCCTCTTCAGAGGACTTTAGCTATTAGACAGGGACTTAAGTCCCTGGGCGAGCGGCTTTCAGCTTAAGTTGACACTAATGGGCAGTACGGTGTCCCTACTCTTACAAATTACCGCAAAACTATGAAATTCATCACAACAGAAAATAACCCAGAACCGAGAACATTACCACCGGTGATAGTCATTGATCAACTTGACCATTACTTCGGTCAAGGTCAACTGAAAAAACAGGTGCTTTTCGATATTAACCTCGAAATTAATGGGGGTGAAATTATCATTATGACCGGGCCATCCGGTTCAGGAAAAACCACCCTATTAACCTTAATTGGGGGATTACGTTCTGCACAGATAGGTAGTCTTAAAATCCTGGGAAAAGAACTTTGTCAAGCTAATACGGAACAATTAGTACAAGCGCGGCGCAAAATTGGCTATATCTTCCAAGCACATAATCTTCATCGTAGTTTAACTGCCCTCCAAAACGTGCAAATGGGGTTAGAATTACATCAAGAAATATCCAAACCCGAAATGCGGAAACGTTCAGCAGAAATGTTAGAATTAGTAGGACTTGAAAAGCGCATTAACTATTATCCCGATGATTTATCAGGGGGACAAAAACAACGGGTCGCGATCGCGCGTGCCCTTGTCAGTCATCCCCAAATAGTCTTAGCAGATGAACCTACCGCGGCTCTCGATAGCAAATCCGGCCGTGAAGTCGTTAATATCATGCAGAAACTGGCGAAAGAACAGGGTTGTACTATTCTTTTAGTAACCCATGATAATCGTATTTTAGATATTGCCGATCGAATCGTTCACATGGAAGATGGACAACTCAGAAATAATAATTAAAATTGCTTGTGATAACAAGAGACGCGATCGTCCCAGTAGGGGTGAAGCATTCGGGTAAATAATCTGTCGGGAAAAACAGATAATTTCTCATCGGAATGCTTCGCCCTCATTAATCGTATTTATCCAACCCCGATGGTCCCAGAGGAAGTCAGTTGCTAGGGTGGTTTTTAATATTTGATACCCAGGATAAATTGAGATCCATTGCCCACCTTAACATCATACTTGCCGTGGTGGGGAGCAATTCACGTCTATTTTTCACGATAATGGTAAGGGGCTGGCCCCCCTTACCAATTAAATTACTTCCTTTACCATTGTGCAGCCGATGAAAACTTCCCCTTAATATTCATCAAAAACCCAAATCCCTGAAAAAAATTGCTTGCAATTTCTCCCAATTGCCTTATAATAAGGTGACAACATCAACAACATCATCAATCACCCCCCAGATTTATGAGTTTCTGTCTTAACCCTGACTGCAATTCCCAAAACCCCCCACAAACAAAATTTTGTCAACGTTGCCGGTCGAAATTATTACTGCGGGGACGTTACCGTGCCATAAAATTTATCGGAGAGGGAGGTTTTGGGCGTACCTATCAAGCCGTAGATGAGCAGAAACTAAATACTCCTTGTGTTATTAAACAATTTTTACCATTACAACAAGGTAGCGGCGCACTGCAAAAAGCTACAGAATTATTTAAACAAGAAGCCATGAGGCTAGATGAATTGGGCAAACATCCACAAATACCAGATTTATTAGCATTTTTTGAGCAGAAAAACAAATTCTATTTAGTTCAGGAATTTATCGACGGACAAGATTTATTCAAAGAATTGCAACAACGAGGTAAATTCAGCGAAGCCGAAGTAAAGAAAATCCTGCTAGAATTACTACCAGTGTTTCAGTTTATCCATGAAAAGCAGGTAATTCATCGAGATGTGAAACCAGAAAATATCATCCGTCACCGTAACGGTTCTTTAGTTTTAATAGGTTTTGGCGTTTCTAAACAGTTAAGCGGTTCCGTTTTAACTCCCATGGGAACTGTAACATGTACTATGGGTTATGCTGCCCCCGAACAAATGCGAGGGAGGGTTTTTAATTCTAGTGACCTTTATAGTTTAGCTGTTACTTGTATTCGTTTGTTAACAGGATGTTTGCCTATTTTAAAGCCAAATGGTTTATGGGTTGATGAAATTTTTGATATCAATATCATGCAATGGACTTGGAAAAATAGCGTTGCTGTTAATCGTGATTTTCAGCAGGTTTTAGATAAAATGTTGGAAGATATTCCCAATAAACGCTATCAAAGTGCAAAGGAAGTTTTGCAAGCATTAAATTCTCAGCAGCCACAACCGAAAGTTATATTAACACCTCAAATTCCTATTTCTCAACCTGTTAAACCGTCATCACCACCACCAGTGTCAACAGTACCGCCACAACAAGTAAACTTAGTTAGTACTAAAGGTGTAGATTATCGGAATTTGGAGAAATTATTAGCAGCAGGAAAATGGAAAGAAGCAGATAAGGAAACGGCAAACAAGATGCTAGAGGTAATGGGAAGACAAAAAGAAGGCAGGCTAAAAACAGAAGATATTGATAATTTTCCCTGTGAAGACTTGCGTACTATTGATCAACTTTGGGTAAAATATAGTAATGATCGTTTTGGTTTCTCAGTGCAAAAACGTATCTATCAAAGTCTGGGAGGAACCAGAACTTATGACGAAAAAATATGGAACGCTTTCGGCGATACAGTAGGCTGGAGAAAAAACACAAAATGGTTAGAAGACGATGAGTTGTTATTTTCAAAAACAGCAAAGACCGGTCACCTGCCCGCGCGTGCCCGGCGGGGGCAGACGTCAAGGATTTTTGATGATTTAAAGATGAGAAATTGGGCTGAGAGTTATGATGAAGATATGGGATTTTATGACTGGGATAGGAGAGGGGCGTATGAAAGCAGTATCGGGTGGGAAGCAGAGGGTTGGTGGTGTACGTTTCTCTCGCGGGTCGTCTTGTAGATTGTAACATCTAAAGGTTTCAGACTTCTGTTACATTTTGTAAATACCTCATTTTGCCACGAAGTATTGCCCTTTGAGGCTTTTCGATACCTGGTACTGGGGCTAATTTACGGGGGGAGTCTTTCTTTGTAGTATCTCACCTGCGAAGAGGGGGTTATAACAATTCGCAAAAACGAACGTATCCGCCACTTGGATAATTTCTGGGTCCTTCGCCTCCCATTCACCCCAAGGTAAACACAACTGACTCGGAGAAGATTTTTTCCCCTTCCCCTTCACCTTCATTGCCGCGAGTAACTTTTTCCCCCAGTGGTTTTTTACCTCTGGTTTTGGTTTATATTTTTGGCAAAATTTTCGGTAAGCTTTTGCACAATGCTCGAGAGTTGTAGCTTGGGTTGAGGTAACGAAACCCAACAACCAGCTTTTTTGGAGTGGGAGCGTTGGGTTTCACTGCGTTTAACCCAACCTACTATCTAGTTGAGGTAACGAAACCAAACTTCAGGCTTTTTAAGAGTGGGAGCTTAAGGCTTTTTGGGAGTGGGAGCGTTGGGTTTCACTGCGTTTAACCCAACCTACTAACTATAGTATTAATAGCCGATAAATTGGCGAAGGTATTGTTATGAGAAACAAGGTTTCTTGGGAAAAGTGAAAAACCCGGTTAGCTCTTCACTATCACATCAGACGCGATCGTTTTTTCGGAAACCGGGTTTCTTGACAAAAATAGTAAGTTTGGTGCATATTACGGGTTTCGTGTAAGTCTTAGTTAAGCCACTAAACCTACTCATTAACAGAAAAATTATGGCAATAAATTAGAAGGAAAGATATTAGGTGAACCACTCGCTGAAGGAAGTCGTAACTCCTGCAACGTCGGTAAATGTTGAGGACAATAAGCCGCGATGCCATAAGCAATAACCTTCGAACTATATAGACCGACATTTTGTAATTGTGCTTGAGAAAGTCCTTCCTGTATCAAAGATTGAGAAATTTCTACAGCAAAATCATTCATAGACTTTCCAGCATCCAGAGACTTACAAGCTTGTTGAGCGAGTTGTTGAGCTTTGGCTGTCCCCCTTGTCTTATGAATCGCGGCTTCATCGGGCGTTAAAACTGTTTGTAACAAATCGCTAAATTGATCGGCTCTCGCGGGTGTACTGGTTAACAGAAGAACACCCGTAAAAATGGCAGCAATGGTTTTTTTCAACATGGGTTATGAATGGGTGGAGATTACCCTCACCTTAGCAAATTTTGGGAGTTTTGGGGCATCCATCGTCAAAAAAACCCGGTTTGGCAAAACAATACCTTCTTATTGATATCCAGTAGGGACACGGCAGTGCCGTGTCCCTACGGTATAAAACCCTGTCTGGGTTTTTGGGAAGGCATTTTTAAATAGCTATCCCCAAGGTACTGCACGCAAAATCCCACCCTAAAGGGTAGGATTTTTGCGAAGGTATTGGCAAAACAAACCGGGTTTTTCGGAGCTAACTATTACACCGTCGCGGGGACATTTTCGATAAACTTAACTTGACTCAAAAGTTCATGAAGTTTCTCACCCTCAATAACTTCTGTTTCTAGGAGTTTCTCGGAAATACTTTCCAACAAATCACGGTTATTATTCAAAATATCCAAAGCTTGCTGATGGGCTTTTTCCACAATTTCCTTCACTTCCTTGTCAATTTCCTCAGAAGTTTGTTCACTCACGACACGACGAGGGCTAGGCATTCCATTGCCCAAAAACATCCCCTGCTGGCCGGTTTCATAGGCAAGGGGTCCTAACACTTTACTCATGCCATAAGTCGTTACCATTCGTTCGGCTAAATCCGTTGCCCGTTGTAAATCATTAGCCGCACCTGTGGTAATACTTCCAAAGATAATTTCCTCCGCAGAACGCCCCCCTAATAAGGTGGCAATTTGCCCCCGTAATTCGTTTTCATCCATTAAGAAACGGTCTTCGGTAGGTAACTGTAATGTATAACCTAACGCGGCCATTCCACGGGGAATAAT
Organism: Cyanobacteriota bacterium; assembly: GCA_041172365.1. Classification (GTDB taxonomy): domain Bacteria; phylum Cyanobacteriota; class Cyanobacteriia; order Cyanobacteriales; family Microcoleaceae; genus JBEDKD01. The sequence goes on along the minus strand of JBEDKD010000147.1, from coordinate 19,695 downwards.
TGATATTTTTTCAACGCGACCACTACCGGGCATTAAACTACCTACCAACGCGTGACCGACTTCATGGTACGCGACGATCTTTTTCTCTTTTTCATTGAGAACTCGACTTTTCTTTTCTAACCCCGCGACGACTCGTTCGACGGCCTCATTCAAATCTTCTTGGGCGACTTCTTTACGACCATTTCTCGCGGCTAATAATGCGGCTTCATTAATTAAATTAGCTAAGTCAGCACCGGCAAAACCCGGAGTCCGTGTCGCGAGGGTTTTCAAGTTGACATCATCGCCTAATTTCACTTTGCGCGCGTGAATATTTAAAATCATTTCTCTACCCGCTAAGTCAGGGCGATCAACTAATACTTGTCGATCAAAACGACCGGGGCGTAATAACGCGGGATCTAAAGTTTCAGGACGGTTAGTCGCGGCTAAGACAATAATAGTGGCATTATCAACACCAAAACCATCCATTTCTGTTAATAATTGATTGAGAGTTTGTTCTCTTTCATCATTCCCACCTGCGAAACCTCCGGTAGCACGAGATTTACCGATCGCGTCTAATTCATCAATAAAAATGATACAAGGGGCTTGTTTTTTTGCCTGTTCAAATAAATCACGAACACGGGCGGAACCGACACCAACAAACAATTCCACAAACTCAGAACCAGAGATACTAAAAAAGGGAACTCCTGCCTCACCCGCGACCGCTTTTGCTAATAAAGTTTTCCCGGTTCCTGGGGGGCCGACTAATAAAACACCTTTAGGAATACGGGCCCCAATATCAGTAAAACGACCCGGAGTTTTGAGAAATTCAACAATTTCGACTAATTCCGTTTTGGCTTCTTCTACACCCGCGACATCAGCAAAAGTAATTTTCGCCGATTCGCCTTCCACATAAACCTTAGCCTTACTCTTACCAATGGAGAGAACTCCTTGAGCTCCACCACCACCACCACCACGGCCTAAGAAAAATTGCCAAATCCCGACAAAAATCAACGGTGGAATCACCCAACTTAAAAGACTCCCAAACCAACCATTATTAGAAGGAGGAGTCGCGGCAAATTCGATCCCTTTTTCTTCCAAACGGTTAGGTAAATTCAAATCAAAAATAGGGGTAGTCGCGAGCACTTGACCGGGTTTATCTTCTTCCCCTTTCAATTGATAACGAATTTGATTTTGTCCCACGGAAACGCGGGCAATTTCCCCTTGATCAATTTGATGAATAAATAAACTATAGGGAACTTGAGGAATATTCGGACCGAAGACAAAAGGGGCGAATAAATTAATCAAGAGAAATAGTCCCGCGACGATGAGCAAAACATTCCCAATGATACGCGATCGGGGGGGTTGAATTTTATTTTTAACTGACATGGTTTCCCTTATTCTGTCTTTGTATTATTTTTGATTATGCCTTAGATTGATAAAAACTAAAAGGATCGGATTTCCTCACCTCAGTTGATTGATATAAAATCCTCTGATGTGGGGGAAGCCTTCGGGATCACAGGTATATTTTCCCACTGAAGTTGGTCGCGCGAATGCTTCCCCCCTAGAGGAAATTTGGGATTGGGGATCTGGAAATTTCTTGAGCCCTTCTCTTATTTCTTCTCTCTGTGTTCTCTGTGCCTTTGTGGTTCATTTCTCAAAAAAAATTGGTTTTGGGCTAATAAAATTATCAATAATAGCCCATAAACCAAGCATTTATAGATGAATATCCTTCAAATTACTGCGAGGATTAAAGGTGCGATTCGCCTTGATTTTCTCATAAGCTTCTCGCTCAACACTACTTAATTCTTTCGGAGACGCGATCGCGATTTTCACCAATAAATCACTACGGCCTCCCCCTTTAGGATTCGGCCAACCTTTCCCGCGTAATCTCAAAGATTGACCCGATCGCACTCCTGGGGGAACATTCATTGTCACCACACCATCAGGAGTGGGAATTTCCACAGAGGAGCCCAAAACGGCTTCATCGGGGGAAAGAGGAATTTCACAAACTAAATTATCGCCATCAAATTGAAAGAAAGAATGAGGTTGAATTTCTACTTTTAAATATAAATCCCCTCGTTGTTGAGTGGAACGATCAATTTGACCTTGACCTTTTACACGAATTTTGCTACCCGTTTTTACCCCTGCTGGAATAGAAACTTCTCCCCCGGAAAACCGTCTGCTCGTACCACGAAATGCCTCACTCAGAGTAAGACTCAGAGGGGTTTCCATATCCAAAGAAGTGTTGACGGAAGTCCGGTTATCAAAACCAGAAGCATTATCAAATCCACCAAAACCCGTCGCGGTTCCGGTGGGGGGACGATAGGAGTAATTCCAATTATTAGAACGCGCCCGATTAGCACCACCAAAACCCGCGTTACGACCTAATAAAACGTCGATAAACTCATCAAAACTCCCGTATTGACTAAAATCAAATCCACCAAAATCCCCAGGATTTCCTGCCGTGGACCAACCACCGGGCGCGGTGCCTGCTTGTTTCCAATATTGACCAAATTGGTCATATTTTTTCCGTTTATCGGGATCTGATAAAACTTCGTAAGCTTCGCTCACTTCTTTGAAGTGGGCTTCTGCTTCTTTATTTCCGGGGTTCATATCTGGGTGATACTTGCGGGCTAATCTGCGATAGGCTTTTTTGAGCTCCTCTGCATTCGCGGTTTTGTTTAACCCCAGAACGGCATAATAATCTTTGAAGTCTGTTTTTGCCATACACTCCTCTCTCTTTTCTGTCTTGTGAATATTTATAAATTGTAAATTTTTCTAGTTCACTTATAGAATTTAATCCGGGTATGGCTAGAATTTACTCCAGTCATGCTCTCTTAACTACTATAGTTTATCAAATTCTGGGCTTCTCTATGGTTCGGATCTTCCACTGGGCGCGATACGGCTGACACCACAGAGCGCGATCGTAATTTCCCCATGAGGGGATTGGGGATTGGGTATTGAGCGCACCCGCGTTTCCCTTCAATGGACAAAATTTGATCAAAGGTAAGTTTGATTAACTCTGGTTTATCCTAATACAACGATCGCGAGAACCAAATAATACCAATTATCACAAAGAATGCTACAGATAATGGGATGCCCAACCCCCCGACGAGGGGGATTGGGGGAGCCAGCTTTTGTACCTCAGCAGACAGAGAAATGGTAAAATCGCGTGATTTCAGCTTGATGTTAAACAGGAAAAATTGTGTTTCTCTGTAGTTTTGTGGGAGTGGTGCTTAAAGATACTGCGCGATTAAAATATCGTCATTATCATCGGCAATAGTCGCGACAATGGTAATAACGCGGGCAATTTCTCCGGGTGATAATTCCGCGACGGTGCGAGTGGATACTACCGTGACTCGATTATCAACGATCGCGAAATGAGCTTCCAAAGTCGATAACCAATTCATTTCTAACAATTTTCGCATTAACTCCGGTTCATTTTTCGCGGGTAAAGACAAGACAAAGGACCAAACCGTTAAGGTATCATTAGAGGTTTCCCCAGTTAGTTGTACAAAGACTTCCACACTGCCATAGTGAAATTTCCAAAGATGTCCGTCTGTTTCGCTTTGGCCAACCATCACTTTTTGATCCTGGGCTAAACTCCCAATCACGGTTTCGATTTCCTCAAGATAGCTGAAAGTCGAACCTGTATTCATTATCTCCGAGATAGTCTCCTGGGTAAGTGTTTCTGAAGTTGTGGCTGTAGTCATAATAATTTTACTTGGGCGCGATCGTGTATTGGTTTGACCAATATGATAACTCTTATTGAACTCTACAGGATTTACCCTGGTATTAACCTAGGGCTAATTCATTCCCCAGGGCTGAGTCTTCCCAGAGCCGAGCCAAATTTAGTCAAAACTAACATCTTGTACCCTTTTCAACTACACCCAAGACACCGAGTTTATCGGAGAATAATCTAGGCTCAAAGGCGAAAACGCGTCATTAGTAGTATTAAGTGCTTGTAATACGGGCAGAGGTAAACTCACAGGATATGGAGTAATCGGATTATCACGCGCTTTTTTCAGTGCAGGAGTTCCCAGTATGATTGTTTCATTATGGGCGGTTAATGATGCTTCTACAGCATTTTTGATGACTCAATTTTATCGAAATTGGCAAGAGGGAAAAATGGATAAAGCTCAAGCCTTGAGACAAGCCATGTTAACCACAATGAAACAATATCCCAAACCGGGGAATTGGGCCGCATTTACTCTGATTGGGGAAACAGAATAACCCGTCTTTGAGGGATATAACCACAAAAGCACAAAGCAGACAAAGGGAAGAAAAGAGAGAGAATATTAACCCTCCCAAACCCAGATTGACTGAGGTTTCTTATCTTCATTCCCTCTTTGTGCCTTGGTGTCTTTGTGGTTCATATTTTTCTGCATTTGTGATCTCCCAAAAGCAGTGGTGTTGCCTCTCGGTGTTGCCTGTTACAGGCAAGATGCCTGTACCACATTTACATCTCATTTAAAAATGCTATAGGAGAAAAGTTCTCCATTAACCACAAAGACACGAAGACACAAAGATGGAAAGTAGGGATACGGCACTATGGAAAGTAGGGATACGGCAGTGCCGTCTCCCTACTACAGGGTATATTTTATCAATGGTAATTTAATATTTGTTGCCAAAATGCTTTGCCCCTACAGAGATATGGGAAAAAATGATCTCCACCCAAAACCTTCTCTGTGCCTTGGTGTCTTTGTGGTTGATTTGATTTCTCTCCCCCCAGGGTAAACTCTTGTAAAATGCTTGACTAAGCATTATCAAAACCCTGAGATTGCACCACTATCATCTTAAGGAAGAGGAGCCGCTGAGATTGAACAGCTATTACAACCGCAAACAGACTTTTTATTTGGCTCTGTAGTCCTCCACTCACCATTCCATCCACCATATTGCGTACAAATATTGGGACATTTTCTGTTAGCTTCCTCCTGATTCCATATTTGACCATCACCATAATCACAACCGCAGGTATAATTAGCACGCACCATTTTTGTCAGTGTGTTTTTCATGTTCGTGAACCACGGCTTCGCATTGTTATCTAAGGTAAACAATATCGGGTTAGCACTTTCTACTAAGTCATACATTTTTTGATAATTGGGATAAGACTTGGCTAGATGAGAAAAAACTGTGTGGCGAGCCGGCATTAAGTATTGTGGCTGACCGAATTCCTTCGCTCCAATACTATCAATCATATTTTCAGAAGATGCCAATAAATTTGCTAGTTTCACAGCTAATTGACGAGTCCCCCGTTGCTCAACATTTGGATGAATGCCAATCACGTCTGCATAAAATAGGGCTGTTTTGTCGTTATCCGAAAGTGGCATCACTTTGAAATCAATGTGCTGTAGGGTTTCTGGACTCATGGCTGACATTGATTCCGTGAACCCTACTACAGCTCGGCCATACCCATTGCTAAACCAAGAAGCGGCTTCGTAAGACTCTTGCTGAGTCGCGTTATCATAACTGGTCATCTTCAACAGGGTGCGTAAGTTGTCCATCGCCAGGGGGTCAACTTGTTGTTCGTTTTCCGGCTCTGGCACTGGGAATTGATTTTTTACGCTGGCAAGGGCATCCATGTAAAGGCAAGCATTCGTAGTCCCGCCACCCATATCAATCATTAACCCCCGCGAATCAGGAGGGATCTTACTGGTGTAACTGCACTGACCAATTGTCTGATATATATCAGTTAATTTTGTGGCGTTTTTTAGGGAGGTATCTTTGTCCCGATAAAACAAGATATTAGAGCAGCCTAATTGAGGAATTGCATAGAATTTGTCGCCAAATTGTACCCCTTCACTGGCATAGCTTAAGAAGTCTTCCTTCCCTTCTATCTCGTTTTTTTCTAATGGCAATAACAGCCTTTTTGATTTGAAATAATTGAGAAAAATGGCATCAAATACATAAACATCCACATTCTCTGGGGGTTCTTTCCCATACCCCCCATCCCAATCCTCTGAAGACAGTATTTTTAGTTTGACATTGGGTTCAACCTCTTGCCATTTTTGCTGAATTGAATTTTGAAATTGTTCCAGTCTTGGTACATAAGGATACAAGGCTAAAACGAGTTCTTTGGGATTCTCAACAGCCCAAACGGGAGCACAGAAATTGAAAATACTCGTGAGAACTATCAATGCAATTAATAAGACAGAGATCGCGCTTTTTCGGACTTTTTGAATGGCCTTGGGATTAGATGACTCTGGGGAGAGTGGACTAAAACCCTGGAAAACTGATAAGATTGGTTTCCCGTCTTCAGGGACGGGTTGAGTTTTGCGTGATAAACCACTGGGGGGGTGCTGTGTCATTGTTTCCCTCACAAATGAATTATTATCATAATCTCAATATTTGTTAGGAGGAATATTTTTTCACAATTTTTTACATTCTTGACGTAAGTAATTACTGAAATATCAGGTTTTTGTGACTTTATAAACTGTCACAAATATCATAGGTAAAAACACTCTCTGATTGTCACCGAGAAAGGTGTTCATACCATTGAGAAATATGCTGAAATAAGCCCCCCTGGGACTTAAGTCAGAGTCTCATAGCTGAAGTTGTTTGAAGACGACTCAAAGAGTGATTTATAGGGGAGCATCTCAAAGAAGCAAAAAAAACTGTAGTGGGAGCGGAGAGCTCCCTAGGGATCTAATAGGGAGCTCTCCGCTCTGATGCTCCGCACAGGCTACGCCAACCCACTGCCAATTTACGTTTAGGAGATGCTCCGGGTTGAAACCCCTGTCTGAGTGGATCTATTTTTTCTCAAAGGCTTTGATACCATTGAGAAACATCGGGACAAATTTTTCCATAAAGGCTTGAGGATCGCGGCTCCAAACTCGTTGGGCTGCATTCACACGAGTTAATTGTAAATCGGGAGCGAGAAGAGTTTGCGGTAAACGTTCCATGAGATACTGAGGACGGTCCCAAAGGGGCATGGTGTTGGCAATATCTAGTAATAAACTGACTCGCCGTAATTCCGCGCCCAAGGTAATATCCATCCCTGCACTATAAGCCGCGTGTTCGATCGCGCTATATTTTTGTTTCGCGGCTTCGACTAGGGAGCGATGTTGGGGACTTTTTTTGGCAATTTGAGTTAACCAACGGTTGCCCCAACGCACGTGCCCCGCTTCTTCGGGAAAAATCTTTTCCAGGGTTTCCCGAATTTTAATATTATCAGGGGTTTGGGGTGCTTCCTTCAGCGCGTGGATATGGGCAGAAAAATACTCACATCCGCGTTTTTCTGTGACATTGATCGCCGCGAGGGAAGAAATTACAAAGTTTTCCCAGTCGGTTTCTGTATCCTGGTCCCGATTATCGAGGAGTCTCTCAAATTCGTTAATGTAGGAAACACCCTCCGGTGTACCAACATTTGTGTCTAATTCCACTAATAAATCGGTTAACCAAGACGCGTGGCGAGCTTCATCGGAAATATGGCGAGAAAGCTCTCTGATCAATTCTGGGGGTTTGCCATTGAGTTGTTCGATTAATGTTGTTAAGTCTTTACAACTGCGTTGCTCGCTATAACGGTAGCGATTAAGAGTAATTAAGTGCAATTCGGTATCACGCACCACATTTCTGAGTACCGATCGCGCACTCAAGCCATTACCTAATTTTCGAGGATAGACGACGCTCATCGTTGTTATGCTTGGTAAAGATATCTTTACAACTGTAACCAAAAATGTTAATCCTCTCCCAGTTATTCTTTTGGAAAAGAAAGACATGGTTATGCGGTATCGGGCTTTTTCTGGTGACTCTTTTCACAAGTGTCAGTTGTCAAGTCTCTTCGGGCAACATTACTACTTCTTCGGAGACGACAACCAATACTGGCTTTAAAGTCGCGGTAGTCTTACCCCAAAATGTCGATGATCATTCTTGGAATGAAGCTGGTTATCAAGCTTTACAAGGGGTTAAAGAAAAAATTGGCGCGATTACTTCTTATCAGGATAATGTCGATGTTCCTTCTGGTCAACCTTCGCAGGTGTTGGAAAAGGTTTTTCGACAATATGCCCAAAGTGGTTATGATTTTATTATTGGACATGGGGGCCAATTTGTTGGCGCGATCGAAAAAGTTGCCAAAGAATTTCCCCGTACTAAATTTGCTGTCGTTGGTGGTTATGGTGGCAATAATAATAATGTCGGAGGGATTACTTATCAGACAACAGAAGCCGGTTATTTAGTAGGAAGTGTTGCCGGATTAACTACAAAAACTAATAAAATCGCGTATATTGGTGGACAAGCTTTAGCCGATGGCTTAGAGTTATCTAAATTTTACCAAAAGGGGGCTCGATCAATTAATTCACAGGTTGAAGTTTCTGTGAAGTGGACAGACAGTTTTACCGATTTAGAAAAAGTGACGGAAATTACCAAGTCTTTGATTAAATCTGGCATTGATGTGATTATGGTAGATGCTTCTCAATTAGCTCCGACTGTGATTAAATTGGCAGAGGAAGCAAAAATTCACGCGATCGCGCCTTTTACGGATCTTTATTCTTTAGCTCCCCAAACTGTTATTACCAGTTTATTAATCGAATATCCCGCGATTTATTTACAAGCGACTACTCTGGTAAGGGAGGGACGTTGGGAAGGAAAACTTTATCGTTTTAATCTGAAACAAGGGGCTTTTCGTTTAGCGCCTTTTCGGGAACATTTTACCCCTCAACAATTGACTAAATTTAATGACGTAAAACAGTCGATTTTACGAGGAAAGTTGAATCTCAGTTAATCAGATTTACGACAAGCCACGTCAAACTATGAAAAAAGTTCTCACCGTTTTATTTTTGTTTCTTTTCAGTGTTAATTTTATCGTCAGTTGCAGTCTTAGCCCGAATAATAACCCTCAAAAGGGGAATACGACGGAAACTATAAACTCTTTTAAAGTCGCGACTATTCTACCCGGTAAACTCGAAAATGATGGCTGGAGTCAAGGGGGCTATGCCGGATTATTGGCGATTCAAAAGGAATTTGGTGCGACGATTTCTTATCAAGATAATATTGATGTATCCGGTGGTAAATCTACCCAATTTTTAGACGCGAAACTACAAGAGTATGGCGCATCTGGTTATGATTTTATTATCGGACATGATGGGGGAGAATTTATTAAACCACTAGAGAAAGCGGCAAAACAATTTCCTCGGACTAAATTTGCCGCGGTGGGTGGTTACGCGGGTAATAATATTAATTTTGGTGCTATTTCTTTTAACACGATGGAAGCTGGTTATTTAGCTGGCGCGATCGCGGCGATTTCTAGCAAAACTCATAAAATCGCGTTAATTAATGGTCCGAAAAATCCTGATACCAGGGATTTTACTCAATCGACGGTGAAGGGAATAAAAGCGATCAATTCCAGCATAGAAATATTCACGGAATGGACTGGGGATTTTCGTGATGGAGAAAAAGCGAGAGCATCGGCGACTAAAAGTATTAAATCGGGCGCGGATATTTTAATTCTTAATTCCAGTTACTTTGCTGAAGTATTAATTCCCTTAGCAAAATCGGCTCATATTAAAGTCATTACCCTTTTTAATGATCAATATGATGCCAATCCCAGTACAGTTATTACCAGTTTAGTTGTCAAATACCCTCAAATTTATCTCCAGGGTGCTACCCTGGTAAGACAAGGACGATGGGAAGGTAAACAATATCGTTTTGGACTGAAGGAGGGAGTCATAGAAATAGCCCCTTTTCGAGGTCATTTAACTCCTGATCAAGAAGAAAAGGTGAATCTCTTGAAACAAAATATTATCCTTGGTAAAATCAATGTATCATCTTAATTGAGAACCGTTATGATCCACAATAAGTACCGGGCGATCGCGTTCTTTTTCTTAACCGTGTTATTAGTCGTAGCTTGTAATACTACGGCTCCCCAAGTATCCCAGAATACTTCCTCACCAGATCCCAAAACCGTTAGTATTAAAGTCGCGGCAATGATGCCCCGTGATATCCAACATGACGCGTGGAGTCGTTCTTCTTATGAGGGTTTAAAATTCATTGAAAAGGAAATTGGGGCCAAAATTGCTTATCAAGAAAATGCCGATGTCCCGTCCCCACAGCCTAATTCTACCTATGATAAATTTTTACGCGGTTTTGCCCAACAAAACTATGATTTAATTATCGCGCATGGCGGACAATTCATGGGAGCTTTGGACGCAATTGCGAAAGAATTTCCCCGGATTAAATTCGCGGTAACAAGTGCCTATAGTGGCAATAATAAAAATGCCGCGGGGCTTACTTATCGTGCCTCGGAAGGGGGTTATTTGGCGGGAGTCGCGGCGGGGTTAGTTACCAAAACTAACAAAATGGCTTTCCTGGGGGGTCAACCTAATTCTAATGCGCTAGAAATTGCTAATTTTAGTCAGAAAGGCGCGCGCTCTATTAAACCTAATAGCAATTTTTCAATAGAATGGGTAGGTAGTTTTACTGATGAAAATAAAGCGAAAAAATTAGCAGAAGAGTTGATCAAATCCGGTGTTGATGTTATGATTGTTAATGTGGGTACTGCCGATCCCGAAATTATTTTAATGGCAGAAAAAGCAGGGATTAAAGCGATTGGGATTAATCAAGATCAACACTCGATCGCGCCCCAAACGGTTATTACCAGTATGATACCCAAATTTAGCGCGATTTATTTACAGGCCGCAACATTGGTTCTCAAAGGCCAATGGGAAGGGAAACAATATAAATTTGGGTTCAGGGAAGGCGCGATGGAAATGGCTCCTTCCTATGGTAATTTCACTCCTGAACAGGAGACCAAATTTCAGGAGATTAAAAATGAAATCATTCTCGGCAAATTAAATTTTTTCTGATAATAGAGGCATAATTTTCATGTTATTAAATATCAAATCAATCAGGAAAATAGTATTGTTTTGTTTAACCATTTTCCTGATTGTCTCCTGTCATAATTCACCGAGCCAGACTAGCAGTACCCAAAATAAAAGCTTTTCCGAACAGAAAAAAATTGATTTTAAAGTAGCCGCGTTGATTCCGCGCAATTCTCAAACCGATGCTTGGAGTATGGCATCCTATCAGGGATTAATGGCCATAGAAAGGCAATTAGGGGTACAAATTTCTTATCAAGATAATGTTGATATTCCCTCTCCTCAGCCTAATTCTCGGTTTGAGAAAATTTTACGCGAATTTGCCCAGGAAGGGAATGACTTAATTATTGGTCATGGTAGGATGTTTGTCGAGTCCATCGAGACTGTCGCGAAAGAATTTCCCCGGACTAAATTTGCTGTTATTACTGCTTATCAAGGCAATCAGAATAATGTCGCGGGTGTGACTTATCGCTCTTCAGAAGCCGGATATTTAGTAGGAGTCGCGGGGGCTTTAGCAACTAAGAAAAATAAAATCGCGTTTATTGGGGGGCAACCCCATCAGCAATCTCAGGAAATCGCGAAATTTTTTGAAAAAGGTGCGAAAAGTATTAATCCTTCTATTACTCTTTCTAAGACTTGGGTAGGTAATTTTGCTGATGAAAAAAAAGCCAAAGAGTTAGCAGAAAGCGCGATCTCGTCCGGGGCAGATATTTTAATCTTAAATGCAGGGGGAATTGAACCCGCGATTATTTCCCTCGCGGATCAGGTAGGTGTTAAAGTCATTGGTAGTCATCGGGATCAATACGAGTTAGCCCCGAAAGTAGTTCTTACCAATATGATTACCAAATTTGGCGAGATTTATTTACAGGCGGTGACATTCGCGATGAAGGGACAATGGGAGGGTAAACTTTATCAGTTTGGGCTGAAAGAGGGCGCGATCGAAATGAGTCCATCTCATGGGAATTTGACCAAAGAGCAGGAGACAAAATTACGCGATATCATAGAAGATATTAAACTGGGGCGTTTGAATATCCTCTCTTGATTTGAAAAAATTAGAGAGTATAGTGCTACCAAGGGCAGGTATTGATGTTCTTAATTGCTCAAACCCTTGATTTTATTGCATCTTCCTTCTTCTTTCTTCCTTCTGCTATAAAATAGAGCGTAACGCGTAGGGGATGTCTCAATGATCAGTCAAATAGGGGAAAAGGAAAGCCAAAATCAACCTTTGGCTCCAAAACGGCAATGGAATAAAATTTTTTCTATTGCTAATCAATTACGTTATGGGTTAGCTTTATTAGTCGTATCCAGTTTATCAATAACGGGTACTTTTCTCATTTATTCCAGTTTTCAAACCCAGTGGCAAGAGGCAAATTTACTGCAAAAGGTGCGATCGCAATTCGCCGCGGAAAAAATTAATTCTTATATTGATGATTTTCAACGAAAACTGGGCTATTTAGCGCGGGTTCGAGGATTAACGGAACTGCGCCAGCCGACACAATACAAGTTAATTGAAGGCTTGACACGGCATAATAGTGCCTATGAAATGGTGGCTGTTATTGATCGTCAAGGTAACGCGATCGCGGTAGTTTCACCTTACAATGATAAGGTAATAAAATTGGGTAATGTGAGGAATAGCCCATTTTTTACCAAAGCTTTTCAGAGACAAGAAGATTATGTAGGTGATATTTCCATTGATCCTATTTCTCGTCAATTAGTCGCGACGCTCGCGGTTCCCATCCGTAATGAAAAAGATCAAGTTGATGGGGTATTAATGGCGAAAATTAATCTCAAATTTCTGGAATTTGTGGTTTCTCAAACGGAAGTGGGACAAACCGGTTATACTTATGTGATTGATGATCGCAATTTTTTAATCGCGAAAAAAGGTAGCGCGATCGCGTCTTTTCAACCGGAAGATATTTCCGAACTTTCTTTTGTTAAAAATTTGACCGATAATAAAACCACTAATAACACAGCCAATCTTAGGGTTTATCAAGGCCTGAAAGGGATTGAAGTTTTAGGCGCGATCGCGACTATTCCCAACGGAAATTGGGCTGTTATTGTCGAATTACCCACCGATGAAGCTTACGCGCCTGTAAAATCTCTCATTTTCACAATGGGAGGTGCTCTCTTTATTGCCACAATATCAGCCACCGCGATCGGTTTTTTATTCTCGCGTAATATCATTTCACCCTTAGAAAATCTTACCGATGCTGCGGCCAAAATGAGTGCGGGCCATCTCAATACTCAAGTGAAAATTAAGTCCAAAAACGAATTAGGCATTTTAGCAAATACCTTTAATAAAATGACAGCCCAACTTGATGAGTTATATCGTTCCTTAGAAATGAAAGTCGCCGCGAGGACAGCAGAAATTTTACAAGTCAATCAAACCTTAGAAACAGAAATCCTTGAGAGAAAACAAGCGGAAGCCGAACTACAACAGACATTACTAGAATTAAAAGAAACTCAAGCTCAACTTATTCAAAGCGAAAAAATGTCCAGTTTAGGTCAATTAGTCGCGGGAGTTGCCCATGAAATTAATAACCCAGTTAACTTTATTCACGGTAATTTAACTTACACTAATCAATATATTACTGATATCCTTGATGTCCTATCATTATATCAAAAATACTATCCCAGTCCCCCGGATGAAATCGCAGAAAAATTGGAAGAGATAGAAATAGACTTTATCCTAGAAGATTTACCCAAAATTTTATCTTCTATGAATATGGGAACTGAGCGCATCCGACAAATCGTCTTATCTCTACGAAATTTCTCTCGTTTGGATGAATCAGACATGAAGAATGTCGATATCCATGAAGGCATAGAAAGCACTTTATTGATTTTACAAAATCGTCTCAAGGCTAAACCTGAGCATCCCGCGATCAATGTGATTAAAAATTATGGAAAATTACCCTTACTTCAATGTTATCCTGGTGCCTTAAACCAAGTTTTTATGAATATTCTAAGTAACGCGATCGATGCCTTAGAAAATGATAAGTTATCAGCCAATACATCGGCAAAAAACATTACAATTCGGACTGAGGTAATAAATACAAATTCAGTCTTAATCGCGATCGCGGATAATGGCCCAGGAATTGCTTCAGAAGTGGTCTCTCAAATTTTCAACCCCTTCTTTACGACAAAACCCGTCGGTAAAGGGACAGGTTTAGGCTTATCCATTAGTTATCAAATTGTGGTAGAAAGACATCGCGGTTCTTTAAGTTGTGTCTCCCAAATAGGAGAGGGAACAGAATTTGTAATTGAGCTCCCCATTACCTCCCAATAACCCCAATAAAATTAGACAATTTTGTGCAGATTTTGAGTTTCACTGTCTTTTATTTTCTGATATTTACTCGGTGGACTTTGTGCCTTTGTTGTTTATCAAAACCAATGATAGAAAAAATCATGTTTTTCGTCTAACCACACGATAAACATTAACAATTTGTTGTTTTCCCTTTAAAGGAATAGGTCCCCAAGGTTCCACGACAAATTCATCTTCAATGTAAAGTAGAGTTTGATAAGCAATTAAAATGCGACAGATACCGGGTTGACGAATTTTCTCACAACTTTCTAAGCGAGAAGCTGTATTAACAGTATCCCCTAATAAACCATATTCTAAGCGTTCTTTTCCTCCTACACTTCCGGCAACGAGTGGCCCGGTAAAAATGCCAATTCGCATGGAAATTACGGGAAAATTTCGGACTTTCCAATCGGCATTTAATATTTTTAATCGTTCGCCTATTGCTAAAGCACAACCCACCGCGGCTTTCGCGTCTTTCGCGATTTCTGCTTCAGTTGTACGGGGGACTGGGACACCAAACGCGGCCATAATTCCATCCCCCATAAATTTATTAATAATCCCGCGATATTCTTGGATAATTTCTGTCATGGCTGACAAATATTCATTTAACCATTCCATTAATCGCTCTGGGGGCATTTCCTCGGAAAAGGTGCTAAAATTTTTCACATCTGTAAACATAACCGTTGCCATGACTTTTTCCCCCGGTAATCTACCATCGGCTAAAAGACGATCGCGGCCTTTCCATAAAGCATTAGCAATTTCGGGTGAGGTATTTTGGCCTAAAAGTCGCATGACAATTTTTTCTTTTTCTTGAGATTGATGGGCACGGTACGCGATAATAGAAGCACTACTGAAGAGAAAACCAATAGCAGGAGTGGCAACGGGAACCCATTTAGCATTAAGAAAAAGGGCGAAACTTAATCCACCTAAAACACATAATAAAATGGGAGAAGCCAGGGCAGAAAATAAAGGTTGTCGATAGCGAGCTAAGGCAGTTCCAATTAAAACCCAACTACCAATCCAGATAATTTCTACCCATTCAGGCCAATAGGAAAATAAGGGACGTTTCCCCAAGGCCGCGTCAATGAGTTGACTCACCATCTCGGCATGAATGAACACCCCAGGCGTTTTTTCCGTATTTTGAATCGAACGGTAAGGAGTCCGAAATATATCTCGCAAACTCGCGGCATTGGCTCCAATTAAAACAATTTTATCTTTGATTAAGTTAGGGTTAATATCTCCTTCTAATAATTCTTGAATACTGACGGTTGGTGCGACTTTTTGACCAGAACGATAATTAAGGAGAATCTGATAACCTCCGGTATCAACTTTTTCATAGGCTCCTGAGTTAGGTTGTAAAGGTTGAAATGTAGCTTTTCCCCAGAAAAGAATCGTGTCATCATCAGGACTATTATCAACTTTGATGCCATCATAAGCTAGGTATTTCATCGCGACTTGCATTGATAAGGAATAGTATGTTTCCTTCTCAAGGGTGTTGACAGTCATTAACTGACGTCGTACAGTGCCATCGAAGTCAACAGGAATATCGTTAATCCCAATTCGACCAAGGGGTACTCCCGCGGGCGCGTTGACACCTTTATTTTTTGAACCTTCCGAAGTGTCAAATAAATTTTTGATGACAATAACATTGGGATTTTCGAATTGTTCTTTGAGTTGTTCATAACCCGGTTCTACGCGTAAATCTCGATAGATATCTAGTCCGATCACTTTAGCCTTATATTGGGAGAGTTTTGCCAATACTTTTGCTAATGTTTCATCTTTAAGTGGCCAATTATATTTTGGGTTTCGGATGTCTTCTTCTGTCAGGGTGACAATGAGCAACCGCGGATCGGGACCCGGATCGGGTCGTAATCGCACCATCTGATCGTAGGCCATTAATTCTAAGGGTTGAAAAAGAGCAAAATGACGCGATCCGATCAGAAAAGAAGTTACGCTGATCGTGACGATCGCGACGGGAATAATTCCGGTTTTTTCCAGGGTTTCTTGCCACAACTTTTGTATTTTTGGTAGGGCCAAAAATAAGGATTCTTGCTGATGACTAAACCATGAATAACTGTGAGAAAGTTTAGTGGTTAAATTTTTCAGGGAATATTTCATAGGATTTGAGATGATGAGTCATAAGTCTTTTATCCTTCTTTTCACTCGACAATCTTGCTTTTCAGAAAAATATGGAAATAAACACAGAAAAATTATGCCTCTAACCACAGAGATGAGAGGATAAAGGACAGATATAAATCCTGATGAAAATCAGACCTATCCTGGGTTCGTGCTAATTGTTTTTGTTACTGGGTTTATTTGATACCCTTTCCAGACTTTCTGCGGCCTTTTGTTCGCTGGTTTTGTCCCCACTTTCTTTGGCTAATTGCAGAGCTCGTTGATAGGATTCTAAGGCTTTAGAAGATTGACCTTGACTTTCATAGATGGCACCCATGTTATTGAGAAGCCGTCCGAGACTGGTTTTGTCCCCGATGGCTTCTAACATGATTATAGCTTCTTTAAAGAAGGCAAGCGCAGCCGTATCTTGACCTAATTTGCGATAGGTTAATCCAATATTATTGAGCAAACGTCCTGTGCCTGCGCGATCGCCGATTTCTCGACGAATTGCTAAGGATTGACTGTAAAATTCTAAAGCTTTGGGGTATTGACCCATATTATAATAGACGGCACCCATATTATTAAGAGTCCGTCCTAAGTCACGTTTATCGCCCACTTCATTTCGCACGCTTCGCGCTTGCTGATAATATTCTAAGGCTTTAGCATATTGCCCAAGTTGTGTGTAAGTCGCGGCAATATTATGTAATGATTCTGCTAAAAGGGCGCGATCGCCTGTTTTTTTCGCGATGTCTAAGGCTTGTAAATGTAATGACATTGCTTGAGAATATCGCCCCTCTACTCGTTCTATTATACCCATTAAATTAATGGTATTACCTTCCTCTACTAAACCCCCTAAAAGTTTATTAATCTTTAAAGCTCGATTCAAAGTCTCTTTGGCTTTCTCATGGTTTCCCATGTCTGTCAATACTTCCCCGATGGCATTTAGCGTTTTACCAATTTCTTTTTGATTAGAGGCTTTTTGATAAATCTCTAAAAGAGTTTGATAGTCTTTTAATGCTTCTTGAAAAAGTCCTTCTCGATAGTTTTTCTGTCCTTTTTCTAGTAATTTATTAAGGTCTTCCTCTGATGATTCAGTGGTATTTTGAGTGAGAAAAATGGTTTTTTTTTCTAATTTCTCCTTGTCCCATTTTTTATCAATGGCTTTGGTGTTCTGGTATGAGGCAACTATGGGTGAATTTTGTGCCTGTGCATGGGAGATTCCCCCATAACTTAGTTCGAGGGGAAAAAAAAGCGCGATCGCGCTAAGATATCTCAAGTAGTGAGAGCGAAAATACACGGTTCCCATTCTCCTGTTTCAAGTTATACTGCTTAAGGTAACACATTTGACTCAAGTTAACTTGATAATCAAAGAAACTTTACATAAGACAGAGGAAAAAAAAAGATGGTGCTTGATCGTGATTATCCCAGTTTACCTTTTCCTTGGGATGAGAAAACGCAGAAAAATGATTCATCTTGGTTAGAATCAATTATCCGCAATTGTGCCCCTCTTTCCGAAGCTTGGCTGAAAGCTCGTATTGTACAATTGGCTCATCCTCAACCCTACGGGCGTTCATCACGCTCTTTTCCACAGGGATCTCCTTACAGGGCTTTAACTTCGGAAAAGGCAATTATTGAGGCGATTTTAGCCGATTTACCCTCCGATGAATTTACTATTAATCTACGGAAAAAATTAACCATTTTTTTTGTGATCAAAACCCTCAATTCTTGGTATAATGAAGATTTTTCTCAAGCCGTTAATTATAACTTTGAAGTTTATGCAGATCGCCAATATCCTAATGTATTTCTTGTCACGAGCACCGCGACCGCTTCTCTCTATAATGATCGTAATATTCCTCCAATAAAGCGTTTTCGACCTCTTTTTAATGTAGAAGAATTAGCAAAAAAGATCGTGGAAAAAGAATGTCATACTCTCACTTTAAAAACTCATGGTTATTCTGTTTACGATCAGTTATACTACCATAATTTTATGAAGGAAGCTGATTTTTTTTCCGATACCGATTTCCCCAATAATATCAATAATTTGCCCGGTACTCATTTTTATTTAGGTTATCATTGGCCCAGTGAAAAAACCTTTATTGGTCGGAGTTTATGGTTAGATTATCGCCATAATTTTGGAATTTTTGGAAAGTTTATTTTTGTGCTTGGTGGCTTTGCTTTTATCGCCAGTATCTTTATTTATTTATTTCTGAAATTTCTGCTGGTTCCTCTTTTATTTGTGGGGGGATATGTTCCTGTCTTTCATCAAATTTTACAGGGTTTAAATTTTTATAATACCCAAGGGATTGCCTTACAATGGCATTGGATTTTCTTAACGGTTTTCTTCCTCTGGTTACTCATTATTAATATCTTTCGCATTATTGTCTATCAACGCGATCGATATCGTGCCATTCACTATGGGGCTCCGGATCTCGCGGAGTTTTTCTGGCGTTTAGATGTCGCGTTAGAAAAAGAATATGCTAAAGTCAATCATGCTAAATTTTCTGATATCAATCTATCACATCCCATCATAGATGTCAATTTAATTGGTCATAGTTTGGGTGCTTTAGTGGTTGTAGATTCCCTGAGAATTTTATCGGATCGCTTTGGGAAAGATGATTGTCAAAAGCGTGATAATTCGGGAATTGGAGATTATCTCAAACTGGATAAATTGATTTTAGCTGCACCGGATATTCCCTTAGAATTTTTGCGATCTGGGCGTAATAATTATGTGCGCTCTGCCATTTTACGCTGTGATAAAATTTATTTACTTTCCAGCGATCGCGATACGATTTTACGTTATTTATCAACCCTGATTAACTGGTTTGTGGAGCCCAGTTTAGAAATGTCTGCTTTACGTTTAGGAAATGTCTATTTACGTCCCATTAAGCAATCTAATGGAGTCACTCAATACCAGCCCGCGATCCGCGTTATGATTGCATCTCAAGCCGCGGCTCAACCCACATCAGCTTACGATCTCTTTGAAAAATTTAATTATCTTGATTGTTCGGAAATGAAGGGCTTAAATGGGGTCAATTTGCATCTGAATCCCTTAACAGGCGTTTTGATTGATCTCATTAATGGCGCCTTGTATCTAGGGGGAATGATTGACGCGCATGGTGCTTATTTCTGGACTAATACACCGAGTTTTAAAATTGTCAAATTTCTCATTTGTCCTGATAATAATATGACGGAGGAAATGATCGCGTTAAAGATTAAGGATTTGATTGGCGATAGTAAAATTCGCTTTTTACCTAGTCAACCCTTTTTGAGAAGGAAAAAATAAATCGTTTGTTACCCCCCCTAACCCCAGGGAGGGCTGTTTCCTTCTCGGAAAAATTGCGAAAAATCAAGATTTTGTAGGGGCGGGTTCTACGATTAATATTGTTAGGGAAACGGCAGTAGGGACACGGCAGTGCCGTTTCCCTACTAAATAAACCCTATGTGGTTGTTGAATTAAGTGAATCATTAATTTCTGGGTGGGGATGGGGC
>JBEDKD010000146.1:0-3421 GCA_041172365.1 Cyanobacteriota bacterium | reverse complement strand
TCAATGACTGTTAACAGCAAGGGTGCTAAACCAGAATCCTTGCTTTTTTTGGGTGATAATTGAATTGAGTTATTATCTAGCGTTTCGATGATATTTCCTCCACAAACTTTTTCTGATAATTAAGAAATTTGGTATGCCATTCATGGAAGCGTTTTTCGCCATCTCTGACGAGCATTTGTCGATACTCTTCTGAGCATATATAACGCGTTTTAGGTTTATTTTCCATTGGTTTGGGCTGGTTTATTATCTTATCATTAAGATAGCACAGATGTAGCTATGTAGCAATCCTAAATAGGTTGTGGTAAAAACCTAGGGGTAGTACCCCATGCCTACCGCGGAGCAATGGGGGCAACCACGGGGGGATTGCCCCTACAAAAATATGACAATTGAAATAGGATTGCTATAGTTACCACCTCATCGGTGTACCGAAATGGGGGCAACCACGGGGGGATTGCCCCTACACAAATATGACAATGGAAATAGGATTGCTATAGTTACCACCTCATCGGTCTACCGAAATATGACAACATTTCTCTCCAAACATCTTATTTATCTTGAGAGATATGTCGAGTCGTCCCCCATCATAAATTGTATAGAAGATCACCTTATTTCTAGGATTTTAACATCACCGCGCTAACTTGATCCCCATCTGTCAATGCTACGATCGCGCCTCGAATGCCAAAATAGAAGGGGGGTACGCGGTAGTTAACTCTTCTTTTCCCAATTTCTCTGGGGAGATAGGTGAAATTTATC
The DNA here is from genome assembly GCA_041172365.1 of Cyanobacteriota bacterium. Taxonomy (GTDB): domain Bacteria; phylum Cyanobacteriota; class Cyanobacteriia; order Cyanobacteriales; family Microcoleaceae; genus JBEDKD01. The sequence continues at coordinate 2,668 of JBEDKD010000146.1, read as the reverse complement.
CTCCTCTCGTTTATAATTTTTTTATAAATAAGGAATAATGGGAAAAAAGAAAATATACTTCTCCTGTTTTCCTTTTTTTGTTTTTGTTTTTCATTTATGTCAAGAAAAAGACTTAATTTTTCTTAACAAATTTTTGCCAAACCAAGAAAAACCCAAAAACGCGATCGTCTGTAGAAAGGCAATGGTGCTTTTGGGATAATTAAATTAAATACCCACCCGATTTAATTAAAGAAGGAATAACGATGAAAAAACTGGAAAAAACCTTAAAAAGTTGTGATGCTATTGACAAACACGCGGATGATCAACTACTGGTGCTCGGCATTAGAGAAACCCTAAATTTTGATAGTGTTTGGCAAATAGCAGACACACTAAAAGGTGATTGACAGTGGTGTGGTGGACATTGCTCTTGAGAGTAATGTCCTCTTTTTATATCAGTCGTAAATTCCGAAGACTTGGCAGAAATATTACTAAATTTTTCTTGGCATGACAATTTATTTAGGGTGACTAGAGAGCCATAATTTTCTCTAGTTAATCCGGGGACAAATTTGTAATAATACTGATTTCAATTTGGGGATTTTACCCGATTCAGCCTTGGGACAAAGGATGATTATGAGAAAATCCTACCTACTAGGAAATCCTATTATTCATTAACCGATGGATTAAGTATTTTCACAATAATCTTAACAATTATGCCCCCTTTCTTGTCTAATTTGCCTTCAGAAAAAACCGAGGCTCTCACATCGGTTTTTTCTCAATTTTATCAATGGAAAAATTATAACTGCGCCTATGAAATTCATCAGCCAGTTAATATTAATTCCGAGGAAACTCCCTTACTTTTAATTCATCCGATCGGAGTGGGCTTATCCCGAAAATTCTGGTCACGTTTTTGCCATAGTTGGTATGCACAAGGTTGTCAAAATCCTATTTACAATCCTGACTTATTAGGATGTGGTGAAAGTGAAATGCCTACTGTCGCGTATTATCCGATAGATTGGGCTCAACAGTTACAATATTTTTTGGAAACTGTAGTACAAAAGCCTGTGATTATTATTGTCCAAGGTGCTTTGTTTACTATTGCTTTAGAATTAGTGAAACTCCTACAGGAAAAGGAATCTAACTTAATTAAAGCCTTAATTGTTGCTGGACCGCCTGCCTGGACAATTATTAGTGATGATAGCAATCCCTTGGCTAATAAAATAAGTTGGAATTTATTTAACTCACTGTTGGGAAGTGCCTTTTATCGTTATGCTCGTCGTCATCAATTTTTAAAGTCTTTTTCGACTCGTCAACTTTTTGCCACAGAGGAAAGTGTTGATAATGAGTGGTTAGAGACTTTAGAAAACGGTGCTAAAAATATGGAAAGTCGTCACGCGGTTTTTTCCTTTTTAGCGGGGTTTTGGCGACAAAATTATCGCGATCTGATCGAGAGTATCACCCAACCGACTCTTATTGTTGTTGGCGCAAAAGCATCCAATATTAGTAAAAAAGGAAAAGGCGAAACCCCGGAGGAGAAACTTGAGGAATACTTAAGGCATTTCCCCAAGGGACAAGGGTTAATGATAAAGGGGCGAAATGTTTTGCCCTATGAGTCAACGAGTGAATTTGTTACTATTGTTGCTGAATTTGTCCGAGAGTTCCATTAGATATAGGGGAATGTCTGATCATTTCCTTCTAATTGATTAAACCTGAAGAGGATCGCGTGATTTATCGGTGCGATTCCTGGGGTTGTTTTGTCTCAAAAATCCATATTTTAAGTTATGTTAACGATTGTTTCTTCTACTTGCATTCTTCGATTCGGAGTGTTATAATCGGGACATAACTCTTAACCCAAGAGATAAATCTTTATTACTTCACTAAAACCATGAATGTAGATTTTATCAAAGCCAAAGTTAGACTTCTGCATGGGGCACCAAGCTCGGAACGGGAAAGTCTTCTCAGAAATATTGGCCTTTGCGCGGGGGTGCTTCGCAGTGGGGAATTTATGACTCCCCAACGTCGTCATGCTATTACCAGTTGGTTAAAAGCAAACGCGGTTCGATTACAACTTCCACAACTTCCTATTGAATTGTAGAGTTTCTGTCCCAGTATAAGAAAAACAAAACTTGAGTTTTTTGTAAAATAATCTTTTTTGTCCCTGGGCGCGATCGCGTTCAGGGATTCATTATCGAAACCGGATTTATCAATAAATTCTCATAAATTTTGTATCATTTCTGACAAAAAGTGTTATAATCACCAAGGCGAATGACAAATACTGCATTTTAGATGGTTGTTAGACCTTGTAGTAGGAGAGTAATTTCATTGTCGTGTTTTCGTGTTTTCGTCTGTATCCGCGATCGCACTGATAGAATGAGATGTACTCGCCTCAATCCTCGATGGGTCAAATTATCTAGTGTATTTTTTGTGATTTTACCCCTTGGCAAGTAGTTGTGTTAATGAATTTCTAAGGAGGGAAAAAGAAATGGTAAAACAACTAAAAGTCGCGATGCAGGAAGCGAAAAATATAAATCAATTAATCGCATTAATTATTGATCATTCACATGAAGAAATGATGGACGCGTATGAAGCTTTACCTTCGGAACAACAGACGCGTATTAAGGAACTTTGGGAGGCGAAGAAGTTAGTCAGTCTTGTTAATCATTGATAGGTAATAGGTAATAGGGAATAGGTA
>JBEDKD010000145.1:0-13889 GCA_041172365.1 Cyanobacteriota bacterium | reverse complement strand
AGGGCAATTGGGAATGGAAGCATATTCCTATTATCATGGTGACATCTCTCAATTCTAAGGAAGATTTAGCCCGTTGTTTGGATGCGGGTGCTGATGATTTTATTGGTAAACCTGTCAATGGCATGGAATTACGGGCGAGAGTACGCTCGATGTTACGAATTAAGCATCAGTATGATTCCCTTAAATCGGCACTTCAGTTAAGGGAAGATATGTCAAATATGCTGGTTGATGATCTGCGTAATCCCCTCGCGAGTATGATGATTGCTTGTGAGGTGATGCGCTCATATAACTTACCAGAAAAACCGCAAAAAAAACTAGAAGAAATTATCCATGCTGGCAATAGATTTCAATCTTTAATTGATACTTTGCTGATGATGGCTAAGTTAGACTCTGGTAAGATATTGTTTTCCTGTACGGAGGTTGATATCTGTGATCTTGCCCAAAAAGTTGTCTCTGATTTTGAGGTAATGGCAAATCAGCTCCAAATTAAGTTAGTTTGTGAATTACCGGAAGTGAGTAAATTTTTCTCCTTAGATGCTCTTCTGTTGCGTCGTATTTTTGATAATTTACTTGCCCACGCGATTAAGTTTTCTCCGCCTCAAAGTCAAGTGACTCTTAAACTATTTTATCCCGATCAATTATCTGATTCTGAATCCCTTCCTCCGAGTGCAGAATCGCCTATTTTTACACCAAAAGTTTGTGTTCAATTTATAGATGAAAGCCCCGGAGTCAGTGAGGATTTACAACAACTTATTTTAGACAAATATGAAATTGGGAGTCAATGGCAAGGGGTAACTCAAACGGGTTTGGGTTTGGCTTTTTGTAAAATCGCGATCGAAGCTCATAATGGACGTTTTTCTGTGGAAAATCGACAACCGAATGGTGCTATTTTTACGGTAGAAATTTAATCTAAGATTACCCCCAAACCCTGGAGTTTGGGGGGTTTGCAGCCATTAAAAACGCGTATTTCCTGAATCTGATGAGTTATTATTTTAACTCATAAATATTTTTGAGTAATTGTTAGGCAAACGCGGAGGAGCCTAAATCAGGGGGAACATCTTGCCAACGTCCTTGGCCGACGGCTTGTATTGCCTCTTTGAGGGAGACATCTCCAGTATAGATGGCTTTGCCCACGATCGCGCTTTTCACGCCAATGGGTTCCAATGTTAATAAATTAAGTAAATCCGTAATGGAACTAACGCCACCGGAGGCAATAATAGGAATAGAAATAGCCTCAGCTAATTCTCGTAATGCTTCTAAATTAGGCCCCGCCAGAGTACCATCACGATGAATATCAGTATAAATGATTTCTGCGGCTCCTAATTTTTGCATCCGTGCCGCGAGTTCTGTGGCTAAAACTTCCGAAGTTTCTAACCATCCTCGGGTGGCAACTTTACCATTTCTCGCGTCAATACCGACTAATATTTGCCCCGGAAATTCGGCACATAATTCCGCCACAATGTCCGGTTTTTCTACGGCTATTGTTCCTAAAATTCCCCGTTTGACACCAATATTCAATACACGAGAAACCGAAGCGCGATCGCGTAATCCTCCCCCCACTTGACAAGGAATATTAATTGTGTTAACAATAGCTTCAATAACGTTTAAATTAGTAGATTGACCGGATTTTGCCCCATCTAAATCGACTAAATGTAATAAAGTCGCGCCTTGATCAACCCATTGTTTGGCAACCTCAACGGGATTTTCATTAAAAGTTTGCGATCGACCATAATCGCCCTGATATAATCGCACACAACGACCTTCTAATAAATCAATAGCAGGAATAACATTCATAGTAGTGTTTCTCTAGTAGGAAAACGGCCTTGCTTCTGGGAATCAATAACGGGGTTAAGATTGACTCAGAAACCTAGTTAAAGAAACCGGGTTTCTGCTCCGATGGCAAAGGGATTGAGAAACCCGGTTTCTGCCCTCAATCTTCGCGGAAATGACTATTTTTGATAAAGAAACCGGGTTTCTGCCCTTAATCTTCGCGGAAATGACTATTTTTGATAAAGAAACCGGGTTTCTTCTCCCATAGCAAAGCCGTGTCCTATCATTATATCAGAGTTTAACAGTAGGACGGCGAATACTCTTAGGAAATAAACGCTGAATCATCATGTCGCGTTCTTGAGGCGTTTCTTTCGCCCATCGTGATAAACTTTCATAGAAAAAGAAAGAGACTCCCGATAAACCCCGTCGTCGCACTTCTTGAACTTGTGCTTCTATGTTTTTCAATGGCATGGGATTATCTTTTAATCCCGTTAAAATTCCAATAGCTACGGGAATATGAGTCCGTGCTAATTTTAATTCTTCGCGCTCTAATTCCGCAATAAATCGCTTAATGTCTTCACGATAAACCTGTAAAACTAATTCCTCAATATATCCGCGTCTTTCCCACGTAAACCAGTCTTGAATATGCACGGGTAAGGAAAAATGCAAGGGATTAGGAGAGAGGGAAATAATACACTTTTGTTTTTTCGCTTTAATGGCTCGAAATAATTTTTCGACAAATTCATTGAAGCGATCGGCACGCCAGCGCACCCAATAACTTTCTTGAAAATTATCCGAGGGTGGACTTTTCACATCTTGTTGATACATGGCTATGGTGTCAGGATCATAACCAAATTCCGTGGGTAAACTAAAATGATCGTCAAATTGAATCCCCTCTACATCGTATTTCGTGATAATTTCTAACACTAAATCGAGAATGAATTTTTGCACTTCAGGATGAAAGGGATTTAACCATACGCGATCGTGGATGCCTTCTTGCCAAATCTTCTTTCCATCACGGCGTTGAGTTACCCAGTCTGGGTGTTTTTTCACTAACTCTGAATCCGGTGATGACATAAAACCAAACTCAAACCAAGGAATAACAGACATCCCTTTTTTATGTCCTAAATCAATTATTTCTTTGAGGACATCTCTACCTTCTAATTCAGGGGTTTGATCCATCGCGACTCCTGAAACTCGTTGAGAAACTGCGCTAGGATAAAGGGTATAACCTTCTTGCCAAACCGTGGGATAAAGGGTATTAAAATTGAGTTTGTCCAGACGATTAATGGCTTTTTTTAACTCGTCAGGTACAAAATAAATATCACTGTCAACATTTGTGAGCCAAACTCCGCGGATCTCCGTGAAAGGGAGTCGCCAAAGTATCGGGGGGACATTATAAGCCGTTGCTTTGGTGACGGCTAATAGGGTAAAGGTAAATGCCAGCACTAGCGCGATCGCGTTTCGCCATTTGTATCGTTTCATCGTAAACTCCTAAACACTTCACACATTTTCCCACCTAAATACCTAGTATCAACACCTTGACTTTTTCACAGGATTGGCTTATGATCCTATCCGATTGTGAGCGCGATCGGCTTTTGGAGTGATTTAACTCACACAAAAATATTAGAGAAATAGTTATATTTTAGCTGAAGTATAACTATAAGTTATGAATTATTCACCAAGTTCAAAGGAAAGGTATGTAAAATGTTTGCCCTTATTGTCATGGTACTGGTTATGGGAGGATTAATCGCCTTCCTGTGCATTAACTCCTCCGAAGAAGTCTCCAAACTCCTCACCGTCGCGATCGCGGGGATTAGCGGAATGTTCGCGTTAGTCTTTGCCCCTTGGCAAGTACAATTAGTCTTACTCGTTTTTATTCTCTTCAGTACCCGTAATATTGCTTAATCAAAAACGAAGGAAGAAGGAAGAAGGAAGAAGGAAGAAGGAAGAAGGAAGAAGGAATGAACCAGGAATAAATCAGGAATGAACCAGGAAGAAGGTTAACCTTTAATAGTTAACCATTTCCTATTGACAGAGCAAGACTTTCTCCGTCGTTATTTTTCAAGTGCTTAATTAATTAAATCGTTTCATTACATTACTCTCAACGTCTGAAAGTAAGCGCGATCGTGCTTGTAATTATTCGCGGCTTTAGCTACTACACCGTCTTTGTTGTAGCCCAAGCCTAATGGGAGCATCTCAAATTTGCCAAAAAAAACTGTAGTGGGTTGGCGTAGCCTGTGCGGAGCATCGAACGTCTCGCTCCCTAGGAATCTAATAGGGAGCGAGACGCTCCCACTACCAATTTACAAAAATGAGATGCTCCCAAGCCTAATTAGTATTGTCGTCGTTGAAGTCTAGGTTGGGTATGGGTATTTCTGAATCTGGTGAGGTGGGTATTCGCACGTTTATACCAATTACTATTTGATTATTATCTATATGTATATTCGTGACATTAACAATACAATTTTCCGGTAATAAATCTTGGACTGGTAATTTAGCCGATGACTTAGTTTTATATCCAGATTCCTCAAGCAATTCAGCAATATTTCTCCAATTTCCTATCTTTTCATTCCCTTTGCCCACCAGACTTTTGACATATTTATAAACAGTAGCACAGAGGTCAGTTTCAACCCCCTTAGCATCCTTGTCAAGCTTTTCTGCAATTTCCGCGGGACTGTAGCCACAAAGTAACCCGCACAAGTGCAGCTTCTCAACGGGAGTTAGAGGCTTTCCCTTAACCGCGGCCAAGTCCAAGTACATAGTTTTTAAGTCCCAGTGGCTTTCCGCCCCCGCGAAGTGATCGTTTGTAGATACCATAGGTGAGATCTTCAAAAATTCCTGATGTAAGTCTAACAAAAATCCTGATGAGTATCAGTATATTATCAGACTGAGTTAACTTATGATAAGTGGAAGCAGGATAAAGTCGCGTGATGCACTCAAAAAAGTATCGGCTAACTTTAATCTGCCGAGGGCTATATGCTGCCCTTGACGGTGGGTTGAGCGCGATCGCATCCTTGCAAAAGTCTGGTTATTTATGAAGATTTGTCACAAATGACTGACTTTCGCGTAAAAGTTAGAGTTCTCCCCCAATAGACAATATAGAGGGTAGCAGGCAATTTTTTCAGAATAAATCGAGAGCCAACAAAAAGAAAAAATAATGCGATTAATATTCTTAGGCCCACCGGGGGCTGGAAAAGGAACTCAAGCCAGTATTTTGGCGAAGCATCTAGGAATCCTCCACATATCAACGGGGGAATTATTGAGGCAAGAGCGCAAAGAAAAAACGAAACGTGGTGTCGAGGCGCAGTCATATATTGATCGAGGCGCATTAGTTCCAGATCGGGTAGTGATGGAAATAGTGCAGGAACAACTAACCAAACCAGAAGCGAAGAAGGGGTGGATTTTAGATGGGTTCCCTCGAAACGTTTCTCAGGCTGGTGCGTTAGATGGATTATTGATGGGAATCGGTCAACAAACTTATGAATGTGTGATTAGTTTTGAGGTGCCGGAGAACGTTTTAGTCGAACGACTGAAAAAACGGGCTATCAAAGAGGGACGCACCGATGATACCCCAGAAGTGTTTCGTAACCGTTTGCAAAGTTATCACGAGGAAACAGCCCCTTTGATTAAGTTCTATAGCGATCGGCAAATATTAGAAATTATCAATGGGTTTGTGTCGAGGGAATCTGTTACAGGTGCGCTGAAAGAAGTCGTAGAGGATCTGAAAAAAAACATTTAGGACTTAGGCAATAAATCCCTTTTCGGTTCCCCCTTTTTTCAGGCTAGGGGGGATCTAGCTTTTCGACTTCAACTTCATAATTCCTAACATTAAATCTTGATTGCCATAATATGAGGCGGAATTAAAAAACTATGTCCTACAATGATAAACCCAAGGAAAATCCCAGTCTAAATTTTGATCTTTATGCAAAAGAGCTAGGAAAGATAGCTGTAAAAGCCACAACGGGTAATGAAGGGGCATTTACAGTAGGAATCTTTGGCTCATGGGGAAGTGGAAAAACCACCCTCATGCGTTGTATAGAAAGAAAATTGCAAAACTTTCATACAGAATTTACACCAGAGGATTTTCAGCTTCAGTTGCCTAAATTTGATGAAAATAAATTTAAAACCATTTGGTTTAATCCCTGGAAATATGATGATACCCACGGCATCCGAAACGCCCTCATTCAAACAATCTTGCGGGAAATGGCAGAAAACTCTCAAGGGATTGTAAAAGAGAAATGTAATACATTAGCCACTCGTTATATTAAGTGTATCCGACACATAGGAGAACACATACTAGGAGTTGCCCTTCAATCACAGATGTTCTTCAATCCAATTGAAATTTGGAAAGGGCTTATAAAAGCGAGAGAAGATCAAGAATTAAATCAGGTAAATGAGTTAGATTTGGATACTGATCCCTATTTATTCATTAACCATTTTGAAGCCCAGTTTCGAGAGGTAGTTAAGGAATATGTGGGGGAAAATGGCCGATTGGTAATCTTTATTGATGACCTAGATCGGTGCTTACCCGAAAATGCCCTGACTGTTTTAGAATCCCTGAAACTTTACCTTGACAATGCCAACTGTGTTTTCTTTATAGGGCTGGATAAGAGAGTTATTGAACAAGCCGTTAAACAACGCTATAAAGATTTGAATGTAACTGGCAAAGAGTACATAGAAAAAATGATTCAGCTTAATTTCTTTTTGCCAGAAAAGAATTCCAATCAAGTTACAAAAGTTTTGCAGCATGAACTTAACGAGTTAGTGGCTTGCCCAAACTATCCCATAGATAAAAAAATGTGGAGGATGATTTTGGCAGCAACCAAAGGGAATTTTCGTAAAACTAAACAGTTTGTTATTGCCTGGGGGCTAATTAGAAATCTAGCTGTATCACTTAAAGTACCTGATGAGAAGATTCCCAAGCTTGCCAAAATCCTTTTGATTCAAATGAATTTTCCCGATCTTTATGATGCCTTACCCACCAAAGATTATCATTTAATTCGGCATCTAAAAGAAATAATAGATGCTTATAGCCAGAGCACGGAAGCAGCGAAAGAAGCACTGAGTAAATATCCAGAATGTAAGAGGTTTTTCGCAGACAGTCATTTGAGAAGTTTTCTCAAAGGGAACGATCAAGACGGTGCTGATTATGCAGATATCCGTGATCCCCAAGAGTTAAGAGAAGTTTTAGAGATTTTGTCTCAAACGGGAAGGTAATGTTTAAAACAATTAAAGCTTTAATAGAAGAGTTTTTAGCCAGCATAGAAACTATCCTAAAGACTCCTAGTGAGAATATCCAACCCTGCTCAGAAGAAACAATTACCACAGAATCTACTACCAATTGGTCACCTATTTTTGAGAGGCTAAAAATGTTGCAAAATCCTGATTTATTAACCACTAGCTTTGAAGATGCAAAAGTTATCAGTGATGATTTTTGTACGATGAAAATTTCGGACTCCTTGGCACAGGCACTTTCTTTAGTAACCTTACTGAATCCCAGTGATATTATCGTTACGGATGACGAAGATAAGTTTTTAGGAATTGTGAGTAGTTTATCCGTCGCCCTTGAATTTACGCCTAAATTACACAATGTGCCTTTTAAATACAAAAATAAAACCATAAAAATAGGTCAAGCAGGTGAGTTTATTTTGGCGCAGGGAAAAAAAACGATCAGTGAAGTGTTTAATCTGGATAAAAGTTATTGTTTTTTTCAAAAAAGGAAACAAGTTGACTATGCTTTGGACGAGTTTTGTAAACTTTATAGAGCACCGGACGAGCAGACTTTTATACCTATTTTAAATGACGATAGAACAATTGTAGGTGTAGTTACTTGCCAAGGAATTTTAGAGTATCTTAGAAACGATCGCGTCTTGAATGAATCAAAAGTAGAAAACCTTTTAGAGAAGATGTCCTCAACCAAAACATCTCTGGATCATCTATATACATTGCTGCCAGAGGATACGTTAGAATCTGCGCTCTATGCCATCAACTATTTACCCATAGAACACATCCTAATATGCGATGGGGCTAAAAATCTTTTAGGGCTGGTGAATAGAGAGCAAATTATGGTTTTAGCACATCGGATGTACTACCACTTAATGAATATACCTTTAGGAGACATTATGCAGCCGGTAAGTAGTTTATATCTCGTTAAACCTACGGATAATCTCAAGGACGTTATTAGGAAATTTCTGGAATCAGACACAGAAATTTCTGTGGTTATGGATAGTTCAAATAGCCAAATTCCCAAAATGGTTATCACCCCAAGAACTATCTTACAGTTTGTCAAATAACTGTTCTTGAAGTATCTAACTCAAAAATTACAGGAGATTAAAACAATGCCCGAAATACCCTTTACTCAACTTTTGCAAACACCGCTCAATCAAATCTTACAAGGTCTTGGCGATGCCAACAAAGTTAAGACTGTAAAAACCACTGATACGATTGCTCATCTAATTAATAAAATGTATGTCAATGAAATCAGGACAATGCCAGTTTTGGATACTGGAAATTTATTGGTAGGAGTAGTAAGTCTAGTTGATGTTGTCAGAGTTCTAACACCTCGAAGCATTAAACTACCGATAGATTATCTGATCGAGAAAGGCTTCGATATAAGTCAGCTTCATAATGCTAATAAGGAGATGGGTAAAAAAACTGTAGGAGAAGTTTTCGACTTTCTTTTTGATCTTAAACCACCGCTTGTTGCATGGACTGAAACTTTAGAAGATGCGATTAAAAAATTGATTAATAGGGATGAAAATAATCGAAGAAATCGAACACTGATTATTTTGGATGAGCGTGAGCGAGTAGCTGGCACTTTTTCCTATGTGGATGCTCTCGGAATTATACAGGACGGGATAGGGATTAACGGATTCTTACTCCAGAATAACGCGAATAATGTATTGACTTCAAAAGTAGTCACCCTTACTCAAACTGAGTACCTAGAAGATGCAATGTTTAATTTTGACGGTTCCTTTACACACCTACCTATCACCACAGTAAAAGATGGAAATATCGTGGTAGGTATTGTAGATGATGTTGCTGTTGCCACACTAGAGCATAAGCTTCTTTTTGATGATTATTTACATGATTATCCTCTGAGTCAAATAATGACTAAAGTATCCGATAAAAATATGGTGAATCCAACTTGCCCAATTAAAACCTTAATAGGTAAATTTGTAGTAAAAGGGCTGGAAAAACCAACCGCCATTTTAGTTGGAAACTCTCAAGGTGAACAATTTACAATGACAGGTATCATTAGCTATGTGGATATATTCAGAAAGCTGTTAGAATTTGTAGACGAAATGAACCGCAACAAACCTGAGTAAAGTAAAGATCGATCGCGCCTCATTTCACAAAAAGCGCGATCGTCCTTTTCATTCACCTGAGTCGGATTAACGCAATCCTTTCAATCACTAAATTAAGCATATCAGAAGGAAGGAAGAAGGAAGAAGGAATGAACCACAAAGGCACAGAGGACACAGAGTAAGAGGGAAGAATGCTAACCGTTAATAGTTAACCATTTCCTATTCCCAACACTTCATACGCAACACCAGAAACTTAAGTTAATTAACTAGGAATTTCAGGATTTGTGGAAAGAACATCTGGAGATTTTCCCGTCAATAAAATCAGAGAATTACGAACACCCGTTAATCGTTGTTGACAGAGTTCCTGTTGGGAGCATCTCATTTTTGCAAATTGGTAGTGGGAGCGTCTCGCTCCCTATTAGAGCCCTAGGGAGCGAGACGTCCGATGCTCCGCACAGGCTACGCCAACCCACTACAGTTTTTTTTTGCTTCTTTGAAATGCTCCCGTTCCTGTTTCCTGTGTTGGGTTTCGCTACGTTCAACCCAACCTACTAAAAAATGGTGAAGGTATTGATATGGAGAAACCGGGTTTCTGGATAAAAACCCTACTTTTGAGGGAATAATTATCAACACAAACCCGGTTTCTTGGCTTCCTTTGCCACTTATTTCATTTTCTTAAGAATGGCTGGCTTGTCGATCAGACTCTAAACGCGATCGCTCTTGAATAAAAGACTCCACCAAAGCCACATCATCATTACTACCAATAATCAAAGGAGTACGTTCATGTAATTTTGTCGGAATTACATCTAAAATATCTTGAGTACCCGTACTGGCACGGCCCCCCGCTTGTTCCATTAAAAATGCCAAAGGTGCCGATTCATATAATAACCGTAATTTCCCCTCCGGTTTTTTCACCGTACCCGGATATAAAAACACCCCACCTTGATATAAAATCCGATGGAAATCTCCCACTAATGCCCCACCATAACGAGCCGTATAACCCTCATGGCGATGCACATAACGAATATAATCGCGAATAGATTCATCCCACTGCCAAAAATTCCCCTCATTGACACTATAAATCGGACCATGTTCAGGGATTTTAATATTTTCGTTCGCCAAGATAAACTCACCCAAACTCGGATCAAGAGTAAACGCGTGAACCCCCGTACCAATGGAATAAACCAACATGGTACTAGGGCCATAAAGAATATAACCCGCGGCTAATTGTTTATGTCCCTCTTGTAAAAGATCCCGTGCTTCCCCATCCTCATCCGTTCCCTCTTGTTGACGAATAGAGAAAATCGACCCCACATTCAAATTAATATCCAGATTAGAAGAGCCATCCAAGGGATCGTAGAGCAAGCTATAGCGTCCAATGGGGCAATTTTCGGGAATATAATAGGGTTTGTCCATCTCCTCAGAAGCCAAACGACAGACTAACCCACTTTGTTTAAAAACCGAGATAAAGACATCATTGGCATAGATGTCCATTTTTTTCACAGATTCACCCTGGACATTTACATTACCTGTAAAGCCCAGAGCATCATCCATAATACCCGCACGACTAAGGCGACGCGCAATCAACTTACCCGCGAGAGCGATACGACTCATCAGCGCGCTAATATCTTGGGCATCACCCGAAAAACTATGAAGTTGTTGGAGTACATGACGCGATAACGTCATACAGTCCCGATCTAACGCGACTTCTTGATCAAGATTTCCTAAAAGGGTTTCTTGTTTTTGTCCTAGTCCCATGATTTAATTTCCTCCCTATAGAGTTAAGGGTAGTTGATACCGTTGAGTAATGAGAGAATTAGCCAATTTCACTCAACGGATCAGCTATTAACTTCTATGTTAGGGATCGCGAATCAAAAAACCAGGAAAATTCAACTCAAATTTAGTTTGAGAGTCAAAGATCGGCTTGGCCAGACTATCGCGTTGTGAAAATGCTTCGTGAAGATTCTAGTAGCGATCTCTTCGCCCCCGAAAACCACCACCATTTCCCTCTTCTTTGGGTTTGGCTTTATTTACTCGTAATTGACGACCCATCCATTCCGCCCCATCTAACTCTGAGATCGCGGCATCTTCTTGGGCATCGTTATCCATCTCGACAAAGGCAAAACCGCGCATCCGGCCTGTTTCGCGGTCTGTGGGTAAAACTACTCGTTTTACAGTACCGTAATCTGCAAATACCGTCTTGAGATCGTCTTCAGTAGCGCGGTAGGAGAGATTTCCAATATAAATGGTCATGTTGTGAATCAGAAAGCTTAACAAACAACTCAAGTTCAGTTGCTCTTTAGATCTAGAAGTGGCTAAAGCTCACCCATTTTCTAAGGACTCACTTGCTGAATGAGCAGAACCCAACCACCTGAAGTGGACAAGGGAGATTTTCGACTCAACTCGCGAACACAATGAACTTATCTTTTATATTATCACCTATGGAGAGTGGATCAAATAGTGTTGTAGCTTACCAACGCGAAAAATCCACCCATTTCCAGAAAAAAACCACCCAGGATGCGGGTGGTCAAAATATTAATCAATGGAAATGGACTGAGGTCCACTGTTTTTCGTGTTATTATTTTCGGAAGTGGGTGCTGTATAAGCACTTGAGGCTCCCTGTTGGTCTAACCAGCTCTTCACGGGATCATCTGAAAGATTGAGTCGCAGCAGGCCGGAGAAAAATCCCCCCAAGAATGCAATGGGTTCTTTGGTGACTTCTTTGAGCAGGGGTGTTATTTCATTGATGAACATAAACGCGTACTTTTGCTCCTAGCTTTTACTTTGGCTTGGATTCTAACTTAATTCTATCTACTCGTGCTATCCTCCAAGGGCATTTCTCGCCTCTTGGCCTACTTGCTCTACTTGATCTTGACTTAATTGTTGTAAAAGTGCCAACGCGTCTGAACCCCCTAATCTTGTTAAAGCTTGTACTACTCGATAGCGTATTTGCCAATCGGCATTAGTCGCGTAGGGACTTAATAACGCGATCGCCCGAATATCTCCTAATTCTCCCAGAGCATTAATCGCGACTGTTTTAATCAGTTCATTCTCTGAGTTAAGAGCCTCTTCTAAGAGTTCAAAGGCTCTTGGTTCTCCCATTTCCCCTAAAACTGCCACAATACTCAGTTTGACTAACCATTCTGAAGTCTTATAATAGACCTCTCGTAAATCATCAAAGGCTTCGCGCAATTTCAGACCCCCGATCGCGTCGGCGGCGGCCGCTTGCACATCCATTTCCGGGTCATTATGCAAACTGTCCCTCAGTAGGTCCAAAGATTTTTTTAAGTCCTGTGTGCCTAAAGTTGCCATCTGACAAACCGCGGTATATCGCACTCGTGCATTTTTATCGCCCATCGCCCTTTGTGCTAATTCAAACGCGATCGGCTCTTCTAATTGCCGAAATTGATTAACTGCGCGGAGGCGATCGCCGAAATCTTCGGAACTTAATAATTCTTGGACAGACTCAGGAGTAATACTCATGGGATTGAGGAATGGGGATTGAGGAATGGGAATTGAGGGATAATAGGAACAAATCTTCGGTCTTAACTGGCGGCCATCGCGCGTACAATATCCCCCCTGGTGAGGATACCCACCAATTTACCGGTATCATCCAACACAGGTAAACGATTGATATGACGTTCGTGCATCAGTTTTGCCGCGTCCTTGAGCAGTTTATTGGGAGTAATCGTAATAACAGGTTCAGAACTCATGACTTCTCCCACCGTTTGCCCCAAAGCTTTGTGGAGGTCTCGTTCGTAACGCCCCGGATTTTCCAAATAAATGACACTATCAAGTAACATGATATAAGCCGGAGGAGTCACCTCTGTTTCCTGCCACATTAAATCAGTTTCAGAAATGATCCCTACTAATTTCCCGTTGTCATCCACCACAGGAAGACCACTAATGCGTCGGTCTGCCAAAATCTGAATGGCTTCTTTTAGCGGCTGATCCGGTCGCGCTAATATGGGATCGCGACTCATTACTTCGGCTACTGTTTTGGACATGATCGGTGATTTTATATCTGTTTTCCCTTGCTTTTCCATCATAAAGCAAAGTGTGACAGGTTTTTTCATCCCTCAATTCGCGATGATTTACCTTTTTCTTGGGCTCTATGCCTTTTTGAGACGCGTAGCCCTTCGGGTGGGCTTCCCCTCAATCTTTTCCAGAAAAACTAATCCTATACCATACTTTCCCTTTTTGTGCAACCCCTTAAATGTAAATTTTTGTATCTTTCTTGAAACCGCAGATATAGGCGAAGCCTTCCCGTAGGGTACGCGATATAGGCGAAGCCTTCCCGTAGGGTACGCAGATGAGGATAAACACAGATATTTTTGTGATGGAAAAAAAGGGTATTTCTTTCAAGTTAATCTCATTAAAATCCCTGACTCATGGACAAAACTAACGACGAAACACCATCTTCTCCCTTAACAGTCCCCTCTGTGTTAGTGTGTCAATATCAATCTTGTCTCAGAAATGGTGCATCAGATGTCCTCGCGGCTTTTCAAGCTATGGAAATTCCGGGTTACATCGTGCAAGAGAGTGATTGTCAAGGACAATGTAGTGTCGGCCCCACAGTTCGAGTTATTCCAGAAGAAATTTGGTATTATCGCGTTAAACCCACTGATGTCCCTCTTATTGTGGAACAACATCTTAATGGCGGTACTCCCGTCGAAGCATTACTCAATCCTCGCATTCACATCCGTTTTTCTTGGTAACTGCCCGAAGGAAGGAAGAAGGAAGAAGGAAGAAGGAAGAAGGAAGAGGGAAGAAGGAAGAGGGAAGAAGGAAGAGGGAAGAAGGAAGAAG
>JBEDKD010000144.1:0-3207 GCA_041172365.1 Cyanobacteriota bacterium | reverse complement strand
CAAAATAGATGGGGAGTTGAGGGGAGTCGGTTTTGGGGAGAAAAATGCCGTCGATGCGGAAGGAGGTTTGTTTGATTTCAACGGAGGAGAATTGATAGGTTTGTGCTTCTTCTGGGGGGTGGTTGATTAGTTCAAAGAAGATGCTGGGGAAGGTTTGGAATAGGCGGTAGAATATGGGGTCGGTTTTCACGGAGGTGAGTGGGTGAGGGTATTGCTATTTTTATTATAGCGCGATCGGTTTTTATATTTCCAGGGGGAAAAGAGGCGCGATCGGTTTTTATTTTCTAGGGAGTAAAGAGGCGCGATCGGCTTTGATTTTCGATGGAGAAAAGAGGCGCGATCGCGTTTTATATTTCCTGGGTGAAAAGAGGCGCAATCGCTTGTTAAAATCCTACTTTTTTAAGGTATATTCCCACCATGACTCAAACTCTGCCCGCTTGATTTCGCTTTTGTTGATTTCTTTACCTATTTCAGTTTTTACAGTTTCGACAGCATTCACAACCTCAACTATTGGTTGCAGAACACTGCGCTTTTCGGCTTTCTGAATTTCGCCACCTTTGTCTGTCTTTTCCTCTCGATTTTTCATACTATATGACTCCAATATTTTATTATTTTACTTCATCTTATCGAACCTTTCCTGCATTCTCTTCTTTAAATTACTAACGTAAATTTCCTTAAGTTCTTCAGGAGAATCAGGATCTTGTAGAACTCTGAGTATTTCATCCCTGAAGCTATTAAATATATCAGCACTTCTTTGCACTTGTTGTGTTACCCTTGCTTTTTGTACATCTGTTACAGTTGTCTCCCACTCCTCTACAACGAAAACCATTGTGTGTCTCAATCCCACTGCCACTCCTCTCACTGGTGCAGTAATCGCACGACCTATCCACCAGTAAACTAACTCTCTAACTTGATCGCTAGCTATGATAATGTTAGCCATTTGGCTACCATTCTCATCAACAATTTTAACAGGTATCTTCTTATCTTCTATTACAAGTTCTTTCGATGAAATTAATCCAGGCATAATATATTACCTCAATCTTGTAAAAAACTCAACAATAAAGTGATAAAACCTGCAATAATGGTAGCAGGAAATAACAAATTTCTCCAAAATACTCCTGTTAGTATCGCCGATACTAATACGGCTGTTCCAGTGGCTAACTTTATTTCTCCCATATTAGCTGCTCCATGTACCATTTTTAGAAAGCTAGTTCCGACGTACATGAACCAGTTTGGTAATAGTGGTATTCCCGAAGGGAGTATTTTATTTATCGTCCATGATAAGCCAACAACTAAGATTATTGCAGGACCTATCATCCAAACCATTTTGATAGCGGCTTCCAGTAAATAACCCATCATAATTCTACATTTTTTTTTTGATTTATAAATTTGAATGGTGTAAGAAAATCAACAAACAGGTTCAGATTATTCGTAGTGATATTTTTCAACAGAGATTGAATTTTAACCTGTTGCTCTGATTTGTGTTCGACTTCTCTGATTTTATCTTCAACCTCTCTTTTGTATCTGTCAAATAAACTGTAGACATAGCTTTCTACTAAATCCTGTGGTATGTTTGGATTTGTATCAAGGCCATCAATAATTGCTTGGCCAGTTGCTTTGGCATCTATAACGATCCTCTCATATTCATGGTGAGACATTAAACCTTGGCTTAGAAGTTCTTCTAATTTGTCGGCTACTTGTTGTTGATAGGTATTTAATTCTTGCCTGATTTGTTCTCTTAAGCTTTCCATAATTTTGAAAAATTAGTAACAGGATTCAGACGCTTGTTTATAGCATCTGTTAAGGTTCGGGTCAGCGCAATTTACTTGATAATTTCTTCACTATAACAACTATGACTCAGCTTGACCAGTGATAAAAAGTGATAAAAAGTGATAAAAAGTAGCAACATCTCCTGTACTGTGCTAAAATGTATCCACCGCGTGCGTACACGGGCCTCCTCTGTTGAACCGTGTCAGCACCACCGACACCCCGATACAACATTTAAGAGGATTTAACCCATGACTGCTGAGGAAGCTCTCGCCATTGTCGAAACAGTCCTAGATGATGATGAACAATTAAACGACGTACAAGAG
The DNA here is from genome assembly GCA_041172365.1 of Cyanobacteriota bacterium. Lineage (GTDB taxonomy): Bacteria > Cyanobacteriota > Cyanobacteriia > Cyanobacteriales > Microcoleaceae > JBEDKD01. The sequence goes on along the minus strand of JBEDKD010000144.1, from coordinate 1,114 downwards.
CTCATCTTTAAACAGTGCTGGGAAGGCAGACACTCTTATGAGGAAATTGCTAAACTTTCTAAATATGACGATGAATATATTAAAGCCGCAGGCTATAAACTCTGGAAGTTACTCTCAGAATCCTTTGAGGAAAAAGTAAAAAAGAATAATATTAAAGCCGTTATAAAACGATACTTACGACGACGGCAAGTGAACTCACAGCGAAATCAGTTAATGGGAATTAACCTTAGTGGAGCGGACTTAAGTGGCTCAATACTATGCTTTGCAAACAACTTAAACGGAGCCAATTCATCCCCAGCTAATTTAGACAATGCAATCAAGCCTGATCAGACAAGATCAGATTCATGGGATGAAAAGATACAGGATGAAAATGGAAACCACCAAGGATTTGAGTCTAATAGAAAAGAATGTCTTTATCACTGGAATAATTTGGGTTTTCGCTGTGAAGAGCAAGTGAAAATTGCTGAAGCCCTCGATCGCGCTAACATCTTCTTCTTCCCCAATTCCAAAGCACGCCTCACAACACCCGAAGGCAGGCAAAACCAAGAACCCGATTTCCTCATATTCCACCAAGGCAAATTGGGCATTCTTGAGATATGCCATCCCGATACCGAAAAAGACGAAGAGCGCGATCGCGACTTTGCCTCTGCTGGCATCTGCACCATCTACTATTGTGAGGCTCACAGATGTAGTCAAGAAGCCGATCGCGTTGTACAGGAATTTTTAGAGCTTTTGAGTCACCCATAGCGATCGCGTTGGCAGAAGCGCGATCGGGCTGCCCAAAAAAGTCAAGTTAACCTTAAAATACTCTCATAACCATTCACACACCCCTATCACAACCCAACTGTCTTGGCCTACGACAACACCTGTAAATATCTTGCCGAAAAATATCCCGATGCTTTCGTGCGTTGGTTACTACCTACTGACGAACCCATCAACGTTCGGGTACTCAAAACCGAACTGATACAAGAACCCATTCGTGCGGACTCTCTGGTTTTTCTGCAAAGCGATAACCAAATTCTCCATCTGGAATTTGAAACCCGCCCCTATTCTGAACCGCCCATCTCCTTCAGAATGCTCGATTATTACGTCAGGCTGAAACGACAATACTCCT
>JBEDKD010000143.1:0-14421 GCA_041172365.1 Cyanobacteriota bacterium | reverse complement strand
TATAAAATTGTTAAGCAAAAGTGGGATCATCAATGGCGATCGGAGAATGATTATAGAGAATGGTGTTTAAAATGGCTTAACCAAATCTCAAGAGTTATAAAAATATCAGGGAGTTTATATCTCTTTGGTTTTCTCCGAAATTTATTCGGTCTTTATGATGATATTATTAAATTTGGCTTTAATTTTAGACAACAAATTATTATAGATAAAGGACTTCGCTCGGTCGGAGGAAGATGTACATCAAAATATAAGATGTTTCCCACCGCTACCGAAACTATATTGTTTTTTACTCAAGATTCTCGTTCGGAACTCAAATCTTTTCTTAAGCAACGACAAAAAGAATCAGGTTTAACGGGTTTAGAAATTAATAGAAAATTAGGTTGTAAAAGTGGAATGTGGTCATTTTACACTCGTCCTAATAATTCTCAAATTCCTACTAAAGAGAATTGGGAGAAATTACAACAAATCTTAGACTTCGATCGCGCTTACCATGATTTTGCTCCGGTCTTCAACACGGAAATGGGCATCACCGATGTTTGGAATGATTTGGATTTTTATGAAGAAGATAGATTTCATCCTACACAAAAACCTGTCAAATTAATTGAAAGAATTATCAAGGCTAGTTCTAATGAGAATATGATTGTCTTAGATCCCTTTATGGGTTCTGGGGCAACCGCGATCGCCTGTCTCAACTTAAATCGCTATTACGTTGGCATTGAACGAGAAATAGAATATCTTAATAATTCTCTTTGGAGAATTAAATCTCATACGACTGACTCAAAACAATCCGCTTCTCAATTTACACAAAATTTTACAACTTCTGTCTTAACCACAAAATCTAATACTAAGCTTTCTCAAAATTCTTATTATCAACTTTCTTTATTTGGTTAGTTATAAACCCTTAAATCTAACGACCGCGCTTTTAATAACGACCGCGCTTTTAATAACGACCGCTTGTAACACGAATCCTTGACCATTAACGACTCAAATCTCAATTTGACTTTCGGAGTAAGCTTAAAACCTAATTTTTCTCCTTAATCGTTAACATCTTCCCAATCTCATTTCCCAACACCTTCTATTTCATAACGCGATCGCTTAATACACCTTATTCCTAAATCTTACGGATCGTCTAAACCCCTTATTCCTCAATCGCGATCGTCTAACACCTTATTCTTAAACGCGATCGACTAACACCTTATTCCTAAATCTTACGGATCGTCTAAACAAATCACTATCGAGAAAATACCGCCTCAATCGCGTTCGTCTAAATACCTTAAGTAATAATCGCGATCGTCTAAATACCTTATTTAGGAATAATCGCGATCGTCAAACCCTAAACTCAACACTTAAAAACTACCACCATCAAACACAAACAACAAACCTGAACCATCAATTAAAAACCTAGATTATAATGATTTAAAAGATGATTCGTAATAAAATATGTTAAGTTGTGAAAGTAATTTGTAAAATATTTAGCGTAAAAACTTTGGCAGTTGTGATAATTATTGTGACGATTGGTTAGCGGTTTACGGGTACGATATGTGGATTGTCGATCGCGTGTAGATTGTAGTATGGCGATTATTGGTGGCAATTATTGTGGCGTGGTGTGGAAATTATTGTGTGGAATATTGTGGCGTAGTTATTGGTAGCGAACCTAGGTAGGCTCTGGTGTGTCGATTAGGTGCGGTGTCGATTAGGTATGTGGAGATTTTTGGTGTGACGATAATGAAAAAGTCTCCCTTCTCGGAGGCTTTTTTTTAACATAAACCACTCGTCCTCCTGATAGATAAGTTACGCGATAGGTTATCTGCCCGCGCCGCGGTGAGTCAAGTGTTGTTTTTCGGTATTTCCCATGTCTAAATTAGACCTTCGCTCTCAAGTTATTGATGCTCTACGTATCCTGGCTTGGAATCAGTATAGCCAAGAAAACCCCAATCAATATTCCACCATTTTAGAATGGTATCAGGAGTTCAAACAAATTTGGGATGTCCATGAATTTCATTCGATGACATTGACAGAAATTATGAATGAGCTTCCGGGGTATTCGATAGAAACATTAATCAAGTTTCGTATTGATTACTACAAGAAAAAGGCGAATTTTATCAAGTTTAAAGAACAAAAGATGAATCTTGAGAAGATTTATCTAAACTCCTAACAGAAAGTCGTGATCACTATAATTGGTGATCGCGGCTTTTTTTTAACATAAACCATTGGTTCTCCTCATAGATAAATTACGCGAAGGTTATCTGTCCCGCGCCGCGGGGAGTCAAGTGTTGTTTCTTAAAAGGCTAATCGCCATGTTTGACTTAGAATTGATCCAAGATATCCAAGAAACTGTCGATCCCGAACTCTGGGAAGAGGCATTTGAAGATATCTATGAATCAATAGTATTTAGTCCTGTAGATATCGTCGAGAGTTTAGACGATATCTCATAGTTATCTAAAAAAGTCCCCATCCGGGGGCTTTTTTTTAACAAAACTCCCCACAAGGGGGCTTTTTTTTACCAATCCTGTCACGTCACGATCGCGGCGACTAATTGTATTTTTTCGATAACTAATTACTTCTTACAATCAAAAATATTCGCAATTAACCATTAATTATTTTTTAGGAAAAAAACCACTCGTCCTCCTGATAGATAAATTACGCGATAGGTTATCTGCCCGCGCCGCGGTGAGTCAAGTGTTGTTTCATTTCGGAGTCCTGTCATGTTGTGTAAATATCAAATCGTCGTCGGTACTGATGTCTTTACTCACGATACCGTGGAATACGATGATGCCACCGATTTACGTTGGTTCGATACTCATGGACAAAACTTCTACATAGAGGGAATTTTCCACAGGGATCGTCGGATCAATCATTCGGTAAAACCCTTAACTCAGTTGGAGTTAAGTTGTGTACTAAATCCTTGTAAGGATGAAGACATACCATTTTAATTAAAAAAACCTAGTCTCCCTAATGAGATTAGGTTTTTTTTTAACCATTGTGATCGCGATCATAAAACTTACCTTAATTTCCCTTAACAAAATTATTTTAGTGAGAGATAAACCCGCGATAGTTAATCGTCCCGCGCCGCGGGGAATTGAGCACTTTTTACTCCAAGGAGGAGTCCCATGAAAACTGTATTTGTCCACGGTAGCAGATCCATTTCAGTGCTTCCCCAAGCCGCGATCAATAGTCTCGACAAAATTATGGAATTAAACTTCCATATTATTGTCGGTCAATGTCCGGGGCTAGAGACGGAAGTAGTCAACTATTTGGCGAAGAATAACTACCAAAATTTGACAGTAATATACTGCAAATTTGATGGTAGTGGATCGCCAAAGTTTCGGGAATTGCCACATATCGGACTACCAGGCGGATATCGTGTCCGTAATTGGTACATGACCGCGATCGCCGATTACGGTTTAGCTATTTGGGACTCTAAATCCAAATATACCAAACAAAATATAGATGCCGTCCCATTGACGAGAGTCATTGCGGCATAAATTAAAAAGCCTTATCTCCAAGGGGATAAGGCTTTTTTTTAACCATCATAATTAGGCGATCGCGCTAGAAATTTAAACCATCATAATTAGGCGATCGCGCTAGAAATTTAAACCATCGTAATTAGGCGATATCTCAAAAATGTCATCAATTTAAAACCACTTGTCTTCCTGATAGATAAATTACGCGATAGGTTGTCTGCCCGCGCCGCGGTGAGTCAAGTGTTGTTTCTTCACTTATTAATCGTTATGGATTTCCAAATCACCATTTCTACTCTCTCGCAGAAAAAGACTTCTCAGTTAATTGATGCACTTCGCATTCTAGCTTGGTCAGAATTTAAGACCAAGTACAAAGATCAAGCTTCCAATTATAAAACAGTCTTAGACTTTTATAAGGAAGTGTTTGATCCACTTTGGAAGAAGTCGGCTTTAGTGTCAATGAACTTAGATGAAGTAACTAAGTATATTGACTCTCTTGGCTATACCGTTGAAGATGTTTTGTCAATGCGATCGAAGCATTACCAGGATAAAGCGGATGCGAAACTTCGATTTGAGAATAAAAACAAACCTCAAGTTGAAGCAACTGATTTCTAATTGATTAAAGTCTAGTCTCCCCTTGGAGATTAGGCTTTTTTTTAAACCATTGATCGGCTTTTTTTTTACCATTAGACTAAAACAATTGATGAAAATAAATTTATAGATAGCTGTCTCCCAGTTCTAATAAATAAGTTACGCGAAGGTTATCTGTCCCGCGCCGCGGTGAGTCAAGTGTTGTTTCACTTGTTAATCGTTATGGTTAGAGTAATAAACGTCGTACATATCAACAAATTTCGGCAAACTCACCGATTTGTTGATAGTCACATTCAGAACACTACGATCGCGATCGGTTGTAGAATATTCGGAATAAAAACATTTCCCTTATTTGGGGATGTCGAATATGTCCGAAAATCCCTTTGGGAGTTGGTGAAAACGAGTCAGGTTCCTGATTCGTTGATCAGAATTTCCCAGAAAAACTCTATCACAATTGTAATTGGGAAAGAGTCTGATATCCATCTAGCTAACTTATTGATTAAGTTTCTTGATTGGTATCGGAAAAATTAATCATTAAGCCGCGATCGTAGCGGCTTTTTTTTAACATAAACCATTGGTTCTCCTTATAGATAAATTACGCGATAGGTTGTCTGCCCGCGCCGCGGGGAATTGAGCACTTTTTACTCCAAGGAGGAGATTCCCATGTTACAGATCAAAAATATTTCCGAGTTCTCTTCAGTTTATCCTGACTTAGATTGGAATAAAGGTGAAGGAACTTTACTTCAAGGAAAACCCGGTCAGCGAAAGAAACTCACTAACGACGAAGTTAATGAGTTTCACTCTATAAATATCGCGATCGGCTATAACGGAAACGACTTCCGTCTATCCAGTTGGGTTGAGAAAAAGGTTAAGTTTGTTAATCTTCTTCCCCTTAAGGAATTTCCGGTTCAACAGATTCGTGAACAACTCTGGGAGTGTGTTAACCTTCTGAAGGTTGATGAAAATACTCGTGAACGATATGGAGTTAAATATCTATATCGGAAAAATCCTGTTAAACCGATTCCTCTAGTTGGTGCATTCAATATGTTAATGCCACTAGCTCACTCTCTAAAACAGGGTAAGACTGTCTACCTTTGGTATTTGTCTCAACATGATAAATCCAAAGTAGATTTGGTTGTACGGTTCCTGAATTGGTTTAGTCAACAGTAATAATAATAAAAACCTTGTCTCCCCCTGGAGATAAGGTTTTTTTTAACCAATGGTAATGATATTCATCAATTAAAAACCACTCGTCCTCCTCATAGATAAGTCCGCGAGAGTTAGTCGCCCGTGCCACGGTGAGTCAAGTGTAGTTTTACCAGATATTCCCCATGACCACTGTATTAATTTCCGGCAGTCGTTCCATTAAACATTTGCCAGAAGCCGCGATCGCCAGTATTGACAAGATAATGCAATTGGGGTTTCATATCTTAGTTGGTGACGCGTATGGAGTTGACTCATTAGTCCTAGAATATTTGCATAGTAAAGGGTACGATCGCGTTACCATTTATTATGCCAAGTTTGGTGGCAATGGAAAGCCCCGTTTAGCTTCCACTTATCCCAAAATTGGAGTAAAAGGAAGTTATAGCGACCGCGATCGTTATATGTGTAGTTTGTCAGAGTACGGTTTAGCGATTTGGGACGGAAAAAGTCCCGGCACTAAACAAAATATTGACCGGGTAAGACTTACCAAAGTCATTATCCCTTAATTAAGAAAAATCTGATCTCCCCTTGGAGATTAGGTTTTTTTTTAACAATAATCAGTCGTTTCAACTGATAAATTTTTGAATAAATAAAATGATAATTCCCCTCAAATTATAGCTAACTCATCCTCATAGATCAGTTACACGAAGGTTATTTGTCCCGCGCCGCGGGTATTGAGGTGTTGTTTTATCAGAGGAAAAATCCCATGAAATCCATCAATATCCGTCACATTTCTACCAACACTTCTGCCTATTCCGACTATACCAATTTAGGTGTATGTGTTGATGAAGAAAAATTGAAAGAACAGGGGTTAAAGTTCGGTTTCACCTGTCTGGTTCCCTCGGAAACTGTGCAGGAACTTCGCCAAAGTCTTTGGGATATGTGTAATTATCACTATTCTAAAGGAATCGGAAAGAAGCCTGATGATGTCTTTAAGAAATTGGTTGATCTTGCCACAAAGAGTAAGAAATTTCCCATTACCCTTTGGTATCACGACGATCTAAGTGCAGAATATTGTCGGTTATTAGCCAAGTTTATTGGTTGGTATCGACAAAATAAACTGTAATAAATTTAGCCTGATTTCCTTGGAAATTAGGCTTTTTTTATTTATCATTCGTTATCGGACGAAAAGTAAACGGGCAACCGTTGCTCCGAAATGCGCTTGCGATGTTGTGGCGATCGCGTATATTGTCAACAAAATTTCCACATAAATTTAATTCGTACTACTCATAGATAAATTGTCATAGTTAGTCGCCCGCGCCGCGGGTATTGAGGTGTTGTTATTAAGGTATTTCCCATGTTTAAAATCAACTTCATTAACGGGCTGTATGAACTAAGCTTCTATCCCGACAATAAAGACGACGGAGAATTGATCGGTTATTTTACCGATTATAAAACCGCACTAGAAGCGGGTTATGCAACAAAGGATTCTTGGAAAGAAATTAACTATGCCGAGGATCATTTCCTGTTTTAATTGATGAAAAAAACCTAACTTCCTTGGAGTTAGGTTTTTTTAATTAAGATCGCGATCGCAAACAATCTTTTTTTAACATAAACAACTCGTCATCCTTATAAGCCCGCGAAGGTTATCTGCCCGCGCCGCGGGTATTGAGATGTTGTTTTTTGGGTTAATCGTATGAAATTTAATTGGAATGTTACCCTCAGTGAAGTAGCTATTGTATTACAATTACTTCCACATATCATCAAAAAACCCCAAGATTGGGAACAAGCACATTTGCAAAAGATATGTTTCGAGAGAGCGATTTCAATCCTGTTTAGATAACCCAAAGCCTATCCCCGTGGATAGGCTTTTTTTTAAAAATTAGATATTTGATCGTGATCGCAAACAATCTTTTTTTAACATAAACAACTCGTCATCCTTATAAGCCCGCGAAGGTTATCTGTCCCGCGCCGCGGGTATTGAGATGTTCTCAACAATTTTCAGGAGATTCCCATGAAAGTTTTCATCACCGGAACCGAACACCTGTCGGTCTTAAACGACGAGATAATCCTACGTCTTGACAACATCATCCGATTAAATGCCGATATCCTTATCGGAAACTACAAGGGTGTCGATCAATTAGTCTTACGATATTTGAGTAACCAAAAATATTCAAATGTCACCGTCGTTGAGACAGGTTCTCGTCTTAGTTTCGGCTATCAAATAATCAATGTTGGTCGGTATCCACAACAGGACATTTGGATGTCGCAAGAAGCCGATTATATGTTAGCCATTCACGACGGTAAGAGTCGAGGAGTCGCAGCGAATTTACGTCGGATGCCTTCCGAGAAAATTCGATTAGTATTAGTTTGATTAATAAACCGCGATCGTATTTAATAACGATCGCGCTTTTTGTCAGTTTCCCCGTGTGAATAGCCTCCACTTCTGTTTTTGAGCGCGTTCGCTTAAATCAAATAACCATTAAATTAAGAACAATCATGCAAAAATTATCACTTAAATGGAAAGTTACAAACAATATGACCGTGGTTATGATGAATAACTATTGACCGCGGTCGCCCTAAACGATCGCGCTTTTTGTCGGTTTCCCCGTCAAAGATCGGGCTACGCATAGCCTCCGTATCCCTACTTATTAAGACTTCTGTTCTCTGAGCGCGGTCGCTAAAATCGAATGTTCTTTATCCGAGGTTCCACCATGTATCCATCCAATATTGCCTCTTTTTCTTCTGATAGTCTTCTTGCGGTTCTTACCAACCCAACCGAGTTAGCCTTCCGCAAGGGTAACTTGAAACAACATTATCCCATCACAGATAAAAATGGTAAAGTTTGGTCTGATGCGGAAGCGGCTTTTCAACACTTTAAGACTGGTGATCTTGAGAAAGACAAAACCATTATGATCAAAATCATTGCCACCAAATTGAGACAATATCCTCAGATTATAAACGCTGTTGAAGAACGAGGTGGTGTTGATTGGCTAAAAACTTGTAACCATATTATTGTCGGAAATAGTCGTTGGGAAGGCGAAGGATTACAGAGCAATTTTATCTACTGTTTAGTAACAGCTTATCAAATAGTTAAAGACGAGATGCCTTACTAGAAAAAAAGCGCGGTCGTTTTTATGCGACCGCGCTTTTTTTCCTCACTGATGTTGATGGTGTCGCTCAAATTAAAAATTAGATTGAACCCGGTCTCAATAGTTATTCCTAACAACCGCGGTCGCCCATTAACGATGGGACTGCTCGCTTACACGGCTTTTTTTAATCTCCTAATTTTTCTAAACTTCGGAAAATTATTTATGAAAAAAAGTAAAACCCCTAGAAAAATTGAGAAAAGCACCAATTCACTAGGGGTATAACAGGATATCACAATGACTATTAATTATATCATAATACGGGTTAGTTTATCGAAAATATCTCCTGATTATGTCCCCAGAGTTTATTACGAAAAACCGATTTAAAAGATTTATTTATTATAATTAAAGAAGAAAAAAAATTGCCAAGGTGTGCAACCCTCGGCAATGCCAACCCCTAAACAATCTAGGAGTCAATTATGAATGATATCACAATTTCAAGTTTTAATAGCAAACAAGTCCGTGCAGTAAAAATTGATGGTGAACATTGGTTTGTAGCTAAGGATTTATGTCAGATATTAGAAATTTCTAAACACCGCGATGCCATCTCACGTCTTGATGATGACGAAAGGGGGTCGTTTAAAATGGACACCCCTGGTGGAAAGCAAGAAATGGCAATAGTTTCGGAGTCGGGAATGTATGCTTTAGTTCTTTCAAGTCGAAAACCAGAAGCCAAAGTTTTTCGGAAATGGGTAACGTCTGAACTTTTACCAACATTGAGAAAAACAGGCTCTTATAATTTAACCATCAAACCCAAATCTTCTCAACCTGTTTTAGGAGCATATATTGATCGCGTTCATTCAATGGTAGAGAACTCGAAAAACATCCCGCAGGGTTATTGGTGCGTGTTACAAGAATCAGCCAATCTGTTAATTTACGTTGAAACTGTTTTAAAAATGCCCGTTGATAAAGCCGATTTATTAGATGGGAGTATAGGTTCAAGATGGAGTAAATACAGAGAGGGGAAAGACTTTTGTGGTGATCGCGTACAATTTTCCTATAAATTTCCTGATGGACGTGAAGTCAAGCCGTGGGCATACCAGTGGAAAGAATTAGAACCTTTTAGAAGATGGTTAGAAATGGAATATACTCCTAAATATCTCCCTGAATATTTATCAACGAAATATGGAGTCTTAATACATTCGAGAGTAGCTTAGACTGAACAAAAATTAATATTTTAATTTAACCACGTTCTAATTTTGAAGTGTTTTTTTCATATATTTAATACTTTTAATATTTTTTGATGAGGGGTCAAACCCTTCATTTACTCTCTCTCCCTACAAATCCTGTAAGATGCCAATATCCAACGTCTGAAACGCTTATAGAGAAAGGCTTACAAACATTGGATATGACATTGGATATCATATTGGAAATGTGTAACAGCAGTTAAGGAAAGAATGGATGAAAGCTAGACTCATAAAGGTTTTGGAACATTGGATGGACAAGAGACAGTATAGGGGGGAGAGAGGGGTGCGATTTATCCAGTGAAAATTTTGTTTTTGCGATCGCGGTCTAATTAAAAACAATTAAATCCGGCAAAAATTGGGAATTAGAAAGGGAAAAAACTTCTGTTGGTGAGACGCGTTCGCTTTTTGGTGTTGATGTTTTTGCCCCAAAATTTATGGCTCCTAAAAAATTACCAATCTCCGAAAGAATAGACAAACATATCGTTTCTAAAGAAAATTGTTGGCTCACAGATTTAGCTTGTCTTGTCGGTTATCCACTGATAAATATTAATGGCAAAATGAAAAGACTTTCTCGTGTAATTTATGAATTGCATTTTGGTGAAATTCCCCCAGGCAAGCTTGTTTGTCACCAGTGCGATAATCCAAGTTGCGTTAATCCTGATCATCTTTTCTTAGGAAGTTATTTTGAAAACATGAAGGATAGAGATAGTAAAAATCGTCAAGCTAAAGGTTCTAAATGTAGACTAGCCAAACTTGATGAGGCAAAAGTCTTAGAGATTAAACGAGATTTGGCAGAAACAAATTTGAGTAGCGCAGAGATTGCTAAGAAATTTTGTGTTAGTCGAGACAATATTTATCTCATCAAAAATGGCAAAACTTGGAAGCACGTCACTTATCAACCAACTAACGTTACTAACAACATTACCAACAATTACAATGCCCCTGTGACTAATAACATTACTTACAATTGCTCTGAATGCCCGAAGCAGCTAACTCTTTGACACAGACGAATTTAAGTAATTAAAAAAAGAGCGCGATCTAATTTGGAAATGATCGCGCTCTTTTTTTTAATTCTCTGTTGTTGAGACGTATTCACCTAATTGAGTTGATGTTTTTTGGTATTTTTGTATGAATACAATTCGCTTGAATCCATCTCATCCCTCTCCAATCAGCTTTAACATATTCTCACAAACATTAGGAGTAAAAGTAGGAAATCGTAAAATTACTCCAACACTCGGTTTATTTAACGAGTATTTAGAGGAGACTTTTCACCGATTCAAAATCGAGAATTATGATGATATACAACGACATTGGGAAGTAATTGAAAAGTATCAAAGTTATCCGAAGTATCAACAAATTAAGGAGGATTTTGGTTGGGTAGCAGAAGTTCATAAAATGATATTTTTCTACTCTGCTGATGTCTCAATATTTTATGATGAACCATGCTTCAAAGATTTCAGCTATTATTTTCAGACTTTTCTAACGAAAGTAATAGAGAAACACTCGCAAATTCCACCGGATTATCAACGGATTCGGGCTTAATATAGTTTGGTTATTCACAAAAAAAGCCAATTCTGATAAAATTGGCTTTTTCTTAATTAGAGGAAATCAAATGAATATTTCACTGAAAGAAAGAATAGAATCTCACATATTATATAGCGACAGTTGTTGGTTAACAGATTTGTTTTGCCGAGATGGACTTCCCATGATAACAGTCAAGGGACGAGGACAGATGTCAGTCCCTCGATTATATTATCAATTGACATTTAATGTACAGTTAGAATGGAATCAGTTAGTATTACATACTTGTGGAAACAAAGGATGTGTTAATCCCGAACATCTTTATGTAGAAAGGTTTGAAGAACATTTTAAATCCCAAAATAAAAAATTAGGTGATTCTGAGATTGAACAAATTAAAGTCCTTCTTAAAGAAGGAGGAATAACACAAAGAGAAATCGCACAAAAATTTGAGGTCAGTGAATCAATAATTTCACGAATAAAAAATGGGAATTATTAGGCAATAAAAAAGAAAAGCTAATCCTCATAAAATTAGCTTTTCTTTTTAGTATCTCAACCCACACCGGGTTTAGTGGAATTTGATCAGTCAGCCGATTTTAATCTTAACATAAAATGGCTGAGTTAACATTTCTTTTGACGAAAACTTTGAGGGGAACAAAAATTGGGATTATTCCAAAGATTGAGTTTTTGAGACTTCGCGATCGCCTCAGCTTTAACTAAATCTTGGCGAAAAGAAGGACATTTAGAAAGATATTGTTTAGAGACGATCGCGTATCCATTAGATACCATTTCTAAATTAATATTTGTTTTTCCATTAAAGACAACACCAAGAAAACGTTGATAACGATCGCGCCCTGTTTCTAAAATGGTTACTTTTGAACCAACGGGAATCAACCCCGATAAAAACTTAGTTGCTTCCACACCACCTACTTGTTTCCCTTCGGGCGCATCCACACAGGCTAATCGGATTTTCTCTTTTCGATTATCAATTTTGACATTAAAAGTATCACCATCAATGATATTAAGAACTTGGGCTTGGGATTGAGTAGCGCAAACGGGATGAGAAAACAGCGCGATCGTGATTAGACTTATCCCTAAAGTTAATGTTTTTTTCATTTCAGAAAATACCTAATGAGAAAGCTAAGTATTTTCATAATACACAAAAATTAAGAAGTTGAGTTTCAATAAAACTAAACGACATCAAACGAAGCATAGCCGCGATTGCGAAAAGGCTTCGCGGGTAATTAACAACCCGGCTCAGTATATAAGGCGGTCGAATTGAGCTGGCAACACGAAAGAACGCGATCGCCATACAAAAGAAACGATGTTGACTAATTAACAACCCGGCTCAGTGCTACCAGGAGCCTTAAAAGGGGTAGTAATTATTCCATAACCAAAAGGTAAACCATGAATGATGTTTCAATACAGAAATTGACGGAACTCGCCAATGACATCTTTAAATTTTTAAACCTAGATGAAGACTCGCAAAATGTGGCATTTCCTTTATTAAGCGAGGGTATTAAATCATCGATCAGGGTTTTAAAATTGATTGAAAACCAAGAATTAACTTATGAAGAAATCAGCGAAAAAGCAGAACTACACGAAAATACTGTCCGGCAAAAATTACTTGCACTTGTCGATGGAAACTACCCAGGATTAAGTCTTTCAGAGACAACCGCGATCGCGACAACTGGTCGTCCACGAACTTTAGTTAAAAAGGAAGTGATCAAATGATATTCTTTTTCGATCTAGATGGAACTTTAAGGCAAACTAAATCGGGTCTGACTTTCATCAACGAACCCGATGATCAACAACCCATTCCCGGCGCTCAAAAAGCTGTAGCTTACTATGCTTCCAAAGGATTTACCTGTATTGGCATCACTAATCAAGGCGGTGTTGCTGCGGGTTACAAATCTTTGGACAATGCAATTAAGGAACAGCAAGTTACTCTGAAACTATTTCCACAAATCAAAAAAATCTATATGTGTCCTGATGATGGACAAAAGTGTATTTGTGTTCATGCAAACACATACACCGATATAGCTCATCCTCAATTAAGAGGAAAATTTCGCAAACCATCAACAGGAATGATTCAAATCCCATTTGAAGGCTGTCAACCTCCTCCAGATTCTTCATTATGCTGGATGGTTGGCGATCGCGTCGAAGATTTTGAATGTGCCAAATCCGCTCAAATCAACTTTATATGGGCTGATATCATGCTATCGAAATTCCGACCAGGAATACATGAACATCCTATTGCCAATATATCTGCTGAGACTTTGATGAAATTCCTGTCCCTCTAAAATACCAGTTCTGCTGTAAAACTGGGGGTTTCCTTTTGCCTAGTACACCTCGCAGCGACAATCGAGGTGTACTAGGCTACGCCAACGTTATGTTCCAACGTCTCTTTCTCAAGTTCTGATACGAGTATTGTTTTATACGTTATATGGACTTTTTCTGCGTATATTCCGCAAAACTCTCGGCAAAACACTTTGACTCGTTGTATAAAATTATACTTCCAAATTTAAAAGAAATTTTAATCTGAGAAGAGTACAAATAGCTTGGGGAAGACAAATACTACGTCCTACGAGCGAGACAGCTTCTCTCCGACCCTTAACTCCTTTCTCTATTCCGATATCTGGGGGCGGGTTCATTCTCCACCACCCGGAAAAATGCAGTCCAGATAATTCAGGGGAAACCCCATTAACCACAGAGCAAATTTGGGACTCAACTTGCGATCGCGTGATAATAGCCTTCGTTCTCTCAATATCGTTTCCAACATTATCTGCCCAGGACTCGAATTGTCGCAATTGCCGTAGGTCGTTAAAGTTGGAAGTGTCGTAGGCGATGATGAAAATTCTTTCCCGCCTGTGGGGTGCGCCAAACATCGCGATCGTGAACATCTCAATTTCATAAGAATATCCTGCCATAGAGAGGCTGGCAAGAATTGTTCTAAGTCCTCTTTTGATAAGCCCGCTTGGATTTTCGATAATAATAAATCTTGGTCTAAGCTCGACGATGACTCGGTAAAATTCCCACCATAATGAAGACTCTGGGTGATCAAGTCCTGTTCTGTGACCTGCTCCACTCGTTCCAGTACACGGGAACCCTCCAACGAGAAGGGTATTGTTTCCGAGACTTCCTGGTTTGGGCGGTTTGTAATCTCTGATATCTGAGTGGATTGGCACTTCTGGGAAATGCGTTTTAAGGACTTTCTGGGCATAGGAATTTATTTCTATGAATTTATGAGTTATATAATTTTCTTCAAATACTAATTTTGCTGCGTTCTCAAATGCACCGATGCCTGAGAATAGCGAGATAGCATTTATGGTTTTGTCCATTTAACTATGCGTCACGATCGCGTCTTTAACA
>JBEDKD010000142.1:0-13052 GCA_041172365.1 Cyanobacteriota bacterium | reverse complement strand
CTCTTCCCTCTCCTCCCTCTCCCCATTCCCCAATCCCCAATCCCTATTACCCCAGACGATGATTATGCTCTAATTCTAAACTTGAATCTGGAGATTTTTTCGGGTTTAAAAGAGGATTAGTCGGTTTGAAAGCCGCCTGGATCATTTGTACAAAACGATTAGGATTTTGAGCCGTGAGTTGTTGACGACGATCGCGTACCTTTTTCGCCAAATGTCGCATCACAGATAAATCTAATTCATCAATAAATTGTTCCGCGATCCTCTCACCCATCACATCAATCGCTTCAGAATATTGTTGAGTTAACATTTCGATCGCGGCATAGGCATCTTCCGTTACCTCAGAAGCAGAAACCGACTCATTATTAGTAATAGGCGCACTAGCTACAGGAGTGGGAGCTACAGGAGTGGGAACTACAGGAGTAGGAGCTACAGAGGGCGGCGCAATGGGTTTGCGAGAGCGATTAATTAAACTTTCATACTCCCCTAAACTCATCCCCAAATTTTGAATATGATGATGTGCATGATCTAACAAATCAACTTCTGTGGGATAAAACACACCACGACTACTATTGATGCCATGCACTTGTGCCCAAAAGTGTAAAATTCTTTCATCTTTCAGATGATATCGTTCTAACAGTTGACTCGTTGTTAATTCTACTTCCGGTGTCACTTTAAAATCACTCATAGCAATTTCCTGTTTTCATCAAAAACTCAATTGGGTATTATGAAACCTTGACAAAGTTTGGGGATATCCCCAAAATAGACATTAGCTTTGCCTTTACTACTATAAACTAAAACAGATTTTCCTAAAATCGCGTCGCGTGTGCGTAGCACTTAGTGTGGGCGCTGCGCGATCGTACTCCCAGAAAAAAAGTCTCAATAGATGTGTCAGAGGAACCCTAAAATTAGTCGGCGAAATCTCAGCCTTAAGGTATAATGGCAAAAACTGGTAATTCTGAGTTGTTATATAGAAAATCTGGTTATGCCTCTCTACGACTATTTCTGTCCTAGCAATAACAAACAGATCGAAGTCTCCCATAGTATCAATGTTGATGTCAAAACCTGGGGAGATTTGTGTGCCTTAGCCCAATGCGAGCCCGATAATACACCGGCGGACGCGCCTGTACGTCGTGTCATCACAGCACCTCGTTTGATGATGCCCACTTCTACCACTGATTATAAAAACGCGGGCTTCAGTCAATATGTGAAGCGTGATGAAGGAGTTTATGAAAATGTCACCGCGCCGGAACGAGATAGTCGTTTCGTCAATCGTGACGGTAAACCCATCACACCTTAAAATTTTTAGTGCATTTTCGGGACACGGCCAAGCCGTGTCTTTATTATAGAATCAGTTGACACTCCCACCCGAAACGGGGATGGGATTCTTTTGGTTTAAGCCAAAATATCCTTTTCAAACAAATTTAATTGTTCTCCTTGGTTCACAGCCACAGGGTGTTTGCTTCTCATAATAAGCACCCTATGATCTGCTGTGCGTTTGCGCTACGCGCAAGCTACGCGAACATACCTTCCGACATCAAAAAGAGTCGTTTGTACTGGTTGAGGCTGCGCTGACCTCTTCGATGTTCAGAGAGTCCCCCCGTACCTTTTTTTTACCTTAACAATCAATAATATAGTGTTTCCATTTCAGAAGTAAAACTTGTGGCACAGGCATCTTGCCTGTGACGGGCTAAGGGCCCGTACCACATTTACATCTCAAATGGAATTGCTATATTTAAACCGTAGAGAGTGATTGCTTTTTGCTTGACATTTCTTGCCCCCTGCAAATTAACATCATCTATGTGACTTGCGCGTAGCGGGAATTCCGCCTGCCGAGACTAATTAACCTCCTTATCTTCAACCCGCGCAGGCGGGTTTGGGTTGTGTAGCCACGGTTTCAACCGCTGGACTGATTATAACAAAGATGTGTATCTTACATGGAAGCCCACGCGTTTGCCAAAGTCGATGAAAAAACACCTGATTTACCCATTTCTACCTCAGAAACATGGTAACAACGGTGGTATGAGTCTGATAAAGATACAGCTATTTTGTCGGAAAAAAACATCGCGGAAATTTTAACCACCGCACGTCCGCAACAGTATTATGTCGTCGAATCTTTGACAAAATTTCTCAACTTTCAACTCCCAAAAAATTTATCAGAAAATTCCACAAACCGGAAAAAATCGGATTTGATTGATCCGCAAAAAAATGTTTATTTTGACCGTTTAGTGATGGAATTAAAGAATATTTACCTAGAGCAAAAAATTCGGAAAACAGGGGATAAAGAAGAAATCGCGAATCTCGATCGCGTCCTAAAATGTGAAAGTGGTTCGGTGAATTATCCCTAAGCCCCATTCATGGAATTAATTGCCCGCGGCAATTCTGCCACTTTTCCCTAAACGGAAAAGGGCGAAATAACCCAAATAAAGGACATAAATTAATAACCCAGCTAATCCTAAAAAACCCAAAAATGGGACATGAGAATGGGAGTGAAACATCTCCTTATAGCCCCAAGCCGGATCTAACCAAACACGACAAGTCGCATCTTCCAATAATTGAGAGGTTCCCAGAAAGCCACACTTGAGAAAGAATAGTTGTCCCAGAAGCGCGATCGCGCTATAAACCGTAATAGCCCAACGCCAAGCCGTAAACACTAACTTTAAAGGAGAAGAAGCACGATAATCGTTAATTTCCTCATTAAGATCAATCCAAAACCAGAGAGAAAGAGGAATCAATAAATGAACAAAGAAAGCCGAAATAAAACTAATGGGTAGAGCCGCGATCATCAAATAAATATTAATCACAAACAAACTCGCCACCCGCCAATAAATAATTAAAAGACGCAAGAAATGTTCAGCCTTTTGCACAAAAGCCCAAATCAATAAAACCAGAGGAATAATAACAGTAAATAAAAAACCGACACGATAATCAAGCCAAACAAAAGGTTGAAACCAAGGCGAAGGCGAGATTGCCAAAAGAGAAGTTAACATTTTCCGATAAACTTAATTAAGGATCTTTGTAAAAAGGAAGCAACTGGAACTTAAGTGAAGTTTTCCAGTTGCTTACCTAGCCTTGAGAATATCAGCGTTTAGACTCCCTCAGCTAATTACCGCGGATAGCCAAAATGCTATTCTTCATAGATACGGCACTCAGCCGCGTCAGGATTGTCCGAACAATACTTTTCAAAGTTGCTCTGAGGTTGATTTTGTTTTTGGTGGGATGCTTCCGCTTGCAGTTCCTCAACGGCATCCCAAGCTGCGGCACATTCTGGGGAGTTGCCACCTTTAACATCGCAGACAGCCCGCGCTTGTTGAAGTTCGTCTTGAATTTTTTCTTGGATATTGCTCATGGATGTTATAGTCCTTGTCACTTTAGATCAGTCAGGAATCATTGCCTTCGATGAAACCTACCCAAAACTACCAAAATCCCATTGTAATGGAACATAGACAGTTTTGGCATTTAGTTCCTGCTTCAGAGAGTCTACTGCTTAACGCGTGTTGAAGTCTCTCACCTTGCCACCTTATGACAAGCGAACCAGTCCACAGTAGTATGGAAAACACTACCAGATCAGATATAGATCAAAGTGGAGTGTCCAAACTGTATTAATCTTTATTTTTTAAGATTCGGTTGCCCGAGATCCCTTAAAACAGTTGAGACAGATGGTACTAGGGATAGAAGCCTTTTCCCTCATAGGTTAACTTATTTGACAGTCCCACCCCCTTAGGGGATGGGATTCTTAAGAGATTTCGCTCTTAATACCCCTATTGCGAGGGTTCTTGGGCGCAATCCTTTTGCCATAAGGCGGTCTGCTATCCTAGTCTTACAACTAGCTCCTCAAGCGTGGACTTTCCCCCAGTCCGGGGGTAGGTTTTTCTGTCTTGTACTGACAAATCGATTCTAGCATGATTAAAAGTCCAAATGCCTGAGGGCGGCCAAACCCACAGTGCCTATCGGGACCCCTTTGCCCCCCTCTGTAGGGGCAGGGGGGGGATGGGCTTGCGGCACGGCTAGTGTTTTCAATTAACCTGATCAGAAATACCCTGAAAACCCTGTGACTTTAGTCCAGGGATGAAAGGGCGTTGCAGGATTTATTAGCCTACTCTCTTTGATCTTCAATGTAACGCTGAAGTGTTTCTGTACAAATATTTCCCGCAGTAGAGTGTCAATAACATTTATGAGTTTTAATATGTCCACAACAAAACCTATGCAGTGGGTGAGTGCCATCTCCACTCGCCCTTCACTGGAAGGGGCCGTAAAGGAAGTGATCGAACAAACCCAAAAAGTATTACAATCACCACCTGACTTGGGTTTAGTCTTTATCTCCTCCGCCTTTGCCAGCGAATATTCTCGCTTAATGCCCCTACTAGAAGAACAACTTTCGGTTCCCGTACTGATCGGTTGCGCGGGTGGGGGGATCATTGGCATGAAATCCGGCGAATCAGAAGAAGTCGAAGGTTCACCCGCGTTGAGTCTCAGTTTAGCCCATCTCCCAGGGGTTGATATTAAAGCTTTTCATATCTGTGGGGATGACTTACCCGATTTAGATAGTCCCCCGGATACTTGGGTAGAATTGTTAGACGTACCCTCGGAGGACGAACCCCAATTTATTCTTTTAGCCGATCCTTTTTCTTCTCAAATTAATGATTTAATTCAAGGTTTAGATTTTGCTTATCCCAATGCGGCAAAAGTGGGGGGATTAGCCACTACTTCTGGTATGGGAAGAGGGACCGCGCTGTTTTGTAATTATCGCCTTTACCAAGAAGGGACCGTGGGTGTCGCGTTAAGTGGCAATCTGGTTTTAGATACCATTGTTGCCCAAGGATGTCGCCCCATTGGTTCTCCTTATCGAGTCACAGAGTCCGATCGTAATATTGTGATCGAGGTGGAAGAAGACTGGGAAACGGGAAGAAGTCGCAAACGTCCCCCTTTGGAGGCATTACGCGATTTGATTCAATCCCTCAGTGAAGAAGATCGACAATTAGCTCAAGATTCTCTTTTTGTGGGTGTCGTTAGAGATGAATTTAAGACAGACTTGGAATCGGGAGATTTTTTAATTCGCAATTTATTAGGAGTTGATCCCAAGGGAGGGGCTTTAGCCATTGGCGATCGCATTCGTGCTGGCCAACGCATTCAATTTCACTTACGAGACGCCCGTACTTCCGAGGAAGATTTGGAAATGTTACTCAGACGTTATCAACGGGACAAAACTTTTGCTTTGACTTCCACCAATGCCGGAGCGCTGATGTTTGCTTGTCTCGGACGAGGTGAAAATCTCTATGGAGAAGCTAATTTTGATTCTCGTTTATTTTGCCGTTACCTCAATAATATTCCTTTAGTGGGATTTTTCTGTAATGGCGAAATCGGTCCGGTGGGTGATACTACATTTCTACATGGTTATACCTCTGTTTTTGGCATTTGTCGTCAACCTTAAAGCGCGATCGCGCTACGGATCAGAATTTCCTTTATTTGGTTAGGAGTCAAGCTATGATTTGCACTTAACATCAAAGCCGCGACTCCTGCCACAAAAGGAGTTGCCATTGATGTACCACTGAGTTTTTTATACTGGTTATCAGGGACCGTTGAATAAATATTAACTCCAGGGGCGACAAGATAATTTAAGGGAGTTTCTCCCGCCCGATTAGAAGCCGTCGCGATCCTTCCATTCAGAGCGAGAGAGCCGACGGCAATTCCCACATTTTGGGCATATTTAGCCGGATATTCGGGCTCACTTGCACCGTTATTACCCGCGGCCATTACTACTAATACTCCTTTTCCTTCTGCATATTCGATCGCGTCTTGTAACTGAGAATCAGGTTGTGAAGTAGCCATACTAATATTAATAATATTAGCACCATTATCAACGGCATAATGTATCCCCTTGACAAAATTATTAATACTACCTGTCCCATTTTCATCTAATACTCTAATGGGCATAATTTTGGCATGATAAGCAATGCCCGTTACCCCTATATTATTATTTTCACCAGCAATAATGCCCGCGACATGAGTGCCATGTTTCTTTTCATCCATTGGTGTATTATCCTGGGAAACAAAATCCCATCCTGTCAGATCATCAACAAAACCATTTTGATCATCATCAATACCATTATTCGTGATTTCTGTAGTATTTTGCCAGATATTATTGATTAAATCTGGGTGTGTATAATCCACTCCTGAATCTAACACCGCGACAACTACTCCCTCTCCTGTATAGCCTGTATTCCAGACTTCAGGTGCATGAATAATACTTTGTCCCCAATTATTTCCTTGATTTTTCGGACTATTTAATAATGGTATTTGTTCACCTGTGGCTTGGGCCACTGCATCAGCAGCATTAATAAGTCCATAACCAGAAATAGAATTAAATTGATTTGGGGATGACACACTCTTGGCATATCTTTCACCCGTGAGCACATCAATATTTGTCTTAATTACCGGAGTTGGCGGAGTTTTTTGACCTAATAATTGCTCTATCCTTTGGTGGTCATTGTTTCTGTAAATAACAGAATTTTGAGAGATTATTTCACTCCCTAATCCTGCTGATATAGGTGACTGGAATAATAAATCGTTAACACCAGAACAAATTAGGGTTGGGGAATCTCCCCATCTAGGAATTTTGTTATTTTCATTGAGGGGAATCATAGAAAATTTATCCTTCTTGATTTTGTGTATTTTCTATTCATTTAAGTGGAGGTCTGATCTCCTCTATTCTTTTCAAGAGATTCCCCTGATGTGGTGACAATTACTCTGAAACAGCCCGCGTTAACACAATTTTGAAAAAATGTGCGCCGCGATTATGACAGGTTTATTGATAATGATGACGCGATCGAGTTTGAGCCTCATTCTCCGTCTTTCAAATCCCAAAAAATTTTCGCTCACCCGCTCCGAGTTTTTTTGATATCACTCAACTAAAACCCTTGTATAGTCACTTTTTCAACTTGCTTGTTATCTATCAGGATACTGCGGGTGCTATCTTAATAAAACCGTATTTATATCTATTTTTGAATTTTTTTGATAACTACGGATACTTAGTTATTTTTACTGTGTTATTTTTGACAATCTGTACTTACTTAGTGTAAGGTTTTTTCCTCAATACACAATACAAAATCCGCATTTACTCATTTTTAGAAAGAGGTAAATGCGGATTTTCAAATTTAGGGATAAAACCCTGTGGCTCTTCTCTTACCCTTTGGGAATCTCTATGATCTGCCCTTTAATATTGAAGGGAAAAGGAAGAGGATAAAAGATTAAGCAATTTTAGTTTGTGGAAGAGGAGTAGTCGTTTGAAGGATAATTTTCTTCAGTTGATCAGGGGTTAAAGTCGGATTAGCACTCAAGATTAAAGCCGCGATCCCAGCAACATAGGGCGCAGCCATTGAAGTACCATTAAAGTGATAAAATCCATTATTCGGTATGGTTGAGTCAACATTTTGCCCGGGGGCTAAAACATACGGTATGGTTGAGTCAACATTTTGCCCGGGGGCTAAAACATAATTAAGAGGGGTAGAACCTGCATGATTAGAGAAATAGGTCATCATACCATTGTTATCGATCGCGCCGACAGCAATTCCCCATTGATCAGCATAAGCGGCTGGATAATCAACTCCATTTTGTACATTGTCATTGCCCGCCGCCATCACACATAAAACACCTTTGGATTCTGCATATTGAAGCGCATTCTGTACTTCAGGAGAAGAGAAAGATTTATGCCCAATGCTCATATTAATAATGTTCGCGCCATTATCCACGGCATATTGTATTCCCTTGACCAAATCATTAACAGAATGGATATTCCCATTTTGGTCTAATATTCTAATTGGCATAATTTTGGCATTATAGGCAACACCTGTAGTACCCCAACCATTATTTTCTGCCGCGATGATTCCTGCGACATGGGTTCCATGTAAATATTCATCCACTGGGTTATTGTCATAATTGACAAAATCCCAGCCAATTAAATCATCGGGATACCCATTGCCATCATCGTCAATGCCATTACCAGGGATTTCCTTAGAATTTGTCCAAATATTATCCTTTAAATCGAAGTGATTGTAATCTACACCCGTATCTAACACCGCAACAACAATGTTTTGGCCTGTAATTCCTTGAGCCCATACTTCAGGAACATGAAGGATTTGTTGTTCCCAAGTATTATCATTTCTGACAGGAGTATTGACATCAAAAGGAATATTTAAACCCGTCGCCTTCGCCACAGCCGCGGCTGCATTGGCAATGCCATAGCCATAGTTAGAATTAAATCCCATAGAGGGGGTTGCTGATAGGCTAAGATTGTACCAAGTATCTTGATGTCTCGGCGAAATACCGAGATAATAAGTACCCGCATCTAGCCCCAAAAAGTCTAAACTTCCGTTTTGATTAAGTTGAGTATTAGATTGACGAATGATTTCATTTTCATTTTGCTCCACTAATCCGTTACTGTTTATATCCTGAATTAATTGAACATCCGCATCGCCATTTAAGCCGGATAAGAGAACGTGAACATCTTCAGGTTTATCAAGATTAAAACGATAGTAGTCAGATTTATCACCCACCCAAACGGTTTCGGAAAAGTTAAGAGGAGAATTAACCGGGGTAAGGGTTCCTAAATCCCTGGCTTGTACCAGAGTATTTCCGACTAAATCAGGAGGTGGTATGAAAGGAGCTGCGGTAGTGAGGGTAAGGTTATAAAATGTAGAAGTTTGTATCTTATTAGAAACCCGAATCCAATAACTACCTGGTTCTAAGCTGAAAAAATTAAGATTTTCTGGATGCCAAGAGTTATTATGTCCTTGGCGGAGCAAAACCCCTTGAGAATTTCCATTTTGATTGATATACTGAGCTAACTCAATATTGACATTCTCTTTCATCGCCCCATCAATGTTTAAACTTAAAGAACTGGGGGTATCGAGTTGAAAAAGATAATAACGATCGTTATTAGTAAAGCCCCAAAGAGCATCAGAGATAGTTCTCTGATTATGAATGATACCTAAATCGCGGATTTTATTGATGGAATCGATGGGAGTGACGGGGTTTACTTGGAGTCCTTCGCGTGTTGTTTCTGTGCCATTCACAGAAGGATCAAACCCAACTGAAGTGGGAGTTTCACCTGTAAGAAGATCGGAATTTAAGGCGGTTGACTCTTGTGGTGACTCTATCAGTATGTTATTGTTAAAGGCTTGTCCTACATCAACCGTAGTATAATCCCCTAGAGGAAAGTTATTTTGAGGGACTTTCAATAGATCAAAATAGGGGTATTGGCTATTAATAGACAAGTCGAACTGACTTTCCGAAGGGGAAAGAGTAGATGAACCTATGTTCAACATAATCTTGTACCTAATCTGATGCAAAAGTGTGATATTCTTGAAATTTATTGAGTCCAGATTGATGACGCAATCTGGATCGCCTGTTATTTTATTTTAGCGACTCTCTCAGTAATTATACTTAGACTTAATATTTATTATCTTTACTTACAACTACACAACATTTTTTAACGTAAAGCAATATTTTTTCATAAAACTTTACTAATATCTTATTTGATAGGAAAGGATGGGAAAAGAGGAGAGGAGGTAGCCACAAGGATTTGATTAAGTCGATCGCGTGTTTACGCCAGATTTACAGAGGGAAAACTATTTTCCCCCTGATCATTTTTTGACGGGATTTAAGGTAAAGTAAAATCGGGTAAAAACACTTTACTTAAATCACGTCCCAAACGGTTCAGCGATCGCGTAAACCTGATATGCTCTTCATCGGGTTCTACTGGAATAATTGTCGCGCGATCGCCCTTACCCAACTGAGTAATCACTAAATTAGCCGCTTCTAACCCCGTCACATAAGCTTTTTCTTGGGACCAAGAGCCGTGACGATTAATAATCCAATCACCACTCATAAAAACATTATCATAACTGGTGACACTTTTCAACATATATTGATAACTACCCGGAGCAAAATGGGTAACAGCTTTCGGCAAACGAATCACCGTTTTATCAACAATTTTGGCATCCTTAAAAGCCGGAATACAACTGGTTAAATCTCGTTGAACGAGAGAGACAATTTCATCATCATTTAAGGGTAATAACTGATTCGCGTGATAAAAATCAACCTCCACAGCCGTTTCCTTAATCTCTCGATATTCATCGTGAATAGCATTCAAATCAAAAAACGTCCATCCCGTTGTCGGTGTAAACCCAAAACAAGCATTAGAAGCGCGGGGAATATGAATTTTTCGGTCAAACCAAAGACGAGTTGCTAAAACATCGATCGCGCCTAAATTCATAATATCTCGAAATTCCTGACGACGTTGTAAAACCGGACTATTACTAACAATTTTCTGCATCGCGGTAACACCTACGGCAAAAATCACCGCGTCGCAATCAAAAACCTCATCCCCACAAACCACACCCGTAATATGATTAAATTCTCCCTTAATATCAGTTACCCGTCGTTGGGTTAACACCTTAGCTCCTAATTTTTCAATAGTTTCTACCCAAGGTTTAAAGATTTTTTCCCCCACGGTTCCCCGACACCAAACCACATCAAAATCCGATTGATGGGCTAAAATAAAATAATACAACATTCCCAAAGTCGCCGCGGCAGAACATTGTTCCCCAGGGGCAAATAAACCCACTAATAACATGGCTTCAAACGCGTCTTTATAAAGCCGTGAAGAAACACCAAACTGTTTAAATAATTCCCTCGCGGTGACATGATCATATCGTTGCCAAGCCTCATGGGAATTATCAAAATCAATCAGAGCATAAAGTAAGGGTAACGCGGAAATTCGATCCAGAAAAGGTAATCGTTGAAATTGGGGATAAATGAAAGTACCAAGGGGAGTAGGAAGACGGGGTTTTTCTTGAAAAATAGGCGATTCTACTTCTAATCCCATTGGTGAATATTGGGCCGATTGTGTCCAAGGTGTAAAGGGATTTAAGTTTAATTCTTTCACGAGGGAAAAAATATTTTGATAGGGATACCAAAAGCCATGAATCCCTGCTTCTACAGCTTTTCCCCCAGGGGTTTTCCAACCTGCGACAAGTCCCCCAGGATAGCTTCCGGCTTCGAGGAGAGTGACATCATAACCTTGTTTCGCGAGATGATAAGTGGCTCCGAGGCCGGCCCATCCGGCTCCAACAACAACAATTTTTTGGGGTGTTTCTGTAGTTGACATTATGCTACCACTTTTTGATTTGAGATTGGTTATGTGACTTCCCTAGAGGGTTTTAACGATTTTTCGCATACCTCCGAGGGATATTATATTATTATATAATAAAAAGCGCGATCGGTTTGGGGGAAAAATATTGACTCAAAAATAAGGTATGATAAATATAAGTGCTTGTCGAGTTGAGGTACTATGTCAAGAATTTTTAAACCTTTTCATCTTGTGGAGGGTTCCTATCAGTGGGAATATTCAACTTTAGAAGGGTATTATAATGCAGATGTGACACTAAAGATTAATGTCGAACCACCCTCAGATAGTTGTTATAACTGGTCTCATCGTTTCTCTTTTATTAATGGGAATTGTGGTGACATCGGACTGCACTCAAATGGTGATATGGGTGTGGAAGGTATGGTGGGCAAAATAGCAAATTTTTCGATTATGAACGCGATCGCGTCGGTGGCGGGGCCTAATGCAATTTGTGGTGAATTTGATGGAGAAGGAAAAGGGTTTAGTTGTCGGCTGAAATATAATTGGCACGAAGGTCGATCGTATCGGATGAGAATTTGGTATGAAGGAAAAGGGTGGTGGGCTGCTTATTTTTGTGATACGATCACAGAGGAAGAAGTCTTTATTGGCAGGATTCAAACCCATAATTCTTGGCATCTTTTGAGACATGATTTTGTCGTTTTTTCGGAATATTTAGGGCGAGTTAATTCCTCCGCGGAGATTCCCTATGCTAAAATTACTTTTAGTGATTTCAGGGCAGATAATGGTAGTGTCATTTGTCATTGGCGAGGAAATAGTTTTCACAAAACTTGTAAAAATGTGCTGGTAGTGGCTTCGGATACTTTTTTTTGTGTGGAAAGTGGGGAAGTAGTAGAAACCTAATTAGGGGTGGGTTTAGTGCATATATTGATAAACCCAACCCGATAAAATTTTAAACGGATTTAGGGGAAATAATCGCGATATCTCCCGTCATTCCTGCTTCTGTATGACCGGGGATAGTACAACGTAAATTATAATTGCCTGAACGGACAGGAATTACTACCCATTGGGCTTGAGATCCCGGTCGTAATTCTAATTCATGGATCGCGCCTTTGATTTCCACATTTCCCGCGTCCACTTTTTGTGTCCAAATAGCATCAGCAAAATCTTTCGCGGTGAAATAATGTTTGACTGGACTAGGGTTAGTCAATAAGAATTGATAGCGTTTTCCCGCTTCTAATTCTAAATGATTGGGGAAAAATTTTAATTCCCCCTCAGCATTGCCTAAACTGATAGGAATTTTGATGAGGGGTTGACTGGTTAAGTTTGCCGTTGTCTGGTTGAGAGGTGACGCGATCGCGGGTATTGTTGCCATTACTCCCCAAGAGAGAATAAGGGCTAATAACAGTTTGATGGCAGATTTGAGGCCAAATTGAGGAAAGGGAAAAGGAGATAATGTTATCATGGCAATAAGGAGATTAATGGTCTTGACTCTCTGGTTATGATAACCTAAAAAGAAACGCGATCGCATTTAGGAAATTAAGAAACCGAGTTTCTCGATAGCTTTTTGTTACCTAGTCCGACAGGGGTTGAAACCCCTGTCTCATAGCTGAAGTCCTCTGAAGAGGACTAATTATTAGTATTTGAGCTCACGTTTTTCTTCCTAATCCGACAGGGGTTGAAACCTCTCATAGCTGAAGTCCTCTGAGGAGGATTAATTATTAGTATTTGAGCTCATGTTTTCCTTCCTAATCCGACAGGGGTTCAAACCCCTGTCTCATAGCTGAAGTCCTCTGAAGAGGACTAATGATTAATATTTGAGTCGGTTTTAACCGACTTTTGCTATTAGCAGGGGACTTGAGTCCCCTGGGGGTTATAGTGCTACGGAGTTAGGACATAGTTAACACAAACC
>JBEDKD010000141.1:0-7737 GCA_041172365.1 Cyanobacteriota bacterium | reverse complement strand
ATTCCCTATTCCCCATTCCCTATTCCCTATTCCCTATTCCCTATAAAATCTAATAAAATGCGTTGATGGGGAAGGGCAAGCGATCGCGTCATGTTAGCCTTGGGAGAATAACAGTTACCCGCGATAATATCATCAGTCGTTAAAAAACCCAGATCCCATCCCTCAAAAAGTGTTAAATCCTCTATATCAACCGTCAAAGGAACATGAAAAACATGACGCATTAAACCCGGTTCAGGATAATAACCAAAAAGACGAAAATCATGGTTAATAGTATAATTAATTTCTTCCTTTAATTCCCTTACTAAAGCAATTTCTGGCGTTTCTCCTGCCTCAAGATGTCCCCCAAATAATCCCCAATAACCCGGATAACGAATATTTGGAATATCATCTCGTAATTGACATAAAAATTTATCCTCACGCGTCAGGATCGCGATCGCGACATGAATTTCTGTTTGACTCATAATAACATAAAAAATTAACGATTGTTGGGTTGAAACTGAGTTTTCTCTATCATACAGCGGAAACCGCGAGGTACACCCACTTATCGTTCAATCCTCCTAGGGACACGGCATTGCCGTGTCCCTACCGTGTTTCATAACAGCGGGAACTGCTGTATCAGAGATTACTTTATTCAACCCAACCTACCAATCACAAGTTTTTTTACCCTGGATTTTCAGGATTTAACCGCCAACCCGGTTTTACCACTTGACGAGCGCGCGCGATCGCTAAACTATCATCAGAAACATTTTCTGTAAGTGTAGAACCCGCGGCCACAGTCACATCATTTCCCAAAGTAATAGGCGCGACTAACACACTATTAGAACCCGTTTTTGTGCGATCGCCAATAATCGTTTGATGTTTCTTCACCCCATCATAATTAGCCGTAATAGTACCCGCACCAATATTTACCTTTTCCCCCAAAATCGCGTCACCTAAATAGGATAAATGGGCAATATTAGTACGCGCACCCACATTAACAGTCTTTAATTCCACAAAATTTCCTAATCGACAATGGGAACCGACATGGGTATGGCCCCGTAAATGAGTGTAGGGACCAATACGAGAACCCTCAGCCACCACACTATCAGAAATCACCGAATACAAAACCGTGACACTTTCCCCTAATTGACTATTTTCAATTAAACTCCCCGGTCCAATACGACTCCTCGTACCAATTACCGTTTTACCGCGTAAATGAGTTTGAGGTTCAATAATCACATCAGGAGCTAATTGCACAGTATCATCAATCGTAATACTATCCGGGTCAATTAATGTCACCCCCGCACGCATCCAAGCATCCTTTACGCGCATTTGCAAAATATCATAAAGAGACGCGAGATGTTTACGATCATTAATTCCCATAATTTCTTGATAATCATCCACATCCAGTGCCATCACAGGATTAAGATAATTCACCACATCAGTCAGATAATATTCTTTTTGATCATTATCGGCTTTCAAATCCGGTAAAATCTTGGCTAAAGCCGGCCAATTAAAACAATAAACACCCGCGTTAATACGATGATTTTGTTTTTGGGCCGTCGTACAATCGCGGTCTTCCACAATTTGCGTTACCATATTGTGACTATCACAGAAAACCCGTCCGTAACCTTGGGGATTCGGTAAATTGGCGGTTAACAAAGTCGCCTCATTGTGGTTTTCCTTATGCAGTTTCATTAATTCTTTAATCGTTTCCGGCCGAAGTAAAGGAACATCGCCATTTAATACCAGCAAATCCCCATCAAATCCTTCTAAATGGGGTAACAATTGCTGAATCGCGTGTCCGGTGCCTAATTGTTCTCTTTGCTCCACAAATTCCAAAGGTGGAGACTGGGGACTCGGAGAAAAAGATTCTGATTGAATCAGAGATTGTTTTACCAGTTCGGCACCATAACCAATAATGATTATTCGCCGTGAAGGTTCAATCTCTGACAAACTAAGGAGGACGCGTTCCACGAGCGATCGCGCTCCTAATTGGTGTAGCACTTTGGGTAAATCAGACTTCATCCGAGTGCCACGCCCAGCCGCTAAAATTGCTACCGCTACCATTTGATGATTAAGCTACCAGTTATCAATTTTTCATTGTAAAACTTTGTTGAGTACATCGAGAATTTTCTATTTTCTCGTTTGAGCCATTTTTAAGGGACTTTCGGCACTCCTGACAGCCACCCTGGAACGAATAAAGCGGATAAATTGAGAAACAATCTCCGGGTTACGCCAACCCTTTTCAGCTTCTTGTGCCATGATCTGTAAAGCTTTATCCGTACTAAAGGCGGTTTTGTAGGGACGCTCACTAATCAAAGCATCATAAATGTCAATCATTTGAAAAATTTGAGCTAGATAGGGAATTTTATCCCCTTTGAGGCCATCGGGATAACCACTCCCGTCCCAACGCTCATGGTGAGAACGAATAATAGGGAGAATCCCTTGTAGACTAGGGACGGGTTGACAAATTTTCTCCCCAATAATGACGTGTTGTTTCATAATTTCCCATTCTTCGGGGGTGTGGGGGTTGACTTTCTGTAAAATTTCGTCAGGAATGCCAATTTTGCCGACATCGTGGATAAAGCCCCCTAACTTGAGGATTTTCATGTCATCCTCAGAGAGTTTGAGAAATTTGCCAAAGGCTTGAGCCAAGCCAGCACAGCGTTTACAATGATCCCCTGTACTGAGATCGTGACTTTCGGCGACATTTGCTAAGGAGATGAGGACTTGTTGAACATGATCAACATTTTCGGACTCACGTTTTGGAGGTGCAAGGCTGCGGACCCGTCGGGAAAGTTCTAGGGGATCAAAGGGTTGATGGAAAAAATCATCGCAACCTGCTTTTATTGCTTCGATGCGCGAGAAGGGCTCTTGAGAGACAGTCAGAAAAATCAGAGGAATCAGAAGACTTTCTTCCTTCAAACGACGACATACCTCAAAGCCATTTAACCCCGGAAGTTTGGTTTCTAGCAAAATCAAGTCGGGGTTAATCTCCTTCACCTGGCCCAGAGAACGAGTGCCACTCTCGCTCTCAAAGACTTCATAGCCTTGCAAAGTCAAAAACGCGGTTGTTGTACGGCGATTGGTAAGGTGATGATCCACTACCAAGATTTTGGTTTTTTTTAAGGGACTATTCTTCACAGGAAAGTACCTGCCTGAGTTTTTACTCGGAGAGGGGCTAATCTCATTTGATCCTTAATTTAGCAGTTAATTCGATTTTTCTTCCACGAAATATAATTATTTTAACTCCTCAATAGATTTGGGGAGCTCCACGCCAGACAAATTCGTTGAACATAGGTTTTTATGGTTTTAACCATCGTTTTTTCCACTGGGAGCTACTTTCGAGAGGGGAGGATAACTGTTCTTGTTGACGACGTTGTATGATAACTTCAGCACGATCGCGTAAATCTGGATCTCGATAGGGAATCGCGGCTTTTGTTTGTAAATGTTCCTCTTCTTGTAATGACAGTTTCTCTAAATTTGCCCGCGTAAAACTGGCTAGAGTACCCGGAGATCGTCGTCCGACGGGTTGGGTTGGCCCGATCTGTAAACCCGCGGTTAATAATGCAGTCCTCACCGCGGCCGAACAAGAATAAGTCGCGAGTAGCCCCTCTGGTTTGAGGCATTTTGCCAGGAGTCCTAAAAATTCAACGGTCCATAATTGGGGACAGACGGGGGGCGAAAAGGGATCGAGTAAAATCGCGTCGGCTTGAAATCCCTGTTGATAAACTTGTGCAAGGGTTTGTCGCGCCTCCCCGATGTAAAGTTGGGCGATAAGACTATTGCTTTGATAATAGTGTTTTGTCGCGAAAATGCTTAATAATTCAGGTATAGGAGAAGGCCAATGATTGAGGAGCTCATGGGCGATCGCGGCCTTGGGAACCTCTGGATTTAATTCCAAACCGATCCATTCTACCCGACAATGGGGATTAACTTCCCAAATCGCGCTTAAGGAGGCCGCGGTGTTATAACCTAAACCATAACAGACATCAAGGAGTCGTAGGGAGGGTTGTCTCGCCTTCAATCGCAGTTGTAAAGGTTCCACAAATTTTAATTGAGCTTCCAGTTTCGCGCCCTGATGACTGTGAAAACACTCCCCAAACTCAGGAGAGAAAAATGTAAAGGAACCATCGGCCGTTTTTTGAGGTAAAAAATTATTATTTTCTGGCATTTTTATCTTAGTAGTATGTTGATAAACTAATTATTAATCCCCAATCACTCATCACCCATCCCCAATCATCAATATTAGGTTGCTCACTATGACATATACAGAGGATAATTTAAAGGAACAAGCTCAGAGTGGAAATGCCGACGCGATCGCCCGTTGGTTAAATCAGCAATTGATAGACCAAGATATCATGGTGACAGCCGATCTTAAGGATAATCTATTAGAGGTCCATTTGGATGCAGACCCCGTACCCGATCGCTATGAATTATTTGAATTAGTTCGTAATCAGTTAACAACCTTAGAACCACAAGGGATCGGACGATTAAAAATATATGGACGCAAATTAGGTAATAATACCCCCATTTGGAGTCAAGAATGTGCCTTAGAAGTTGGCACTTATTCCATGATGGTTTTACCCGAAGATATACAAAAAAAAGAGGTTTCTCACCGGGAATCAAAGACGGGTTTCCGTCCCCCAATTTCTCAGACATTAGCTAACGCTCGTCTGCGTTTGACGTTTTGGGTTGTGGGAGGTGTCCTCGTCATTTGGTGTTTGGCCGTAGCAATTTTTCTCTATAAAATGGTTGTAGTCAAAAAGGGATTAAAAACCGCGGAAATGTCCGCCCAAGTTTTACCAGAATCATCGGCGGAATCATCGGTGGAATCCTCGGTGGAATCCTCGGTGGAATTATCCCCTAATTCTGCCCCTAAATCTGTGGCTAATTCTGCCCCGACGTCGGTTTCTAAGTCTGTCTCTAGTTCCCCAACTCCTGATGCTTATGAAGAGGCTCTCAATAAAGGTAAAATCGCGGGTCAAATGGTACAAACTGCCACAGGTAATGAACAATGGTTATTAGTGGCTAAACAATGGCAAGAAGCGATCTATATGCTGGAAGAAATACCTAAATCTAGTCCTAATTATAAATTAGCTCAGAAGAAAATTCCTGAGTATGCACAAAATTTAGAATATGCACAAAAAAGGGCAAAAAAATCTAAATAATTGTTGAAAAAATTGGCAAAGAGTCCAGTGAAAACCCAATTACCTTTTCACCTTAATCTTGATACAATATATAAGTTTAGTCCCTTGATCCACGCGGACAGGTTTGTGCCACCATCGCGAATGAAATGGTATGACTCCTTCTGCCTTCTTCCCTCTTCCTTCTTCCTTTTTCGCTCTTCCTCTGTGCCCTCTGTGCCTTTGTGGTTCATCATTTCCTCCTTCTTCCCTCTTCCTTCCTCCTTCTTCCCTCTTCCTTCTTCCTTCTTCCTCTTTTAAAGACTTGACAATTGAGAGAGCTAAAAATATCATTAATAATTAATCACAAAAAGAGCAAAGAAACATGACAGAAAATAAATTTATTGTGGCTCCCGAATGGTTATCAAGTCACCTTGATGATCCTCAAGTTGTTATTGTTGATTGTCGTTTTTCTTTGGCGGATTTCAACTTAGGCAAACAACAATATGAAACCAGTCATATTCCGGGTGCTTTTTACTTAGACTTAAATCAGGATCTCGCGAGTCCCGTTGGTAAACATGGCGGCCGTCATCCTTTACCTGATGTTACCGCATTGGCGGCAAAATTGAGCGCGATCGCGGTTAATTCTCCAGAGACTTTAGTTGTAGCCTATGACGATTCCCGTTTGGCATTTGCCTCTCGTTTGTGGTGGTTATTGCGTTATATGGGACATGAAAAAGTCGCGCTTTTAGATGGTGGTTTTACTAATTGGCAAAATGGGGGTTATCCTGTTACTGATATTATCCCTACTCCTAAATCGGGTAAATTTGTGCCACAATTACAACCCGATTGGGTGGTAGATATTGATACAGTTAAAGTGCGAAAAGAGTTACCCGGTGTTGTCTTAGTTGATTCACGGGAACGCGATCGTTATGAAGGATTAAGAGAACCCATTGATCCCATCGCGGGTCATATTCCGGGCGCGGTGAATTATCCTTGGCAAGAAGTGACAGGAGAAGGGGGAAAAACCCGAGCCATTTCCGAACAAAAAACGCGATGGGAAAGTATTAAAGATTCCGAAGAAATCATCGTTTATTGTGGCTCAGGCGTAACCGCGTGTGTCAATTTATTATCCTTAGAAATGGCAGGAATATCTCAGACAAAACTGTATGTAGGAAGTTGGAGTGATTGGTGTTCCTATTTGACGGAATAGCTCCGCCCTAATCCCCCTGCTTAATAAGGGGGGGGATAAGGAAAAAAAACAATCCCCAATTCCTCATCCCTAAATTCTCAATCGGTATCGGGAGTAAAACGCGATGGAAACAGTCGTTTTAAGTTTAGAAAATGTTGATTTCACCGAGGCACAATTTTATCATCTGTGTCAAGTAAATCCTCAGTGGAATTTAGAAATAACCGCAGAAGGAGAACTGATAATTATGCCCCCTGTAGGTGGAGTTAGTGGAAATCGAGAAGCTGATTTAATTACTGATTTGAATTTGTGGAATCGTCAAACCAATCTTGGTAAAGTATTTAGCTCTTCGACCATTTTTCGCTTACCTAAAGGGGGCGATCGCTCCCCCGATGTCGGGTGGGTAAAATTAGAGAAATGGGAAGCTTTAACCCAAGAAGAGCAAGAAAAATTTCCGCCCATTTGTCCCGATTTTGTTATAGAATTACGTTCTAGAACCGATGCTTTAGAACCCCTAAAAGTGAAAATGCAGGAATATCTTAATAGTGGTTTAAGCTTAGGTTGGTTAATTAATCCCCAAGCACAACAGGTAGAAATTTATCGCCCAAATCAGTCCGTGGAAATTGTACAACTTCCACAGACTTTATCAGGGGAAGATATATTACCTGGTTTTGTTTTAGATTTACCAATTTTCTGAAATTAAGCAAAAAAAAAATGATAGAAAATATCGAACATAGTTTAGGACTACTCGCGGGAGTTTTGAGACTAACGTTAGAAGGAATTTCCGTTTTTTGTATTTTCCTAGGTTTACTACAAACCTTAAAATTATCTCTCCATCGATCGCGTGTTTCCGGCTCCCTTCAATTTATAGAAATACGACTTTGTTTTGGGAGTTGGTTAGCCTTAGCCCTAGAATTTCAATTAGGGGCAGATATTTTAAATACCACCGTTGCACCATCCTTTGAAGCCCTAGGAAAATTAGGAATTATTGCCCTAATTCGGACATTCCTTAACTATTTTTTGAACAAAGAATTAGAAAACGAAATGGCGCTCAAAGAAAAACATCAATAAATAGGAGTCGTTTTTCATGGTGGGAAAAGTATAGTCATTTCAACGTATATTGAGAAATTTAAAAAACAGTCACAGTAAGAATTGGCTAGATTTAACTCGTCTCATTTTTATTTGGAATGACTATACACAACAAAGGCACAAAGACACTAAGGCACTAAGAAATTCCTCAGCAGTAATACACCACAAAGACACTAAGGCACTAAGAAATTCTTCAGCAGTATAGCAACCGCCAGGGCTATTAGGACAGATTTTGTAGGGGCGGGTTCACCCGAATTTATCCCACAAACAAATAACCTCCAAAACCCGCCCCACCCCACTAATAATGTCCATCAACAGGTCCCAACCACCAATTATACCAATTCCGAAAAG
>JBEDKD010000140.1:0-4816 GCA_041172365.1 Cyanobacteriota bacterium | reverse complement strand
TAAATGTGGTACGGGCTAATCCCCGTCACAGGCAAGATGCCTGTGCCACAAGATTGATTGGGCGGGCGAATGCCATTCGCCCCTACACAAACAAAGTCTCCCTTCGGAGACTGAAGAAATTAAACCCGCGCTACGCTCCTTCGCAGCTTGCGCGCAGCGCAAACGTCTGTGTAGACGTGGTTTCAACCGCCCGGTCTTCAAACCCAAAATTCAACCCCCGCAGTGGTTATACCATGAGGATTTTCCCTGTCGCAGCACTTGGGAAAAATTCGGAAAAATCTCACCCGACAAGGGAGCATTTTGCTGAAGGTATTGCACAAGAAACCTGGTTTCTGACGCGACGCGCGGGACGAACGTCCCACGCGTGTCAACTAGGCAATTGACAGACAAAAAAATACAATTACTATATTACGATGTTTCTTTCACTAAAACCGAAAACTTTACAATTATTTACATAATCATCAAGGGGTCGGTTGGGTGGAAGAAGGAAACCCAACCGAGGAGAGATTAGGATCAGACAGTATCGCCCACAAGAGCAATATCACTACATCCAAAAATGGCATCGGGATGACAGTAATATTTAAACTCTAAAATGTTATGAAAGGGATCTTCTAAAAAGAAAGTACGATGTTCCGTTGGTAAACCCACAAAACGTCTTTTGGGTTCTTGATAGAAAGATAAATTTTTTTCTTCGGCCTGTTTTAATAGGGATTCCCAGTCAGCTTCCGCGGTGAAAATCAGGCCAAAATGACGGGGATAAATACCCCCTTGAGGTTTTAATAATTCCTTGGTAACATGGGCAACAATTTGATTACCCATGAGGTTGAGAATAACAGAATTATTGTTTTCTCGACCGACTTTACACCCAAGGCCATCCACATAAAAAGCCTTGGTTTTGTTAATATCGGTGATAGGGAAAGCCAGATGAAAGATTACTTGATTCATAATAGAGGTAAAAATGCTTAATTCAGAAGTTTTCTTTTCTTATTTAACCTTATCTAACCCTTGGATTGTCGGTTTGGTGATCAATTCTTTTTTAGGGGCGATCGCGATCGTCGCGCCCAAGAAACTCCTCACCCCCGCGGGACTATTTCATGGTTGCTTATTAGGAGTCTTAATTTGGGGATGCTTAGGTTGGCAAGGGTACGCGGTTGTGATGTTCTATTTTCTGGTGGGTTCGGGGGTAACTCGGATTGGCATGGCGGAAAAAGAGGCCGCGGGTATCGCGGAAAAGCGTTCCGGTGCCCGCGGTCCCGAAAATGTTTGGGGTTCGGCGTTAACCGCGACGGTTTGCGCGTTAGGAGTTTTTCTCGTGAATACCGGAGGGGTTGACTTAGGAGCGAGCCCATCGCTCCAGTCCCTATTATTATTAGGTTATGTTGCCAGTTTTAGCACCAAATTATCCGATACTTGTGCCAGTGAAATTGGCAAAGCTTACGGCAAACGGACTTTTTTAATCACTACATTACAACCCGTTCCCAGAGGTGTTGAAGGGGCGATTAGTTTGGAAGGAACCCTCGCGGGCGCGATCGCGTCTCTACTGATCGCGCTGATTGGTTATACAGTAGGTATGATTGATGTAATGGGGATTTTCTGGTGCATCGGAGCCGCGTTTATCGCGACGAATTTCGAGAGTTTCATTGGTGCTACCGTTCAAGAAAAATTTGACTGGTTAACTAATGAATTAGTCAATATCATTAATACATCCGTAGGCGCGATCGTGGCTATTTCCCTCGCGATCCTTTACCATTTTTTCACCCATAATTAAAGGTGAGAATGAGGTTAAGCAACTGGGTATTTTTCAGCATCCTATCTGATGATGTTGCTGTGAAAAGACAATGAACTGATACCCTCTTTTACAGAACATTAAAATAGATAGAACTTACGCAAAGAAAGCTCGTTTCTAGTCAACTGAAGAAATCCGACAGGGACTTAAGTCCCTGTCTCATAGCGAAAGTCCTCGCATATAGGACTGAAGAACTCATTATATCTCTGTGCAAAAGTCGTTCAAACCCTGATTCTTATGAACACAATTCTGCGGTTTCATCTAGTGGATCTCATTGGGGAGCATCTCAGTTTTGCAAAAACACTCAAATAGGATGCTGAAACCCTTGTTTTTTCGTTATCTGAGTGATCGATTTGCAAATATGAGATGCACCCATCTCATTGTCTATTAGTCCTCTTCAGAGGACTTTAGATTTGAGGCAGGGACTTAAGTCCCTGACTCCCTCACTTGGGTTGGCGTAGCCTGTGCGGAGCATCGGAGGTCTTGCTCCCTATTAGATTCCTAGGGAGCGAGACGCTCCCACTACTAATTTACTTTGAGGGTTTCTCCCCCTTCCTAAGTCCTGTTTTTTTACTTTTTTGATATGCTCCGAAATAAAAACAATTTATCAAAAAAAACCATAGTTTTCTATGAACACGAAACTACAAAAATATGTCAATCTACGGGATAAACTCCTAATTTCTAATAGTGGTCAGGAACCCGATATTTTGATCGATAATCTGCATTTATTAGATCATTATTTTGTGGAATTACTGTGGCAAGAGACAGAAAGTCTCAAAACAAAAGGGGACTTTAATAACCTGTATCGTTGCCAAAATTTGACCCGGATATTGAAGACAGCACAAGGTGATTATTTAACGGTACTTAACCGCAAAATAAAGGCAGATCAATATTTTCTGCAAGGTTATTTACAAGAACAAACTCATCTTTTTTTTGAAGCTTTACATTCCTGGGAAGACGCGGTAAAAATTTATCGCGAAATTTCCGACTTTCTCGCTGAAGCCATTACCCTTAATAATATGGGATTTATTCATCATTGTTTAGGAGAGTCTCAACACGCGATAGAATGTTATCAACTATCTTTAGCCCGATCGCGGGAAATTGAATATCCTCTGGGAGAAGCCAATTCTCTAGTAAATTTAGGCATTGTCTATGATTTATTAGACTCCCAGGAGTCGGCTATTTCCTGTTATCAACAATCTTTGGCAATTTACCAGAGACTTAACCACCGTCAAGGGGAAGGCATTTGTTTACATAACTTAGGTTTGCTTTATTATTCCCTGGGACAATATCAAGACGCGATCAGGTATTATCAATCATCTTTATTAATTAAAGAAGAAATTGCGGAGTATCAGGGTAAGTCCCTTTGTCTGGGTGGGTTAGGGAATGCTTATTACGCGATCGGAGAATATCAAAGCGCGATCGAATTTTATCAACAACAATTAGAAATGATTGAATTTTTCGGAGATGATCAAGCCCAAGCCCAAACGCTGCGAAAAATCGGGTTAGCCTATGATGCTTTAGGATTATCAGAGAACGCGATCGGGTATTACCAGAAATCCTTAAAAAAATCACAGGAAATAGGATACCCCCAAGAGGCGAAACATGAGTTAAAAAATCCTAACCTAATACCCACCTTACCAACCAGGGATAGTCAACCTTAAATATTCTTCAGTCAGAGGGGACAAATCCAGGTACAATCAAAATTGCGAGAGGGATTGTTTTTTCTCAACAGTCCCCCGCGTGATGATACTTAATAAATTTAATTTTTCCGTATAAAATTAAATTATTATCGGTTAATAAATCGGCAAAAAAATAAAATCAGATGAGTCAAGAACAACTAATTACTAATACCAGCATAACGCTTTATGCCTTCCATATTAGTCAAGCCGGAGAAGATCCCAGACAATTAGAAATTGACGCGAGAAAATTTAGTTATAAACTAGAAAGAAGATTCCCCTTAAATCTGAATATTATCACATCTCTTGATTTTTCGAGTGTGGATAATACATCAAGAATAGACTTAACCTTTTTTTCTCAATCTACCACCTTAAAAATAGAAGAATTGTGTCAATTTAATCCCCAGGGATTTTTATTAGATAATTCCATTAATGCTACCCTCGGAAAAACATTTCTTATTTATGCAGAACCCATCAATGCGCTTTATAAAGATTACCGCAGAATCGCAGATAATTGTGTCATATCTTTATTGAAACAAAATGAAGTTTTGCTGATTCCCAAATATAACAGCGAAGGAATCATTTTTGGGAGTCCGATTTTTGAATATGAAAATCGAGACATAAATTCCCCACAAACCATTCATATTTTAGTCTGGTTAAACTCCAACCCATCTACTACACAAAAGGTCGCAGAAACCGAATTTAATAATTACTTAATGAATCTTTTGTTATATCGATCAAAAATTATCTTAGCTTATCGTCAATCAAAAATATGGGTTCAAGCGGGTGAACAAATTGAAGATGACATCGAAAAATTAAGTATCCAATTTCAAACATTTAAAAACGAAAAGAATACAGATAAGAAGCTGAAATATCTGAATAAATTGTTAGATAAAATCGGCAAAAATATCTTTGAATATAGTCATTGTCTGAGAGAAGTACGAGAACGTCAAAATACCATGAAATTAAATGGTGATAACTATGGGTTACTTTTAAAAGAAATTCGTGAGTTATTAATCGAATCAGATCGCCTCAATCTTTTTCAGAGTTTTTTGAGTTTTATGCGCCGAAAATATCTGATTGAAGTGCAATTAGATTTAGAGTATTTATTGGCATCGAAGGATTTATTTGAGGAAATAATTGCTACCCTGAGATGCACTATAGAAATTGAAAATGTCAAGGGCGATCGCACCTTGCAAAATATTATTATTTTCTTGGGAAGTTCTCTAGGAATTGGATTGATTATATCTATTAATTACCAATTATTATATAAAGAAATAGGAATGACAATTCAGTGGCAACCTAATTTATCACTTCCTTTTCATCCCGTTATCGCAGGAATTTTGTGGAG
>JBEDKD010000139.1:0-10916 GCA_041172365.1 Cyanobacteriota bacterium | reverse complement strand
GGTAATGGGGATTGGGTAATCGGTGCGGTTTCGGGTATCAGGGCAACCACGGGGGGATTGCCCCGGAACGGGAAAATCAGGATTTTGTAGGGGCGTGCCCCCGTGCCGCCCCTACTGTGAGGGGCAACCACGGGGGATTGCCCCGACAGAGAATGAATCAGGGTTCCCCGATTCCCCAGTCCCCGGACTTTCCTCCAGTCTTACTAATGACACGAATCGACTCAATCTGCATCGACTTATCTAAGGCCTTTGCCATATCATACAAAGTTAACGCGGCCACGGAGACAGCCGTTAAAGCCTCCATCTCTACCCCCGTTTCCGCCTTGGTTTTCACTTCAGCGCGAATCTGATATCCGGGTAAGTCAGGATCGGGGGTCAGTTTTACCTCGATCTTATGTAATGGTAAGGGATGACATAAGGGGATTAACTGGGCCGTCTGCTTCGCGCCCATAATACCCGCCAGTTTGGCAGTCCCTAAGACATCCCCCTTGGGCGCGTTTCCCGCTTCGATCGCGTCAAAGGTACTCCGAGACATCCGCACTTGTCCGGCTGCCATCGCGCTCCGTAGGGTGACATCTTTGGCGGAAACGTCCACCATTTGGGCTTCTCCGCGTTCATTGAGGTGAGTCAGAACACCCCCCGAAACCGTCGGGGAAAAATTTTCCGAAAAATTTGGCGAAAGGCCTTGCATAAATTTTGAGATGTGCTAATATTAGAAATTGTGTGAGAGAGATAAACAGGAGACATAAATCACTGTAAGGTTTCGACCACACAAAACCCAAAAAACATAGGGGCCTGTAGCTTAGTGGATAGAGTGTATGGCTACGGACCATAAGGTCGGGGGTTCGAATCCCTCCAGGCCCGTGAAAAATCAGAAAAGGGTTTCTCCCATTGTTGAGAAACCCTTTTTCTTTATCAATACCTTCGCCAGAATTGTACCCGGTCGGGGACACTTTGGCATGGAGTCCCTCTCTAGTTAGGGACACGGCAGTGCCGTGTCCCTACAGGTATAATGGGTAGGGACACGGCACTGCCGTGTCCTTACTGCCGTGTCCTTTTATCTATAGTATTGTTTATTTAATCGCGTAAACGTCTTTCCCTTGGCCCAACGCGAAACGTAAAGAATGGGGAATATCTTTACTAGAGAAGGTGATAAAGATTAAAGTCGCCAGACTCCCAAGTCCAGTCCCTAAGATAAACATATTACGATAACCCACAAGTTCCGCGATAAAGCCTAATGTCGGTCCCGCGATCGCCATTCCCAAATCAAACCCCCCAATACAAAGAGAAAAAAGACGACCTCTTTCTTGGGGATTAGCGCGATCGGAAATTAAAGTGATAGTCATCGGAATCACAGTCCCCCCTCCACATCCTTCTAAGAAAGCACCCAGTAAAAAGACCGAACTGTCATGTGCCATAGATAAAATACACATAGAAATGGCATAAGACAACAGGCCACCTGTAATAAATAAACCCCTACCATAGCGATCGGAAGCCCTTCCCACCGGAAAACGAATCAAAAAACTCGCGATCGCCGCCGTTGTGTAAAATAAACCCACATTCAAATCAACCCCTGTTTCCTTAATATACAAAGGTATAAAAGTGCTCAAAGTCCCAAAAACTAACCCAATCAGTAATAAAACGAT
The DNA here is from genome assembly GCA_041172365.1 of Cyanobacteriota bacterium. Lineage (GTDB taxonomy): Bacteria > Cyanobacteriota > Cyanobacteriia > Cyanobacteriales > Microcoleaceae > JBEDKD01. The sequence goes on along the minus strand of JBEDKD010000139.1, from coordinate 9,270 downwards.
AGTAGGAATACGGATACGAGGAGTCCATAATAATTGCCAATAGGGTTGAGCCTGATTGACTTCTCCAATCTCAGATGTATCTCCATCCCCATAACCGGGTTCCCAAACTTGGGTGGTACAAATTAAAGAAAGGAAGCCCAGACAACTAGAAATGATAAATAATGGTGTATAACCAGCCCAAGCTTGCACATACCCCCCCAAGGCCGGACCCAAAGCCATCCCAAGGGGATTGCCTAAACTCATTAAGCCAATTAATTCCCCGCGACGGTTGGGCGGTGAGATGTCTGTGACAAGGGCACTGTAACCTGTAGTAAAGGCCGCGATACTAATACCATGAAAGGCACGAATGACTAAAAGCAGAGGAATAGATTTCACGAAGAGATAACAAAGGGGCGCGAGCACTGCGACTAGAGTCCCAATCAGAACCACTCTTTTTCGTCCCTTGGTATCCGCCTGAGAACCCAACCACCGACGGGAGAATAATAAACCGATCGCGAAAGCTCCCATTACCAAACCAATTTGCTGTTTAGTCCCCCCCACATACTGCACATAGAGAGGTAAAGTGGGCAGTAAACTAGCTAAACTTGACCAGAATAATAAAGCACTTACAAATAAAATAGATAAACTGCCTCGCCGTTGCGGATCAAGCATACTCAAGGTATTCAAGGGTTAAAGACCTCTATGATGTTGTTAACATTTCTTCAAATTTAAACCAAAAAAGAAGATTTAGGTCAGATAATTCTCTCGGAAAGTTCACAGAGAATAAAATTAGAACCGTCCCAGCAGATGTTAGGATTTTCTTAATTGCACCAACCCTTGATTTTATTATTTCTTCCTTCTTCCTTCTTCCTTGTGTTATATTTCTCTGTGAGACGACTAGGTGTCCCCTCTTAGTAAAAAAAAAATCTGGAGTAGGGGGAATTTTTCGGGTAACTATTATCATCATTTTATTAATATTTCTCAACCGTAAATTTCCCAAACTAAAAATTGACAAATAGGAAGTCAAACCCTCGGAAACAGGTAACGGCAAATAGCGCGATCGTCTCGCGGGGGCACTGGCGGATCACATTCTCTTCGGGAAAGCTCCAGTGAAAAGGTTAATGGGATGATGGAAGAGGAACTTAACAATTCTTTAAGCTAACGAGTCGGAAAACCCCCAAAACAGAGGAAGTAAAGGGAAAGAGAGCCAAATAGGTTATGATGTCCCCACTAAGTTCTAAAACACAGAACTTGGTTTATGATTAAGATTAAGATATCATAGAAAACAAACAATCCCTGGCAGGGTGAGAAACCAATTCACGATGTATCTTAGTTCCATCTCAGAAAAATTATCCCTAAACCTCCTATCAATGGGGTTCAAAGGTCTGTTCAACCGTTTAGGGATCAGACAGAAAATTGGCTGTGGCTATGCCTTGGTCATTAGTGTTACCATTATTGGCGCTCTGGTGGGACGGAGTGTAGAAGGGCATTATCATCAAAAAGTCAGGGAAACCATTGTCAATAACTACAAAAAAGCGGCATTACTCACCGAGATAAAAAATAATATTTTACAGATCAAAATTCACCAGTTATTGCTCTTGAGTCCCCAAATGAAACCCGCGCCCTTTGAGGAGCAAAGAACGAAAATTTTAAACTCGGTTGATGATTTAAAAAGACTATTAGAGCAAGTTCAATCTCTCTCAGAAAATACGAGAAAGATTGCCCCACAAGATGCCGTATCATTACAGGAGTTAGTTGATACTTCGACAGAGAGTCTGGAAAATTATTCGCGAAAATTAGCCAAAATTTTAAACCAGGTTCAACCCGCGACCCTGAATAACGCCAACGACTTGCGAGTTTTTCAAGAAACTCTTGGTAGTTTGGCAGGTAGTCCCGTCTCGATGCAACTTAATCAACTCGCGGAAAAATCTAGTAATTTAGCAATGAAATTCGACGAGTCCGCCGAAAGCAGATTCTCGGAAAATAGTGGCTCCATTGCTGATTTGATCTTATTTAGCAGTTTACTGATTTCTGTGATTCTGACAATTATTCTCTGGCTTTATACCAGTAACGCGATCGCGGAACCATTAGAAACCACCACCAGAGTCGCGCAACAGGTAACAGAAGATTCTGATTTTAGTCTTTTTGCACCAGTAACAAGCACAGATGAAGTCGGAAAATTAACCGTTTCTCTTAATCTCTTGATTCAAAGAGTGGCAGAATACACAGAAGATTTACAAGAAGCCAAAATCGCCGCGGAAACCGCGAACCGTGCCAAAAGTGCTTTTCTGGCAAATATGAGCCATGAACTTCGCACACCATTAAACGCGATTATTGGCTATAGCGAAATGTTACATGAAGAGGCGGAAGATTTAGGCTATGAGGATTTTATCCCTGACTTAGATAAAATAAAAACCGCCGGAAAACACTTATTAGATATGATTAGTGATATTCTGGACTTATCAAAAATTGAAGCCGGTCATGTCACACTTTATTTAGAAAATTTTGATATGTCAACCCTCATTCAAGATGTCGTGACAACAGTAGAACCTCTGATTGAGAAAAAATCGAATACTTTAACGGTAAACTCTGATGAAAATTTGGGTCCCATGTTTGCTGATATGCCCAAAGTCAAGCAAATTCTTCTCAATCTTTTGAGTAATGCTTCTAAATTTACCGAAAATGGTAACATTACCCTCACCGTAGAGAAAAAGAAAGCCGATGAAATCAATCCCCAAGACTGTTCCAGACGTTTTAATAGTAATAGTCATGTTTTTATTTTTCGGGTGATTGACACCGGAATTGGGATGACAAATGAACAAATGCAGCATATTTTTAAAGCTTTTACTCAAGCGGATGCTTCCACTACTCGTAAATATGGTGGTACAGGTTTAGGACTCGCGATTAGTCAACGCTTATGTAACATTTTGGGTGGTGAAATTACCGTTAATAGTGAAACAGAAAAAGGTTCAACTTTTACCGTTTTCCTTCCGGTTAATGTCAAATTGTCATAAAGTTCAGTTTCTCTCACCGACTCTACTGTGTGAAATGACAAATCCTATTTATCATGGCCCATACCCATCCCGATTGGTGCGGAAATACCCCGGAAAACAACCGTAAACACCGATCTAGCCCCTCCGGTTTCTTTTCTATAATATCTATTATTATCTCCAGAGGAACCACCTATGCAGCCCAATAATCCAAACCTCTTTACCGAAAAAGCCTGGGAAGCGATCGCGCTGACTCCAGAGCTAACCAAACAAGCACAACAGCAACAGCTAGAAAGTGAACATTTAATGAAAGCATTGCTCTCTCAAGAGGGTTTAGCAAGCAGTCTATTAAATAAAGCCGGAGTCAATCTCCGTCAATTTCAAGAGCGTACCGAAGATTTTATTAAACGCCAACCGAAAATTAGTGGAAGTGTGAGTAATGTTTATCTCGGTAAAAGTTTTGATACACTCTTAGATCGGGCGGATGCTTATCGGAAAGACTATAAAGATGAATTTATTTCCATTGAACATCTGATCTTAGCTTTCCTTAAAGATGACCGTTTTGGCAAGAATTTATATCAAGAATTTAAACTTGATGAAACCAAACTTAAAGAAATTATCGCGCAAGTAAGAGGGAGTCAAAAAGTGACCGATCAAAATCCAGAAGGTAAATATGAATCACTGCAAAAATATGGTCGTGATCTCACGGAATATGCCCGTCTAGGTAAACTAGATCCCGTTATTGGTAGAGACGAAGAGATTCGGCGCACCATTCAAATATTAAGTCGCAGGACGAAAAATAATCCCGTTTTAATCGGGGAACCCGGTGTCGGCAAAACCGCGATCGCGGAAGGTTTAGCCCAAAGAATTATTGCCTCTGATGTACCCCAATCTTTACAAAATCGACAATTAATCGCGTTAGATATGGGCGCGTTAATCGCGGGAGCAAAATTCCGAGGAGAATTTGAAGAACGCTTAAAAGCAGTCCTCAAAGAAGTCACAGAAAGTGACGGTAAAATCATCCTATTTATAGATGAAATTCATACCGTCGTCGGTGCAGGAGCCTCTCAAGGCGCGATGGACGCGGGAAACTTATTAAAACCCATGTTAGCGCGGGGAGAATTGCGTTGTATTGGTGCAACCACCTTGGATGAATACCGTAAATATTTGGAAAAAGATGCCGCGTTAGAGCGTCGTTTTCAACAGGTTTATGTTGATCAACCTTCCGTTGAGGATACCATCTCCATATTACGCGGTCTAAAAGAACGCTATGAAGTCCATCATGGGGTGAAAATTTCCGATAATTCCTTAGTAGCCGCGGCCACTTTATCTAATCGCTATATCAGCGATCGCTTCCTCCCAGATAAAGCCATTGATTTAGTCGATGAAGCCGCGGCTAAACTGAAAATGGAAATCACATCTAAACCAGAAGAATTAGATGAAATAGATCGGAAAATTCTGCAATTAGAGATGGAAAGGTTATCGCTACAAAAAGAAAGCGATCCCGCGTCCGTCGAACGGTTAGAAAGATTAGAAAAAGACCTAGCCAACCTCAAAGAAGAACAATCCACATTGAATGCCAAATGGCAAGCAGAAAAGGGTGTTATTAGTAACATTCAGACAATCAAAGAAGAAATTGATCGGGTAAATATTGAAATTCAACAAGCAGAAAGAGAATATAATTTAAACCGTGCGGCTGAGTTAAAATATGGCAAATTAACGGCACTGCAACAAAAATTAAAAGAAGCAGAAGAAGTCCTTTCCTCTACTCAAAAAACAGGTCAGACTTTATTAAGAGAAGAAGTCACAGAAGCCGATATCGCGGAAATTATTTCTAAGTGGACAGGTATTCCGATTAGTAAATTAGTCGAGTCGGAAATGCAAAAACTATTACACTTAGAAGACGAATTACATCATCGCGTGATTGGACAAAATGAAGCTGTTACCGCGGTCGCAGATGCCATACAACGATCGCGTGCTGGTTTAGCCGATCCCAATCGTCCGATCGCGAGTTTTATCTTCCTAGGACCAACGGGAGTAGGAAAAACAGAACTTGGGAAAACATTAGCTGCCTATTTATTCGATACCGAAGACGCGATGGTGCGAATTGATATGTCAGAATACATGGAAAAACACACAGTTTCTCGTTTAATTGGTGCGCCTCCGGGTTATGTTGGTTATGACGAAGGAGGACAATTAACAGAAACAATTCGTCGTCGTCCCTACGCGGTAATTTTATTCGATGAAATCGAAAAAGCACACCCCGATGTCTTCAATGTCATGTTACAAATTCTCGATGATGGCCGTGTAACCGATGCTCAAGGCCATACCGTTGACTTTAAGAATACGGTGATTATTATGACATCAAATGTCGGCTCACAATATATTTTAGATGTAGGAGATGACGATGAAGAAATGCGGAGTCGGGTAATGGAAACCATGCGAGGTACATTCCGGCCAGAGTTTTTAAATCGCATTGATGAAATCATTATTTTCCACTCCTTGAAGAAAGAACAATTACGGGAGATAGTGCTGTTACAAGTGGAACGAGTGAAAGGGCGTTTAGCAGAGCGTAAAATGTCCTTGAAATTGTCAGAAACCGCCCTAGATTTCTTAGTCGATGTCGGTTATGATCCTGTCTATGGAGCGCGTCCGTTAAAACGGGCCATTCAACGGGAATTAGAAACCCAAATTGCTAAGTCAATTTTACGCGGCGATGTCATTGATGGTGACACGATTTTTGTTGATGTAGAAAATGAGCGTTTAGCCTTTAAACGACTTTCTGAAGAATTATTAATGGCTTAATATCCTCCCTGTTTCATTCTAATAAGGGGCAATCCCCCCGTGGTTGCCCCCCGTAATGGCTCCCATACCTGAAACTTGCGATCGCTTCATTTTCCGATTGGGGACGATGCTTCTTCCAGGCATGAGCTCGGTTAATTCTTTTCGTTATCTCCGGGCTTAAGGAGACTTCTCCACCGTCTTGCTGCGAAAGGTTTGCTCCCACCCATTTTACCTTTTTTTGATGTACTAACCCAAGACTTGACAGCAAATTTATTTGAGTAAATTGAAAAAATAGAAAATTCTGGAATAGAGAAAGGAATATCTCTTTGATCGACGGAAAAATAACAGGCAATAATGTTGGGTTCCCACTGAGACTTTTCCCAATTACCTAAGTGATTCTCTCACTCAACTATTGGATATCCTCAAATAAAATTTTGAGAAATTTATCCAAAGATTGAGTAGGTGTTTCTTTCCTCCACACAGCCGTTGATCGGGCATAATATATGGGATAGTGAAGGGGCATAAACACAACTTTGGGATGAGGCAGTGCTTCTGCCTCCTTGGGCATGACTGCAACCCCTTGCCCTGTGGCAACGAGAGCAATCATTGAAGCATGACTATCAGCAAACAGATGCAGATTGGGCATGAAGCCAGCACAGTAGCAAACATCCCTGATACGATCATTGCGGCCAGGAAAAGTTTCTTCAGACATCCCGATAAATTTTTCACAAGCAACTTCTCTGAGATCGATCGAGGACTGATGTGCCAATGGATGCCTCTCTGGTAACAGAGCATAAATAGGCACTTGCTTAACAGATTTAACTGTAAACTCTTGTTCTAACTCATCCGGTGGATTGCCCATAAAGGCAATGTCAATTTTACGATTTCGCACAGCATTAACTTGCTCACTAGGCGGCATTTCATGGAAACGAATGGGAACTTGAGGATAGGCAAGACTAAATTTATGTAAAGTTTCACCGAGAAAACTTTCGAGGATTGTGGGGATATAGCCAATAACTAAAGGCTCATTTGTATTGATAGAATAAGCCTTAATAGTTTGCACCGCGACATCACTACGCGCCAAAATATCTTTGGCTTGTTCGAGAAAAATTGTTCCCGCGTCTGTCAGTTTCAATCCATCAGAGTGTCGAAGAAAGAGTACAACCCTCAGTTCATCTTCGAGATTTTTGATTTGACGGCTTAACGCAGGTTGTGAAATATAAAGCCGGAGCGCAGCGCGACTGAAGTTTAGTTCTTCTGCAACCGCCACGAAATATTTAAGATGCCGTAATTCCATGTTTATCTTTGGTATGCCTAAAAGTTATAACTATCATAATTATAAGGCATTTGACTTGGCGAATGTGTTGTATTACGGTGGTAATTTATAAGTTAATATGATAACGGCACATATAAAATCTAGCACCCTATTGGTGGCAATGAATTTGATGCACTCCCAAACAAAGGTTGATTTAATCACAGGTTTAAAAAGTCGCACAAAAACAGCTCGTCCAGATTGGGATGAGATTTTCCGTGACTTAGCAAGACAACACGAACCCCATAAAGTTGACGTATTTTTCTGTGGTCCCCCCGGGCTATCAACACAGTTGAAGAGTCTCTGTAACAAATACGGATTTGGCTATAGAAAAGAAAATTTCTAGCCCAAATACCTCTTAACTATGGTATGTGAACCATTGGAGACACGAACTCTAATTTTGCCTGAAATCTGCCTGAACAGACTCAAGATAATGAAAGAACCTAAGATCCAACCGCAAAAACCCATTCAAGCCGCCATTAAAGACTTGCGAAAAAGTCATTTTCATTCTTCCCGTTGGCGAAAAAAGTTATTCGATACCCTCAAGGAAAAATACCCGAATTTTCACATTTTCTACGTTTTTTTTAACATTATTGCTATCTGGTCCGGGGCTTTCACTATATTGGATTCATGGGTTGATGGAGTAAATGTGTTAGAAGCACCTGCACCAGAATTTTCTCCAGAAAGTCTTCTGCGCTATCTTGCTTTATTAGCAATTGGGCTGATCATGCTTCTCTTGGATGATCTCTCTTTGAAGGAATTGCTATTTGGGAGTAAAACTCCTTCAGGAAAAACTTTTGAGGATATGAATGTTAGGGAGAAAGTATTTCATGTCTTCAAAACTAAGTATCCCAACTTGTCTACTATCTACACTCTCATCGCGATCATTTTATGCTGGTGCGCTATGCTTGGTTTCTTTGGCAAAATTCCGATGCAACCATTTTTACGGGCCGTAATATCAGTGTTTGGTGGTTTCTTCTTGCTTTATATTGACGATATGAAGCTGGATGAATTGGGCTAAACTATCCTTAACCGGCTTTCAAAAATATAAACAGAGGCAAATCTGAAACCTTGAGGATAGCTAGATTAAATTAGGGAATTATTTTTTTGATTCCCCCTTTGATGAAAAAGTGTTAATTGACTATTCTGCCCTTTTCCGCTAGTGTTAATCAGTGCTATATTGTTCAAGTGTTTGTAAATTAGGAAAAATCTCACAATGAAGTTAGATAAATTTGTTCTCGCCCAAAATATGGCTTTCCTGATCTCTATTCCCCCGGAAAGCAATCTCGCTAAATTACTGGCTTTTTGCCTGAGTACAAGGGCTAGGGAAAATACAACAGGAACAAAAATATTGGAGATGACTTATCAGTTAATGGAAAATCCATCTAAGTTACCTTATTGGACTCAAGACATTATGGGACAGGATTTAGATTACACCACTGAGGAGTGGCAAGCCTTGGGAGAAATGGGTATTAAAGATCCTAATGATTTTATGAATACTCTATGGAAGGAATTAGAAAGTTTGAATTTGTAGTTGATTTTTGCACAATCACCTTTATCTTAATCAAAAAGTGATTTTTTCTTTCTATAAACTACAGGAAAAATTGCCGCCAATACTGCTAGAAAATCAAGGGAGAAATAGGTTAAAATAATGAGCAAACAAAACTCTGACAAACATAGTTTAGGTAAAAACAATACTGGAATAAATTATTCAAATTTGGGTAAATACCTCATATTAAATGTTTGGAAAATTATGCAATTTAGGTATGGTATATATTACAATTTCTCGCCGAGTAATCAAGAAAAATTATGACATTAGATATTGAAATTTTAGAACAGAGTTTTGACAAAGTTAAACCTCACGCGAATGAATTTGCTGCCAGTTTCTACGATAATCTTTTTCAAGCTTACCCAGAGGTAAAGCAGCTATTTGCTAATACTGATATGGTAAATCAGCAAAAAAAGCTGTTAAATTCTCTGGTTTTGGTAGTAGAAAATCTCCGCAACCCAGAGGCTTTAGGGCCAGTTCTCAATGCTCTAGGTGCTAGGCACGTGGGCTATGGAGCTATTCCTAAATATTATGGGCCTGTGGGGGAAGCTTTGCTGTTAACATTTGAGCAGTATCTCCTTGAAGATTGGACTCCTGAAGTCAAAAAAGCTTGGCTAGATGCTTATAAAGCAATTACTTCGTTGATGTTAAAAGGT
>JBEDKD010000138.1:0-7139 GCA_041172365.1 Cyanobacteriota bacterium | reverse complement strand
GGCCTGTCTGTTTGGTGGCAATTATATGGGCTCCCCCGCCCCTACAGAGATAATAGGGTGGGGATGGGGCGTTTTTTTGTCCTAACCGTCTTGGCGGGTGCTATAATCGCCAATCGCCAATCCCTAGTCCCCAATCACCAATCGCCAATCACCAATCGCCAATCCCTAGTCCCCAATCCCTAGTCCCCAATCACCAATCGCCAATCCCTAGTCCCCAATCCCTAGTCCCCAATCGCCAATCCCCAATCGCCAATCCCCAATTCCCGTGGCAATCGCGTAAAAAAAGACCCAAAACGCTAAGAAGTGTAACAGATCCTTACAAATTGTAGAGGGAAGGTGCTTATGAATGATACTATGCGCTAAAAATCTTGAGTAAATATCTATGGCAGAAGAACTCAAAGGACAACCCCCTCTCTTCGGTGGCAGCACCGGAGGTTTGTTGACTAAGGCTGAAGTCGAAGAAAAGTACGCGATCACTTGGACAAGTGCCAAGGAGCAAGTATTTGAAATGCCTACGGGCGGCGCCGCGATCATGCGTCAAGGCGATAACTTGCTTTATTTGGCTCGCAAAGAGCAGTGTCTGGCACTGGGTACTCAGCAATTACGGGCGAAGTTCAAAATCAATAATTACAAGATTTATCGAGTCTTCCCCGATGGCTCTACTGAGTTTCTCCATCCCAAGGATGGCGTTTTCCCTGAAAAGGTTAACGCGGGCCGTGAATTTAATGGTAAGGTTGACCGTAATATCGGCAGCAACCCTGAACCTATCACTGTGAAGTTCACAGGGAAAAAAACCTACGACAATTAGTTCTCTGCTGTTGTAACGGTTTTATCAGAAACCCGGTTTCCTTCTCCCCTATCTTTAAATGGGGGGGATTTCTGAAATCGGGTTTTTTCAATGAAAAATGGAAAAGAGAAAAATTAACCCCACGATCGCGTTTTTGTTGTACGCGATTTGATTCGATCTTGATGACAATAGACATCTCCCAAAAATCATGTCAATCGCAGGCTAATGTCTGCGCCACAATAGTTGTTGGAGATGTCTAATACAATCAAATCAAAGGAGAGGATATAGCAATTCTCATACTTGTGAGGTACAGAGTTTTCTCGTTTTTCTTAACTCTTAACAGGGAATAAATTAGACCTCATCTTTCCCTAAAACCAGATATTAATGATGTAGGGAAATAAAATCAACCACAAAGACACAAAAACACAAAGACACAAAGACACAAAGACACAAAGACACAAAGGGGTAACTTTCTCGGATTTTGAGAGCATCTCTATTTTCTTTCCTTAGTGCCTTAGTGCCTTAGTGGTAAAACAACTGCTCACCTGATATCGCAATTCTCATACTTATGAGGTACAGAGTTTTCTCGTTTTAGGGAACTCTTAATAGGGAATTCTTAATAGGGAATAAATTAGACCTCATCTTTTTTCTGAGAAAAGCTATATTATTTATTTGTGTTAACTTATAGAGACTAAGGAACTTATGATTTTTCCAGATTTTTCTCAATTTGCAGAATTAGCTAAAAAAGACGATAATTTTAATTTTATCCCAGTTTATCAAGAATGGGTCGCGGATCTTGATACCCCGGTTTCGGCATGGTATCGCGTGTGTGCGGATCAACCTTATAATTTTCTCCTAGAGTCGGTGGAAGGGGGAGAAAATATTGGTCGTTATAGTTTATTAGGTTGTGATCCTTTATGGATTTTAGAAGTCCGAGGTAATATTACTAAACAAAAGTTTCGTGATGGCACGGAGAAGGTTTTTGAGGGTGATCCTTTTCAGGTTTTGGCTAGTTGTTTAAGTGTTTATCATCCGGTAAAATTACCGGAATTACCCCCTGGTATTGGTGGTTTATTTGGTTTTTGGGGTTATGAGTTAATTCAATGGATGGAGTCTCGTGTTCCTGTTTATCCTCCTACGGAGAATGATTTACCTGATGGTGTATGGATGCAGGTGGATAATCTCTTGATTTTTGATCAGGTAAAACGGAAAATTTGGGCGATCGCGTATGCGGATTTACGAGATCCTAATGTTGATTTGGCATCGGCTTATCAAAAAGCACGCGATCGGGTTTCTCAACTGGTGGAGAAATTAAAATCACCTCTTTCAGTACAAAGTACATTATTAGAATGGACTCCCCCGAAGGAAAAACAAACGGAAGATTTTACCGATTTAAGTTATACCAGTAATATTACGCGGGAAAAATTCTGTGAAAATGTGCAGAAATCGAAAGATTATATCAAAGCGGGTGATATTTTTCAAGTGGTACTTTCTCAAAGATTATCCGCGGAATATACAGGTGATCCCTTTGCCTTATATCGCTCATTACGCTTAATTAATCCTTCGCCTTATATGGCTTATTTTAACTTTGGTGATTGGCAAATTATCGGCTCTAGTCCCGAAGTGATGGTAAAGGCGGAAAAAAACGCAGAGGGTAAAAAAATCGCGACATTACGGCCGATCGCGGGAACTCGTCCTCGCGGTAAAACCCATGAAGAAGATCGGGCTTTTGAGGTGGATCTCTTAAAAGATCCCAAGGAAGTAGCCGAACACGTTATGTTAGTTGATTTAGGACGAAATGATCTAGGGAGAGTGTGTCGAAATGGTAGCGTTAAAGTTGATCAATTAATGATTATTGAACGCTATTCTCATGTGATGCACATTGTTAGTAATGTAGTGGGAGAATTAGGGGAAAATCAAACCGCGTGGGATTTATTAAAGGCTTCTTTTCCCGCGGGGACAGTGAGTGGTGCTCCCAAAATTCGCGCGATGGAAATTATCCATGAATTAGAAGGTTGTCGTCGGGGACCCTATTCCGGGGCCTATGGTTATTATGATTTTGAAGGACAATTAAATAGCGCGATCGCGATTCGTACTATGATTGTGCGTAGTGAAGGGGACGGGAAAAATAAAGTAAGTGTACAAGCGGGAGCGGGTTTAGTGGCTGACTCTATCCCCGAAAATGAATATCAGGAAACGCTCAATAAAGCCAGAGGGTTATTAGAGGCAATTCGTTGTTTAAAATAGCCATTGGGGGTGATGAGAGGGCTGAGAAACCGGGTTTCTTCAGAGGATATCGACCTTTGACAAAGATATAGAAGAAACCCGGTTTCTTAATTTTTTTCGCTTTTCTTAACTTATTCCTAGGCTGAGAAACCGGGTTTCTTGAGAGGAAATCGACCTTTGATGAAGATATATAAGAAACCCGGTTTCTTAATTTTTTTCGCTTTTCTTAACTTATCCCGATGCTAAGAAACTTTCGTGGGTTTCTTAACTAAGATTTAGACTTAATAACTTTCATTCTCCGTAGCAGGTTCTACGAAGAGTGTGATGTTATGAATATTGACAACATAACAGATTTCACCCGGAGTAAGGGTAACATTGTTTAGGCATCTCGCAGGCCAAAAAGTGCCTTGAAAGCGCACTCGCCCTGTATGATGAGGGCGAATTTCTTCATCGACAATGCCTTCTTTTTCAAAGTCCATGCTGAAATTCAACATACGCGGTATTTCTTAAGTTGTAGTTGTGGGGTAGTAGGTGTAGTTTTTCGAGAGAGAGAGGAGCGCGATCGCGCCTTTTAGATGAAGGGCGATCAGACTCCAGCAAAGTGAAATGTAGCATTATCTCAAATCACTATTTGCCCAGTTTAAGTACAGGCAATAAGCAGTTTTCCAGCCAAGTTTCAAATAGCACTCGATTACAGGCTCATAACTGTAGGGTTTGGCAATGAGTGAATTGAACACTATCAATGGGAGGGACTATCTGATAGTATATATTTTAACAGCCTTCGCGACTGCTAGACCTGTTAGAGTAGCAACAGGAATTGATAGTGCAATTGCTAGGATGGCAAAAGTACCTCCTAAAAATCCCAACTTAGAAGTCTTTTTGGACATTTCCTTCATTGATACCTCTTTGACTTTTTGGACTCGTCCCCTTTCCTGGGGTAACGGTTATGATTCTCCTGAAAGTGCAAGGTTTTTTCTACAATAGTAAAGGAAGTTAAAAAGAACTTAACAACGGATTTAAAGATTTAGGTGAAGAATGTTGTCAAGGCCTAGCCTAAAAGGGTTTCAACCGTTATAGAATCGACAAGGTAGAACTCGCGAACTTCCTTAACTTCCTTAACAGCCGGAAGCCGCGATTATCTGCCCGATCCTCGGCTAACGTTCGGGGAAGCCAGAGTTAATCGAGGGAACGCTGATGACTTCACCCAAGACAAGCAATACCAAACGCGCTCGTGGTCAAATTTTGACTGAGACAGGATGGAATAAAATCCGTACTGAAATTAATAAACAGTTTCCAGATAGATATACTATCGCCGATATATGCAAACGAATTGAGAATGCCAAAACAGGGGATTTCTTATATTCAGAGACAGTTTCTAAAATATTGAACCAACAAGAAGGGGTTGATATTAAAAGCCTTCAGATTCTATTTAAAGCTTTTGGCTTAACCCTGGATCATGAGGACTATGCTTACGCGCGTCAAGGCGTGATCGCTCTACCCAACGAAACTCAAAAGCATCAAACCTTTGCACTGCCTGAAAAAATCGCACCAGTCAGGAATTGGGTAGGCCGATCGCGGGAAATCGACACCCTCAAATCCCAGCTCCTCGATCCCGAAACTAGAGCCATTACCATCACCGCGGTTTGTCTCGTTGGTTTAGCGGGAATTGGCAAAACCACTCTCGCCAGTAAGCTAATCCGTCAGCTAGAAGCTGAAAACGCCCCTTTTACCGTTGCTGCTTGGGAAACTCTGCGATCGTCCACGGGCAAAGCACCTCAATTTAATGACATTATTGATTCCCTATTGCTCACTCTTTCTCATGGCGAAATTTCTGCGGCTACTACTCAAAATGACTATCGCCAAAAAACCGAAATTTTGGTGAGATTACTAAAGGAAAAACCTTGTCTAGTTGTACTAGATAATGTCGAAACTGTATTGCAAACTGGGCAAGCTCAAAAAACGGGGTATTTTGCCGATGACTGTCTTGAGTATAAGTGGTTATTCAACCAGCTAGTCGAGACGGAACATCAAAGCAAAGTAATTTTTACCAGTCGGGAAAGTTTGGCAGAATTGTCACTGTTAGCAGTTAGAGAACTCCCTCTCAAAGGACTAGAAAGAGAGGATGCCGTGAACTTGCTGGAATCTCATCAGCAATGTTTGAATTTGACAACGACTTCAGAAGAATTAGCACAGTTGGCGGAACGCTATCAAGGACATCCTAAAGCCTTGGAAATAGTTTCAGCTTTGATTCGGGATGAACCCAAATTTAAGGGAAATGTAGGTAAATTTTTACGCGATCGTCAATGGCTATTGATTAATACCCTCGATAGGCTGATTGATGAAATTTTTAGTCGTCTCAGTAACTTAGAAAGAACTTGCTTGAGTCGGATTTCTGTTTATCAAACATCGGAATATCCACTAGATACAGCCGGAATTGCCGCGCAGATGCCAGAGGTAAGCGAGTATGAGTTAGAAGAGAGTATTATTCAAGGACTTAGACGCAGGCAATTATTAGACTATGACGATCAGCAAGAATCTTATCAAATGCACCCGTTAATTCAAGAAAAGGCTCATCGCGTCCTACACCCTCATCCAAAATTTGCCACTTCAGAATGTCAACTCGCTAACCGTCAAGCCTATCGCTATTTCCTTAGCATTCCCATTAAACCTGACACTGAATGGCAGGAAATTGAGGATATTAAGCCCCTTCTAAGAGCGCACTATCACGCCTGTTGTGCAGAAGATTGGGATGAAGCGGCAGGGGCAATTTTAGGAGTCTATGATTTCTTGCGTCTAGGATTTTACTTTCAACTTTTGAAAGATTTATATAGCAAACTAATCCCCCCTGACTGGATAGAGGGTAAACGATTAGTTACCTCTCCAGAAATTCAGGCAGATATTCTCCGATACCTGGGAGTAGCCTGCGTTTATTTAGGTGAATTTCAAGCTGGTATAGAATATTTATCTGTCAGTTTGTCTACAGCGAGTCAAATTAGATATCGCGAAGGTGAAGCCGCCGCATTATGTGAAATAGGAAAGCTTTACTTAAAGACAGGAGACTACCAAATATCTTTAGACTATTTAAAACAAAGCTTAATCATCTCTGGAGAAATTGCAGCTAGGAAAATAGAATGTAAAGCTTTGATTAGTCAAGGATATAACCAATATTGTTTAGGAGATTACTATCTAGGTATAGCAACATACAAGCAAGCTCTAAAAATAGCACGTCAAATTGGCTATATTGAAAAGGAAGGAGATAGCCTTAAGGAGTTAGCTTTTTCATATAATGTTTTAGGTGATTATCAATCAGCACTTGACTATATTCTGGAATATTCATCTCTTCCCGATTCATGTAAAGGAATAAGATCGGTTAAAGAAGTTCAAGCCTATTTAGCTAATATATATTTTAACAAGGGTGAAGCTGAAACAGCCAAAAAATTTGCTATGGAATCTCTACGCTTAGAGGGAAATATTGGAGAAAATAGCGGTATAGATACTTTTATTTCTTTTGGCATTAGCCACAGATTTTTTGAAGATTTACAAGAAAGCCTTGAGTATTTTGAGAAACGGTTTAACAGAGCCAAAGAAATTGGTGCTAAATTCGATGAAGCGTGGGCTTTATATCAATTAGGAATGAGTTATCGGAAATTAGGACAGCATGATTCATCTTTGGAGAATTTTTACAAAAGCCTTAGTATCTTTCAACAAATTGGTAGCCGTGCTTATGAAGCAAAGACATTATTGGCCTTAGCAAAAACTAGCAAACTCATCAAAACGATACCTCAAGAAACTATCGAACATTACCTTGATCGCGCCGAAAAGATTTGTCTCGAACTGAAACTACCCTTATTAACAAAAAAACTACCCCTATTAACAGAAGTAGAAAAAATGAAATCAGAAATCGTGACTAAAGAAACCGGTTTTTTTCACTGATATTCAGGGTTTTAACAAATTTAGCTATGAGACAGGGTTTCATTCTCGAAAAAATTAGGAAAAATCAAGATTTTGTAGGGGCGGGTTCACCGAAATTTCTCCTACCTACAAATAACCTGAAAAAACCCGCCCCAGCCCACGATATAGAAATTTTAACCGCAGATGAACGCAGATAAACACAGATGTTTGGCTC
>JBEDKD010000137.1:0-3530 GCA_041172365.1 Cyanobacteriota bacterium | reverse complement strand
CCCAGCAATGGGTTATTGATGCCGATGGGGTAATTAAAAATAAAACCAATGGGTTCGGCATCGGTTCCTATACTGCGGACGGTTATCAAGTAGGTATCTTGTACGATTTGGTTAATCCAGCTCAACCATCAGAAAAATGGGCTATCGTTAATGCTTAATTCCTGATTACCATCAGCGATTAAAATCGGAGCTCGCTCACCTCAGATAATTCCTCAGAGAATTGTTAAATTAGGGCTTGTCATCAATCTTGATAACCAGCCCTAGGGAATTACAAATTTTCCCTCGAATCTCCATTGGAATTACTTGTCGATCGCGCTAAAATCAAATCCCTAGCCATTGTCATAATTTCCTCATATTGTACCATTTTACCTAATTCTTCAGCCTCATAAAGTCCGCCAAACGCGTCTAAAGCAGCTTTTTTCAAGGCATAATTATAAGCATCTGTGAGATAATTACCTTGTGATTTATATCGTTTATTGGTGCATTGACATTCTTAATGGCAAAAAACTTGATTTTCTTCCTTCTTCCTTCTTCCTTCTTCCTTCTTCCTTCTGCTATAAATCGGAAATTTGTTGACGAAACCATAACGCGGCACTCCCATGATCGCGTTCAGTTAACTGCTCTAATGTCTCATTTAAGAGCGCGATCGGCAACCCCTCTAATGCCCCTGAAACATCACATTCTTGATATTTTCCTATCTCACCTAAGCGAAAAGCTAAAACTCGTTTTCCCCTAACATCAATTACCCAATATTCAGGAATCTTTAACGCGGCATAAAGTTGTTTTTTCTCATCTAAATCCGTCGCGATCGTCGTATCAGCAACTTCTCCTACTAAATCGGGAACACGCCAATCATCTAAATTTATTTTGCGGGGTTCTCCCTCTTTCCCAAAGGGGATATTTTCCCCAACATATAATAATAAATCCGGTACAGCCGATCGCGTCTTGGGTTTTTCGAGCAAACAACGATCCAAACATTTAAAGATTTGTGTTTTTGACCGTTGGCGGGTAAACCAAAGAAAAAATAAAACCGGGAAAATATTACTAAAAAGCGAGTGATTAATTCCTTCGTGTCCCGTTTCGGTAAAAAGATATCCTTCATTAAAAAATACTCGTATTCTATCAAAACTGGGAGCATTATTATCACAAATTGCTAAGTAATCATCCCAAGTCGCGGGTTGCCATTGGTTAATAGGCTCAAGTTCTGGTAAAATGGCTTTGGTGGCAAGTATCATAAGCAAATACAAATTTTTAGTTGGGGATGGTATCGTTTTAATAAACCACAAAGGCACAGAGGCACAAAGGAAAGAACAGAGGGAGGTAAGAAGGGTTGATTTTATTTCCCGATATTGTATCACAGTAGGGACACGGCAGTAGGGGCACGGCACTGCCGTGCCCCTACCTAGGCACTTTATGATATGCTTTCTCTAATTTTCGAGGGGGAATTTAGGTGAGAAAAAAGGTAGCCTTTCTCAGACTACCTTCTCTAATTTAACCTGACGAATTTAAGAACCGATCACCCAATCCACCTTGAGGCTGCCACTATTATTGTCATAGTTCCACACAGCATCATTGAGAACGAAACGCAAATTTTCCCCAGGTTTGAGAACGATCGTCGCTTTTTTCCCGACTTGTATAACTTCACCCGTTTTCGTATTCTCTGCGATTAAAGAAAAGGGAGTTTTGGGATATTTCATATTTTCTTGGATGCTCGGCCAAGCCTGTTTAATCCCATCCTGAACATAAGAGTTGAAACTGGGTAATCCTTCGGCGGTACATCCTTGCAGATTAGGATTGTTTTTGTCTGGGGACCAGGTTCCCGATGCCGTAAAGGTATAGGATGTCGCGGAGTTTTGAGTGTTAATAAATTCATAGCCGTTTGGCGAATCCCCAGGCACATCGAAACTAGGTGGTACTTTTGGCACTTCCGCAGTAATGACTTCAACCATCCACTCGTTGCCTACACCCGTACTCCAGCTTGTGACACCTTGTGCTGAGTCAGGACGGTGTAAATAATCCCCTTTCCAAGACTTCAGTTTGATTTTGTTGTCACCAATCGACTCGACAATCCACTCGTTACCTACACCCGTACTCCAGGTTGTGACACCTTGTGCTGAGTCAGGACGGTGTAAATAATCCCCTTTCCAAGACTTCAGTTTGATTTTGTTGTCACCAATCGACTCGACAATCCACTCATTGCCTACACCGGTATTCCAGCTTGTGACACCTTGCTCAGTGTCGGGACGATGTAAATAATCCCCTTTCCAAGACTTCAGTTTGATTTTGCTATTCGTTAATAGCTTTAGTGCTGTAACAGAAGAGAAGAGACTTGATATCTCACTATCATTCAAGGCTGTGTCATAGACACGAAGGTCACTATATCGAGCATCGGCCGCGAACTTGTCATGGACTCCGACAAGAGAGCGACCTAGCTTAAAGGCATTGCCGTTGGCAATATTGGCGACCCCTTGTCCACTGCCATTTCCTGACACTACTCCGTCAATATATAGTTTCAGCGATGTACCCTTGCGTACTGCTGCTATGTGATGCCATTTTCCGTCGTTGAAACCGGCAGTCTTGCTTTCTACACCTATATAGTTAGTACCATTCTGATCCTGATCCACTTCAGAGCCTATCAGCCCCGCGGGGCGAGATTCATGCTTGCCCGTCATCCGAATGCAGAAAAAGTTGCCATGAGATCCCGCGGCACGGTTCCCGGCTAAGTCAAAGTACCGATATGTCTCCGCCGTCTGCACCCAAAAAGCGACAGTAAAATCATTAGTTCCAAATTGACCGATTTGGGTTCCAAAGGAGACAAATGAATTGTCCGAACCGTTGATGTGTACCGATGTGCGGCCCCCTGGTCCTTGAGCGTCCAGGGTGGCGTTGGACATAGTACCGTCAATTTTTGATACATTCCCCTTAAGGGTAAGGATGCACTGAAATTGAGTCGGTTGAGGTGTGGGCGCGTCAACGGGGGTGACGAGTTCATTCCATGACATCACAACTTTTTGGTCACTTTGTCCCCAGAAGGTAATGGTTTGGGCCGCGGAATCCACAGTTATTTTGTATATGTATCGCGCACCGGGCTTTTCCCATTGTTTGACAACTTTACCTGCTGCATCATAAGCAACGATATTAAAGGAAACCCGGTTATCTATATAGCTGTGGGCCCAATAGGTATATCCACCGTATTGAACTACTGGAGTGTTTGGGGATAGATTTCCGTCGTTTGGTCCTACGGAAGCCCCTGATTTTAATCCACTGGGAACGCTTGGGCAACTTGCAGAGGGGACACTGACTACTAATGGAATGCTACTCATGGTCGTTAATCTGTAATTTTTTTCCTCTTTACAAGTACCATCTTCTGAATTTTTTATACCTATTATTTTATAAAAAATTAATAATTTGTGATTGACTTTTTGGTAATTTTATGATCAATTTTCTAACCTAGCACATTTCATATTTCACAAGCCTACTATTCTTGTAAAGAATTATTGTTTTTTTGGTAAAGAATTATTGTTTTTTAA
>JBEDKD010000136.1:0-8010 GCA_041172365.1 Cyanobacteriota bacterium | reverse complement strand
AAAAACTACTGTAGGGTAGGCATCCTGCCTGCCATTGATCCGATTAAAATCTCAAGTCTAATTTGTGATCTCCAAAAACTACTGTAGGGTAGGCATCCTGCCTGCCATTGATCCGATTTTGATGAGATGTTTGTTAATTATCCCTAGATTTAAGGAAAAGTCACATGACAGATACCAATGAGCAATTTCTCAATCCTGATGATGTTTTGACTGCGAGTTGTAGTTCGATCATGTTTCAAAACACCTTCCGAGTCAGCGAATTTGTCGATATGATTCAAACCAAACTGTTACCGGAAGAAAAATTATTTGGTAATGGGTTAGAATGTGAATTATTAAGACCCGGAGATTTCTGGACAAAAGGTAAAGTGAAACTCCGTTTAGAGTTTGAGCATGATGACTCAGAAACATCTAATACTCCGGCACTTCCTATGGCCTTTAATCCCTCTCTCCCTAGTGGTGAAAAAGGCGCGATCGCGGTGAATTATGGAATACAAACTCAACCCGCAGTGGCGACTCCCACGGCTAAAGTACCAAATGATCCTCGCATTAGAAGCAATCAACAAGGTGCATTAGGAATGTGGAGTTAATTCCAAACTCAAGCTAATTAAGTCTAACTCCTATTGCCAAAAGGGAGCATCTCAGTTTGGCAAAAACACTGAAATAGGAGGCTGAAACCCTTTTTTTTCGTTACCTATCCATTGGCCAATCGGAGATACACCCTCCCAATAAAAACCCGGTTTCTTCAAAGAAACTGGGTTTTTCTTCGGAGATGCCGGTGAGAAACTCTTTGACGTAATTGCTCCCCTCGCGCAGAAGTTAATTCACTCGCGGCACGACTATTCGCATAAATGGTGATTGGCGATTAAGGACTATTGTGCGATAACTGGGGAGGCAAATGGGGGACTGGGGAGGGATAAAGGATAAAGAAAAAAGATGTCATTTCCTATTCCCTATTCCCCATTCCCTATTTACCAAACCCTTTGCCGCGATTGCTGGAAGGGAGACACAGACAATTTTCTAATTGAGAGCGTAATTGATCATGGTCTAAATATTGACCAATCAGGACAAGTTTATTTTTGCGATCGCTTTTCCACTCATCATCATCAATAGAAAAGCGTTTACCGCTTAAGTGGAAAATATGACATTTGGGACTTTCATCAAACCATAAAATCCCCTTGGCGCGAAACACATTACTCGGTAATTGATTATCCAAGAAATATTGAAACTTCCGTAGGGAAAAAGGTTTCTCACTTTGGAAGGAAAGGGAGGTAAAACCATCTTCTTCCAAATGATTAGAATGATGGTGATGCTCGTGATCATGTCCATGATGCTCATGTCCGTGATGCTCGTGATCGTGATGCTCGTGATCGTGATGCTCGTGATCGTCATGGACACAATGATGATGTTCGTGGTCGCATTGGGAATGATCATGAGCATCGTGATCATGGTGATCATGGTCGTCTTTGGCTTCTTCCTCAAAATATTTATCGGACTCAAATAATCCGACACTTAGAATTAAAGGAAGAGAAACTTGTGCTTTAGTAGTTCGTAAAATGCGAGCATCGGGTTTGACATCTCGAATTTTTACTTCTACTAAATCGACATCGGCTTCATCAAGTAAATCAACTTTATTCAGCAAAATCATATCGCCATAAACAATTTGACTGAACGCGGCTTGACTGTTAAATAAATCGAGACTATAATTCGACGCGTCCACAACTGTGACAATAGAATCAAGACGAGTTAAATCTCTTAATTCCGTGCCTAAAAATGTCAACGCGACGGGTAAAGGATCGGCTAATCCAGTGGTTTCAACTACGAGATAATCGAGTTTATCTTGACGTTCTAAAACTCGATAAACTGCATTAACTAAATCTTCATTAATGGTACAACAAATACAGCCATTACTTAATTCCACCATATTATCATCGGTGGTAATAATCAATTCATTATCTATGCCAATTTCGCCAAATTCATTGACTAAAACTGCGGTTTTTACACCTTCTTGATTAGAGAGAATATGGTTAAGAAGGGTAGTTTTACCACTCCCCAGAAATCCTGTAATAATGGTAACAGGTAAACCATGTTTAGGTGCATCCATGATGGATGGAGTTTCACTTTGAGTTGTTGTTGTTTGCATAAACACTGGGGTTAATCTAAAGATTAATTAGGCAGGAGCAATTAGGCAGGAGCAATGGTATTTATCCGAAGTGGGATGAAAAAATGAATGATTGACATCCATTTTTTATCCTCAGTTTACCTTGAGGTAGAATATCACAGGAAGGGCAAACCCATAAATGGGTTATATCCTTCTTCCTTTTTCCTTCTTCCTTCTTCCTTCTTCCTTCTTCCTTCTTCCTTCTTCCTTCTTCCTTCTCCCTTCTTCCTTCTCCCTTCTTTCTTCTACAGTATAATGGGTTCAAAGCTAGGTTTTCTGATTATAGCGCGGGTTGGTGATGATGTCATAGTTTCTAAGACTTCATCGACGATATGTTTCCAGGTAAAGCGTTGATTGACATATTCAGGCCCCCGACGACGGGCTTGGGATATCAAGGCGGGTTGCGCGATCGCGTTTTCCATTAAACTCACTAAATGTTCCCAATTCGGCTCCAGAAGAAAGAGTGTTTCTCCCTCGAATATTCTTGACGTCAGTTGACTGGAAATTCTGAAAGCAAAATCGGGATGGGTAAAGTCATCTGTCGGTCCATTTTCTGTGCAAATTACGGGTAAACCACAGGCGGCAGCCTCTAAGACTGGTAAATTAAATCCTTCGGCTAAATAGGGAGAAACATAAACATCGGCGGCTTGATATAATTGGGCTATTTGTTGATAGGATAATTGAGACCCTGTATAGGATATTTTGGGTAATAATTGGGCGCGTCCATAGTCGCTTAAAAGGGTTTTACAAGCATCTTCGATTTGTGCTTGGGAACCATACAAAACATCGGAGCCTTTTAATACCAGTTTCACAGGGGGATGTTTTTCGGCTATGCAGGCAAAGGCTTTTAATAAAACTCTAATTCCTTTGCGAACATTACATCCCCCTAAGTTTAAAAATACAAAAGAGTCTTCCCATCCTAAAGCACGTCTTAAGGCTTTTCTTTCCCCATCAGGTAAGGGATAATAAAGACTCGGATCGAATCCTAAAGGGATAACAGAAATCCGATCGCGCTCTATACCACTATGAATTAATCCTTTTTTGGACCAATTCGATGAAGTAATCACCATTACTTCTGAATTAACCGGAGTTTCTCGTATATGAGAAACTCCGATACCACCTAAGACATTATAATCTATAACTCCCCATTCTGTCAAGGCAAAAACCCATGTTTTACCATGAGGTGAGCCGTGAAAATTCCAAGGACAATAAATGCGGAAAACGGCATCGACTTCTTCTTGGGGAGAAGGGGAGGATATTTGTCGTAATATTTGAGTTTTGGGATCGGTTAAACTGATATGGGTTTCCCACTTTTGATCCAGAAAGGGCATATCTTTATGGAAAAGGTGCAAGTGGGGACGTTTGCTCATTTCCATGAGGATAAATTGATTAATAACCGAATAAGAATGAAATAAAAAACGCCATCCTTCGACAATAATTCGCATATTCTTTTGAGATAATAGTTGACAGGTTTTTGTCTGATATTCAGAAACCCGGTTTCTTTCTCCACTTAGAAAAATTCAAAGTTAGATGGAGATTGATTCTTGATTGTACCTGAAGAAAAGACTTGAAACAATTGCTCGACAATATGTTTCCAGGTAAAGCGTTGTAACACATAATTGGGGGCGATTTGACGAGCGCGATCGCGCCAGATATGATTTTCCATTACCATTTCCATTAAACTGACTAAATGTTTCCCCGATGGATGCAACATAAACATGGTTTCTGAGTAAATAATAGTAGGCTTAAATTGACTAGAAATTCTTAAGGCAAAATCGGGATGGGTAAAATCATCTGTCGGCCCTCCTTCTGTACAAATAATCGGTAAACCACAAGCCGCCGCTTCTAAAACAGTCAGATTAAATCCTTCTGCTAAATAAGGAGAAACATAAGTATCCGCACCTTGATAAAGTTGAGCTATTTTAGCATAAGATAGGTGATTACCGATATAAATAATACGGGACATTACTAGATTTTGTTCTGCTTCATTTAAGACAATTTTACTGGCTTCTAAAATTTCGCTCTGAGATAGATAAAGTAATTCTGAACCTTTTAAACATAATCGCGCTTGGGGATAACGAGACGCGATCGAGGCAAAAGCCTTTAACAAAACACGAATCCCTTTTCGTGAATTACATCCACCAATATTAAGAAAGATAAAATAATCATCCCATCCTAACTCTTTTCGTAAAGACTTTCTTTGAGTATCAGATAAAGGATAATAGAGATTTGGATCGAAACCATGAGGGACAATTTTAATGCGATTTTCCTCCACACCACTCCGAATCAAACCGTTTTTCGACCATTGAGAAGCCGTAATAATCATTGATTCTGAATTTACGGGCGCATCGGTGAATTTTTCCACTTTCATGCCATTTAAAATAACCCGGCTTACCTTCCCCCATTCCGTCACAGCAAATACCCATGTTTGAGGACTAATAGACTTATTAAAATTCCAAGGACAATAGATTTTTAAAGTAACATCTGCTTCTAAACGGGGAGGTGCTAAAGGGATATTATATAAAGATTGTATTGCGGGATCAAGCAAATTAATATCTGTGCGCCAATTGGGATCTTTATAAGGTATATCTCGATGAAAAACCTCTAAATTAGGATGTTTAATCATTTCCAGTAATTGAAATTGATTAATAACTGAATAGGAATGACATAAAAAACGCCATCCTTCCACGATCAATCGCATAAAACATCCTCCCCATCAGATAACACTCTCCTATATTTGACATGATAACATAATATCCTGTTCCTAATTTAACTATATTTGCTAGGGTGCAAAACTTGTTTACATAGCAGGAAGATATCCAAGAGATAAATCAAGTTAAAAATATTTCATCTTGCTATTGAATCCATTTTATGCTTATAATATGATAGAAATAATAGATTTTGAGAGAACAGGCTTATGTCCCTAAAACTTTACAATAGTTTAACCCGTCGGGAAGAAAATTTTGAACCAGTAGAACCGGGTAAAGTCCGAATCTATTGCTGTGGCGTTACAGTGTATGATTATTGTCATTTAGGTCATGCTCGTTCTTATATTGTTTGGGATACGGTGCGTCGTTATTTAATTTCGCGGGGTTATCAGGTGCGTTATGTGCAGAATTTTACCGATATTGATGATAAAATTCTCAATCGTGCCAGAGAACAAAATTCTTCAATGGAAGAGGTTTCGGAACGTTTTATTAAGGAGTATTTTGTCGATATGGATCGCCTTAATATAATGAGGGCCGATGAGTATCCCCGTGCGACTCATACTCTTAATGGAATTACACGCTTAATTCACGAATTAGAACAAAAAGGTTATGCCTATCCCGCGGGTGGTGATGTTTATTATACGGTGAGAAAATTTGCTGATTATGGCAAGTTATCAGGGAGAAAATTTGATGATATGGACGCGGGGGCAAGTGGTCGTTTAACAGAGGATTCCGAGGAACAAAAGAAACAAGATCCTTTTGATTTTGCCCTGTGGAAAGGTGCAAAAGAGGGTGAACCTTTTTGGGAGTCTCCTTGGGGAAAGGGCCGCCCCGGATGGCATATTGAATGTTCGGCAATGGTGCGTCAATGTTTAGGGGAAACTATTGATATTCATTGCGGGGGGGCTGATTTGATTTTCCCTCACCATGAGAATGAAATTGCACAGTCGGAAGCGGTAACGGGGCAATCTTTAGCTAAGTATTGGATGCACAATGGTTTTGTTACTGTTAATGCGGAAAAAATGTCTAAGTCTTTAGGCAATTTTACCACGATTCGAGAGTTATTAGAAAGACTTGAACCTATGGCTTTACGGTTATTTGTCTTAATGGCACAATATCGTAAACCTATTGATTTTACTGATGACGCGATCGCGTCCGCGAGAAATGGTTGGACTACCTTAAAAGAAGGCTTATCTTTTGGTTATCAATATGGTAATCAATGGGGTTGGAAACTAGAGCCAATTGACGATATCAGTCTCTTAGAAAATGACGCGGTACAACAATTTACTGACGCGATGGATAATGATTTTAATACCGCGATCGCGCTAGGGGTATTATTTGAATTAGCCAAGGAATTACGACGAGAAAAGAATATTGTAGAGCATGGAGGCAAAATCGAAACGCCTGGGGAAGTCTTAAATAAAAAATGGTTAACCCTAGTCAAGTTAGCAAATATATTAGGGTTAGAATTTGCTCCAGAAGTGGACACAGAAGAAGCGAAAGAGGGATTAAGTGATGGGGAAATCGAGGAGTTAATTGCCCAACGAAAAGCGGCGCGTAACGCGAAGAATTTTGCCGAAAGCGATCGCGTGCGTGATCTGTTAAAATCTCAGGGTATTACCCTCATCGATCAAAAAGATGGAACCACGATTTGGCGCAAAAATTAAGACCTTTTTTTCTAACCACAAAGGCACAAAGGCACAAAGGAAAGAAAAGAGAGATAATATTAACGTCACGTTTTTTTGCTTCTCTTTATTCCTTAACCTCAAAGTGAGGTAAAATTACCTCTTTGTGTCCTCTGTACCTTTGTGGTTCATTTGATTTCCCACTTTTTTTCTCAATGATCGTAGGTAAAAAAAGAAGGGAAATTAATCTTTTTACCGTTCATAAATTACTCGACGATGACGCAGGGTTTTGATGTCAACAATATAGGAATTGTCATCAACGGTATAAATCACACGATAATCACCAACTCGAAGGCGCAAAGTGTTATCTTTACCCGTTAATTTGAGACAACCCAGAGGACGGGGGTTACTGGCAAAACTAATGATTTTTGCATTAATTCGAGTGCTAATTTCTAGTGGAAGTGTATCGAGACTTTTTAGGGCTGATGGTTTAATAATGATTTGGTAATCAGACATGACACTTAACCTGCTTTTTCTAGTTGATTTTGGACAAATTTAAAGGGGATGCTCTCTTCATTTTCTAGGGATTCAATTACTAGGATATCATAGATATCTTCCCAGAGTTCATCGTGATTTTCCCAGTCAATAACCACCGCAATTTTTCCTCCGTCACGATCTGTTAAAAACTGAAAGGTGATTTCACTATATTCTGCCTTCACATCTTCCCAAAAAACTCTATGTTGATTGATATCAACCAGAGCCGCGATTTTCTTGCCTTGATAATCCGTTAAAAATTGAACTCCACGCATAGTTTTATTAAAATTAGTATTATTCTATTATATACCATAGAGGTAATGGGTGATGAGTAATAGCTAATGGGTAATAGGTAATAGATAATTAGGTTAGGAGTTATGCTTTTGGGCAGGGATGGGTAGTGTAAGCGTCTCGCTCACGGGTGGGATTTGTGTGATAGAGGGTTTATTATTATGGGTAGTGTGAGTGTCTCGCTCACTATCAAAAGTTGCAGATAATTAGCAAATTAGGTTAATTTAGGTTAATATAGTAAAGACGCACTCATTCACATCGCTTATGAATCTTAATGTTGTCACCTTAGTTGGTCGAGTGGGCGGAGAACCCGATGTTAAATACTTTGAGTCTGGTGCTGTTTTATGCCGATTAACTCTTGCCGTTGATCGTATAGGCAAGAATAGTGACCAACCAGACTGGTTTAATTTGGAACTTTGGGGAAAAGATGCAGAAATCGCTGGTAATTATGTCCATAAGGGCCGTTTGATCGGAGTAAAGGGTTCCTTGAAGTTCGAATATTGGCAAGATCGCAATACGGGTGCAAACTGTTCTAAACCAGTCATTAAAGTTGAGCCTAGAGGTCTTCGATTTTTAGGCTCAAAACGAGATAATGAAGGGGGTAATTCTTTCGGCGGCCCGGATGAATTTTAATTGTAATTGGGGGGACGATCGCGTGTGAGTACAGACAAATTAGAAATCATTGAAAAAGCCT
>JBEDKD010000135.1:0-17643 GCA_041172365.1 Cyanobacteriota bacterium | reverse complement strand
CAAGTGACAGCTTTTCTCTTTGTTAACAAATGTCCCTATGGTCAAACTTGGATGCTGCGTCGGATCGAACACGAAATGAAAAATAAATGGTACCGCGATCGTCCCGTTGAAGTTCACAATTTGAATAAAAAAATTTATGTAGATATTCAGGTGCTTAAGTCTCGTTTTCAAAAATATATATCGACGGATTTTTCTCAAAAACAGCTAATTCTTATACTCAATATAGATAATTATTTACTAGAGGTTGAACAAATCATTAAAGATTTATGGAGGCCTCTTTTACACAAAGCTCATCAACAAAGACCGAATAGTGTATTACTGTTCTTGATGTCTCAGGAATTAGAAAATGATTTGCAAGAAAAATGGCGAGACAATCAAATTTTAGGGGACTATATGGCTCAACTTCCTTGTCCTTCTTTTACAGAAAAGGAGTTAGGTGAAGTGATTTCCAATATTGCGGAGCATTTTGCCTTCCAATTCCAGCAGTATTTAGAGGAGTCTCCTAAAGTCATTGCAGAAAATCTGATGAATGAATATCAAAGAAACTGTCAGCAAAATGCTAGTATAAATTCTACGCCTACCCAAAATTTACTCATGGAGATTTATAAAATCTTTAAATGTCAATATTCTCAGGAGGAATTTAACCGACAATGGCAAAACTATCCACCAACCTAAACAAACACGAATACCTGATAGATCACAAAAACGAATTCCAACCCTCTCCAACGGGGGAATGGAGCCAACTCTTGGACCAAACAATCTATCCCTATTACCCCAGTGAAGAGTTAGTAGAAGCCGTTAATTTAGCCCTTCGCCTCAACCGGCCTTTATTACTCGAAGGCGAACCCGGTTGTGGAAAAAGTCAACTTGCGGCCGCAGTTGCTTATCAATTTAGCCAACGTTACCCCGAAATTGCATGGCGTTATCAATTGTGGAATGTGCAGTCAACTAGCAAAGCCCAAGATGGATTTTACACCTATGATTATGTTGGTAGGTTGCAAGCAGCACAATTAGCAAAAGAAACAGTAATAGATGAAAAAAATAACCCCACTAACCCAGAAAATTTTATAGATTGGGGCCCCTTGGGAAAAGCATTTCGATCGCGTCGATGCCGAAAAACTAACCGCCGTATCCGCACCATTGTTTTAGTTGATGAAATAGATAAAGCCGATCGCGACTTGCCGAATGATTTGCTCCTCGCGATCGATCAGCAAAAATTTGAAATCAAAGACGTGCGTCCCCGGCGCTGGCAATCGGCCAACCCAGACGCACCCCCGATCATTTTCATTACCTCAAACCGCGAAAAGGAATTACCGAGTGCATTTCTTCGGCGTTGTCTGTATCATTATGTTGATTTTCCTGACAGGGAAACTTTGAAGAAAATTATCAAAACACGCGTTGATAATTTGTCCGAGAAAATTGTTGAAACAGCCCTCGATAGGTTTCTCGAATTACGGGAAAAGATGGAAGATGACAAAGACGACGGTGACAAAAAAGTTAGTACCAGCGAATTAATTGATTGGGTAAAAGCCCTTTACTATTATCCGCCTAAAGAAATTGAAAAGATGCTAAATCAAGCTAAATTTCCTTTTCGCAGTACCGTACAGAAAAACCATTCAGACTATAATCAATATAAGTAGTCCGTCTGGGGTTCAAACCCCAGCCTCAAAGCTGAAGTCATTGCATATAGGACTCAGTGACAAAAAGACCTTTAAACTCATTAGTCCTCTTCAGAGGACTTGAGCTATGAGACAGGGACTTAAGTCCCTGGCGGGCTGGCGGTTTTGAGATTAAATTGATACCAATATCCTACCACGGGCATATTTTTCCGAAAAAAAGGGTGAATAAATGACTGTTTCTAAACCACTGCTAAAACTATTTGAACACTCCCGTGAAGCTGGCTTACCCCTAGGGGTTGATCAGTACAATTTAGCAGTGGAAGCCCTTGTCAAATCAATAGAGGACGGTTTCAACCCCACAGACATAGAAGCCCTTAAACGACTATGCCAAACTGTATGGGTAAAGTCTCCAAAAGAAAAGAAAATTTTTGACAAATGTTGGCAAGAATTACTATCAACTTCCCACCCCAGGCGTAACTCTCCAAGACAACCAGAAACCGTTGAGGAATCCGAGGAAAAACCACCACAACTCAAGGAAAACAAAGGCGATACACCGCCCCAAAATAAACCGCTAAATCGAGAAAAAAAATCCGAGGAAAAACCACCACCACTCAAGGAAAAAGAAGGCGATACACCACGAAAAGAAGAACTAAATCGAGAGAATAATTCAGAAATAACAGAAGAATATCTCCCTTCAGAAACACCAGAAATACAAGTCGGTAAGGCTGTTTCAGTCTTTTGGCGAGAAAAATATTATTTCCCAGTTAGTAGTAAGCAACTCAGGGAGGGTTGGCAGAAATTTCAACCTCAAAATTTGCCGACTGCACCCACACAAATAGATATCCCTGCCACCGTTGAAAAAGTCGCGAAGTCCGGTTTTTTTACCAAACCCGTACTCACTCAACCCACAACACTTGAAAACCCTCCACAAGTGCTATTACTCATCGATCAACAGGGTTCAATGACTCCCTTTCACCCCTTTTGTCGGCATCTCGTGAAAATTTGGGATAAAGCACAGGTTTATTATTTTAAAAACTGTCCCACTGATGAGCTTTATCGCGATCCCCAATTGCGTCAAAACCCAGAAGATTTAGAGACAGTTTTAGAGCAATTTCCGACTAAAAATACCGTCGCACTTATTATTAGCGATGCCGGGGCTGCGAAAGGGCGTTCCGTTCCCTCACGGTGGGAAGAAACCGTTGATTTTCTTAATGTTTTAACCGATGAAGTTTCCAGAGTAGTCTGGCTTAACCCTTTGCCCCGCGATCGCGGGTTTGACTCTACCGCCGAGGCTATTGCCCAAATTTACCCCAAACAAGTGCCCATGTTTGCTTTAGAAGCCTTAGAATGGAAGCACATGATCCAGTGGTTGCGGTGGGGAGAAAAAAGTGCTTTGCGCTTTGTCCAAAAGCAGGAAAACAAGGCAAATGAAGCACGGCAACCGAAAGATTTAGAGGAGAATTGGGACTGGGAATTTGATGCCCTTAGCCGAATTAATTCTTTCAAAAAACAATACGGACAAGCCCATTTAGATTTAGCCTACCATGCCGCATTTCCCCTGACAATTACTCCCGATCTCCTGTACCGTTTGTGGCACAAATTTTTAGTAGGGGCGAAGCATGACCGTAGGCAATCTAGGCTTGTAACCAATAGCTTATCTGCCGGAATGCTTCGCCCCCCCCCTTGGTATGCCGTTGCCGATTTTTTGCTCTCGGATTTGTGCCACCCTATTGATACAGAGCTAACAGAATTGTATGAAATAGATCGCGAAATTCGCAATGAATTGCTGGAGCAATGCAAACGCCAATTTGGAGAAAAACGGCTGGATGAGTTATCTAACTTTTTAATAGAATATCTCGACAAACAGATACAAAAGCCACTTTTACCAACTTGGTTAGAGAGTTTTTACCAAATGCAGAATTGGGCCGCCTTGGCTTATACCCGCAAGGATGAAGCCGCCCAAAAAATCGCAGAATCCCTCAAACAAGCTTATTTGCATAATCATAAATCCGAACTCGTGCAATGGTCCGAGTTAGTGGCAACATTGACTCCGGTTTTGTCAGAATATCAACCTTTATTAATTGCCGCGAAGGGTTACGGTGCAGAGGCGCGGGGAATTAGGAAAGACACTGAAGCCGCGAGACAAGAATGGGAAAAAGAATTTGGTAAACAAGAAATCGCAACCGTCGAGGGAATTGAACTAGCAAAACCGGGCAATAGAGTTACCCTCAAAACCTTCACCTTTAAAACCGTCACCGTTAATAAGAAAGGCAAAATCATCCAACGGGAAACCAAACAAGCGCGATACTTTACCGAAGACTTAGGAAACGGAGTCACCTTCGATATGGTTTACATCCCCGGTGGCACATTCCTCATGGGTTCACCTGAAACCGAAGCAGAAAGCCGTGATAATGAAAAACCGCAACATCGGGTGACAATCCAACCATTTTTCATGGGTAAATATACCGCGACACAAGCCCAATGGAAAGCCGTGGCTCAATTGGCGAAAATTGAACGAGACTTAGATCCCGATCCTTCTCGTTTCAAAGGTGACAATCGGCCAGTAGAAAGGGTTTTCTGGTACGATGCCGTAGAATTTTGTGCCAGACTCTCTCAAAAAACAGGAAAGAATTATCGGCTACCGAGTGAAGCCGAATGGGAATACGGCTGTAGAGCAGGCACAACGACACCATTTCACTTCGGAGAAACAATTACCACGGATTTAGCTAACTATAACGGTAACGAAACCTACCTTGACGCACCAAAAGGTAAGTATCGACAAGAAACAGTTGATGTAGGCAATTTTCCCCCCAATGCCTTTGGGCTTTACGAAATGCACGGCAACGTCTGGGAGTGGTGCGCCGATCCTTGGCACGATAATTACAAGGGAGCACCCACCGATGGAAGAGTCTGGGATGAAAAAGAAAATGCTCATCGTTATCAAAATAGCGTTGATTTATTAGTCATGTCAGGAAATGATGACAGAGACCGGCTGCTGCGCGGCGGCTCGTGGAACTATTATCCGCGGCATTGCCGCTCGGCCTTTCGCGACTATTTTGCGCCGGACACCCGCGACTACACCTTCGGTTTTCGTTTTGTCTGTGTGGCTGCGTGGACCGAATAGCCCTTGACACTTTTGCCCTTTTGTGCTATGCACTCTTAATTTTACACTAGCCCTCCCCGCGTAGCGGGGTCGATATTTTTGGAGGCAAAAAAATCTATTTGCATTTATGGTAGGGGCGAAGCATTCCGGCAGAAAATCTCTCCTTGTAAGCAATAAGTTATGTACCGGAATGCTTCGCCCTCGGAGCCTCTTCAAAAGTCGTAGGTTGGGTTGAGGTACGTTAGCGCAGCTTGCGCGTAGCGCAAAACCCAACAGAGCAAAGTTTGGTGTTGGGTTTCACTGCGCTCAACCCAACCTACGGCGCTTTCACCGATATCATTGACAATCACCAACCAATGATAAAAACCCGCCCCGATGCCGTCCCCAATAGGAGGTTATTCGTGGGGTGGGGGCGGGTTTATGAAGGTTATTTGTTAGTAGGAAAATTGGTAGGTGAAAGAGCCCCTACAAAATTTAACGCTTTCATCAGAAAAATATCTATCTGTGTCAATCTCCATCTGCGTTAATCTGCGTTAAGGAGCGGTTAAAAAAAAACCAAATTACATGGTAGGGGCGGGTTCACCGATATCATTAACAAACACCGATAAATGATAAAAACCCGCCCCGATGCGGTCCCCAATAGAGGTTATTCGTGGGGTGGGGGCGGGTTTATGAAGGTTATTTGTTATTAGGAAAATTGGTAGGTGAAAGAGCCCCTACAAAATTTATCGCTCTCCGTGGGTTAAAATTAATTTGCATTTATGGTAGGGGCGGGTTCACCGATATCATTAACAATCACCAACCAATGATAAAAACCCGCCCCGATGCCGTCTCCCATAGAGGTTATTAGTTTTTTATGGAAACCGCAGATATAGGCGAAGCCTTCCCGTAGGGTACGCAGATAAACACAGATGTAGGTTGGGTTGAGGTACGTTCCCCAGGGGTGTGCTTGGAGCAAAACCCAACTGATCAAAGTTTGGTGTTGGGTTTCACTCCTGATCAAAGTTTGGTGTTGGGTTTCACTCCGCTCAACCCAACCTACGGCGCGATCGCGGATCGAGAACGCGAGGGGGAGTCAATGGGTTGAAATCAGAGAGATCGGTTGACGCAATTGGGCCGATCGCGCTAAAGCATCCGCGACTTCAAGAGTATAAACACTGTCAACAGGATTAACATATAAAGGAGTACCCTCGGTCAAATAGTCCAAAACCATCTGAGTATCCTTAGCAAATAAACCCCGTCGGGGGCCCACTTCCACCGTTTGAGTAGTATCCCCTTGGATAATTTGGCCCTTTTCAGGAGTAAAAATTAAAGTCCCCTCTTCCCCATAAACCGAAAAACTATTTTCCGAGTGCCAAAACGTCTCCCCTTTCCCATAGACAGACTCCGCGAGAAGGCCATTAGCAAACTCCAACTGGGCATTACATAACAAAGCGCGATAAAAATCCGGTTGTGTATCCCAAAATTGAGTTTGACAATATACCCGCGTCACTTTGCCAAATAAATCGGTAAAGCGATGGAGACGAGACAGGGCCCCCGTCAGGGGAAACCCAAACAAAGAATGTTGATAGGTCCACTTTTGGGGCGCGGGACGTTGGGGGTTAATGGTAACGTAACGACTAGAGAAAATTTTGCCAATACTGGGTAAAGCCTGTTTCAGGGCTTGATGTAACCCCCCCAAAAGTTCAATATGCTCTATATGTAAGAGTTTGCCCTTTTGGTGGGAGAGCGCCAGAAGCCCTTGAGCCTCCGAAAGGTCCAAAGATAAAGGATATTCCACCACAACGTGCTTATCATTTTCTAAGGCCGCCCCCGCGATGGTGCCATGATCCCGGTTAACGGTACAAATAATAATTAAATCCAGATCCGGCCGCTCTACCAATTTACGCCAAGAAACCTCGGCCTCGACACCAAATCCCTCACTAAAGGCCAAAGTTTTTTCTGGGGAATGGCCTGCAACCGTTATGAGACGGGCTCTTGAGTCCCCTTGTAAAGTCTCGGCGCGCAGCTTCGCGGCGAACCCAGTACCGACTAAACCCACCCGAATTGGGACACTAGACACCATACATATAAGTAATCAAGATGTAATTAGTAAATTTTATAACTAATCCCGTTCAAAATTTATCTCCGATCGCTATTGCAATTTTTCTGGTTTCCCCTACTATCAGAAGGGAGGGAATAATACCCCGTGCCAACCGAGAGCTAATACAAGCTTCTGGTTTGCATAAGGAAAGTTTATATATTCTTCTGTCGAACTTTTGAGAGGATCATGGCATGGCAAAAACTTACAAGGTAACACTGGTTAATGCGGCTGAAGGACTGAATCAGACGCTTGATGTGGAAGAGGATGTTTATATTCTAGATGCGGCTGAAGAAGCAGGTCTGGATCTGCCCTATTCCTGCCGTGCAGGTGCTTGCTCCACCTGTGCTGGTAAGCTCGTGTCTGGTACTATTGATCAGTCTGACCAATCTTTCTTAGATGACGATCAAATCGGGGAGAATTATATTCTCACCTGTGTCGCCTATCCTACCTCTGACTGTGTCATCGAAACTCACAAAGAAGAAGAGCTTTACTAAGCTCGCCCTCGGCGTTTAGTTAGGCTCGGCGATATCATTGATCGCCGAGCAATTTTTTTTCTTTATCGTTAGATGATTACTGTTTTCGGCTCTGGGGTTCCCGCCAAAAAATGATTTTCTCCGTTAAGGGTTGTATCATCGCCCCCGGAAAATAAAACTGGAGAATCCGATCGCGCTCCCATCCCAGTTTAGCTAAATTATAGGACCCTCGTTGACTCATCCCTACTCCATGACCAAACCCGCCCCCAATAAAGGTATATCCCTGAATCGTCCGATCGGGATTGTACACGGGATCTAAATAAAATAGGGTGCTAATGGGAGGCTCAAACGCGTTACGAATTTCATCTTTATCTATATTGATTACTGCGCGATCGGTTTCAATTTTCATATTTAACACTCTTCCAGAGGGGGACCGTTTCACGATATCCACTTTTTTGATCTGAGTAAACGAATTAACCAATGGACTTTGTTTTTTCGTGAGATAACGCTTCAAAAATTGTGTCATTTCCCCTAATGTCGTAAATTCTCGCCACCGAAATACCTTTTCGCCTTCTTCATTAAACCCTTGTTTTAAACTCATAAATTTGCGAAAATTCGTCTCATCTTCTAAACTATTTTTGGATAAATTCCAAAGATTTGTCGGTGCATCAATCACCGATTTTAAATAAGGTCTTTCCGCCCCTTGCCAAACATCTTGAAAAGACGCGGTAACTCCACCACTAGCCGCCGAATATACGGCATCTACTAATTCATTTTGGTAGGTTAAAACCATCCCTTTTGTCGATGATATCGCGCGATCGGTTTGAGAATATGTTTCTTTTATACCCTTATAAACCTGACAATTAACATCGGCACACATTTCATAATTATCAATGACAAATCGTCTTAAGTTTCTCAACGCGTAGGTCCGAGCTAAAATCGCTTGTGATTCTTGAGACGCGTAGGGAGCTGACGCGCCAATTTCAAAGGGAACCACACCCCGTAAATAGGTTTCTATGGGCACTTTATTAACGAGGGTGTAAGTCGAATATGCATTAGTTTGTAGTCGTAAACTTCCCCCATAGATGGAACTTTCTTTATTATTTTTATTTTCTGGGATGACTTCAATAAGACGATTTTGGGCAGTGATTTCTAATTCATTGCGATTATAGCGAAAACCATTGACGACAAAAAAAGCTTGTGGTTTTTGTTTAATTACTTTTGTATCTAAATAAGCATTGTCACCTTGAGATTTGAGATTTTCTAAGAGTAA
Source organism: Cyanobacteriota bacterium (assembly GCA_041172365.1). Taxonomy (GTDB): domain Bacteria; phylum Cyanobacteriota; class Cyanobacteriia; order Cyanobacteriales; family Microcoleaceae; genus JBEDKD01. Next base: position 9,092 of record JBEDKD010000135.1, on the reverse strand, counting down.
TCTCCGTAATAATGGAGTATTATAAACATCTCGACGGGCCCAAACTTCCCAGCGATCGGGTTGGGCAATTTCTACTTCTATTCCCTTGGCTTTCCATTGATTCGCTCTTTCTTCTGCACTTTCAAAACTGCGATGGGAACTGAAAATGATTTTCTCATCTAATTGTGCTTCTGTTAAGGGTTGCATCCCTATTTCTAATTTCACACTTTTCACGGTAAGTGTCTCGTCACCTTTGGGGGTTTTGAATTTTAATGTCAGCCGATCGCCTTCCGTTGCTTTTAAGGTTAATTTATCGGTGGCAACACTGCCAAACCGTTGTACCACACCGACTTTTATTTCTGGATTTAAGGGCGTTTGGGCACTTTTGACTTCTTTGGTTTCTCCGATGAGGGATAACGCGAGGAAAAGAATACCCGAAAGGGAACTGATATATTTACTGATGGGGGAAAACAACGCGATCGCCTCCTGATAAAAAGATAACCTTATTCTACCTTTTCCTTTCACTTTATGAGGAATTACCCACAAACCCCTTTGGGAGCGCGATCTCTTTTATGTCAGAGAATCTTGACATAACTCCTTTAATTACTTGCAAGTCGAAGTCATTACGACTATGATTAAGGGCAGATCGAGAAAAAGGAAGATGAAAGATGAGGATCGCGGAAATACCCATTAACCAAATCAAACGTCCCCTCCCGCGTAGTAATGATCAAGGGAAAGTCGTGGCATTAATGGAATCAATCAGCCAAGAAGGATTAAGAGAGCCCATAGACATATTAGAAGTGGATGGGGAATATTACGGTTTTTCGGGGTGTCATCGTTATGAAGCTTGTGCGCGTTTAGGAATGGAAACGATCCGATGTAAAATTCGTCGTGCCTCGCGTGCCATTTTACAAATGCACCTCGCGTAAGGACAAATTTAGATTAACAATGACAAGGGTTTTCTTTTGGTAATTTTCAGGGGGGCTCAACTTCCGGTTATCGAGGTAATTTTTTCCTGTTTCAGTAAGTTTCTGATTTCAGGAAAATTTTTCCTCTAGCAACGACTCAAATCGGATATGGGGGTGAGAGTTTCCCTGAAATTACCCCGTGGATGTTGTGGTGTCTTCATGGGTATCCGTAAGGGGTGTCAACGCGATTTGGAATTGAAAAGTCGTTCCCCTTCCTACTTCCGAAGTCACAGAAATATCACCCCCTAATAATTGTACATATTTCTGACTAATTGCTAATCCTAACCCCGTTCCCTCCGAAGAAGTAATACCCGCGTTCCCTTGCACAAAAGGTTCAAATATTCGATCGATGTCTTGGGGTGTCATTCCTACTCCAGTATCAGAGACAGCGAAAGATAATAATAATTCTTCTTTCACGAGTTCGGATCTCACCTGTAACTGCACTCTTCCTTCTTGTGTAAATTTAATCGCGTTACTAATTAAATTAGTTAACACCTGACGCAATTTCACGCGATCGCCCTTTACCCATTGGGGAATTTCCTCAGACAAAATCCAGTCTAACTGTAAATTTTTCTGATGGGATTTGAGGCGAAACAGTTCTTCTAATTCCCAAAGCATTTGAGTCAAGTTAAAATCTACTGGATTCAGGACACTTTTGCCCGATTCAATTTTAGATAAATCTAAAATATCATTAATTAAGCTTAGGAGGTGTTCACCACTACGATAAATTACTTCTAAATCTTGTTTTTGTTCTTCCGTAAGATTAGGGCTGGGTTTCATTAATTTTGTAAAGCCCAGAATGGCATTGAGAGGAGTACGAAATTCGTGACTCATATTCGCCAAAAATGCACTTTTCGCTTCATGGGAAGCTTCCGCCCTTTCTTTGGCTTCTTGAAGAAAAGATTCCCTCATTAGATGTCTCTCACGCTCATTTTTGAGTTGCTGCTCTTTTTCTTCTAACTGTTGTTTTAATTTCTTGATTCTGAGTTTATTTTCCACTCTAATTAAAATCTTTTCTGCGTGATAAGGTTTAGTAACATAATCAAATCTACACTTTTTTTTCTTCACTTTAACCAAGGAATTTCTCTCGTTATTTAATGTTAAATAAATAATGGGAATTTGGCAAAAGTTAGGATGGGAATTTAATTCTTCATAAACTTCTAAACTATTCATTGTTTCCAGAGTTAAATCCAGAAAGATTAGATCAGGTTGTGCTGTGTTTATTTGCTCTAAAGCTTCTAAACCATTGGGAGAAAAAGTAGTTTGATAGCCTTCTTCATCTAATATTTTGCCAATTAATTGCAAATCTTGGCTCAGATCATCAACCACTAAAATCCGAAATTCGCTGGGATTAAAAGAGAGCATACCAGTGACTCCTTGTTTCAATAAAATAGTATTACCCGGAACCAATTCCCCAAAGAATTTATCCATTTTTCTCAAATTTATGCTACAGATGATAGGTTTCGATCCCAAAAGGGGGACTTTTCACGGAAATTTCGTCGCCTTTTTTAGCCCTTTATCCCTTGGGGTTGAGGGGGCATTTGAGACGAGAAAGCACCGATAAAATCTAGCAAAAATTCTCAAACTTGTCGGAGAAAAAACTCCCTGGGAAAGAGGATTATTGAGAGTTAAAGAAAGTAATTATTAGTAATTTATGTTTACTAATAAACTGCCTTTAACTTCTCTGTATACTCTTTTAAATTCAGATGTTTGTCTGTGATGTAGATATCTGTGGGTTGTGAAATTCACAAGTATTCTGCGTAAGCTTAAACATGATATCGTGTGATCGCGATCGCCTTCTACATCAGCTCCAGGGATAAAACCCTTGATGGGGCATCGTCTCGCGCCCATATCTGATCAGGATTTCAGAGGCTATGCGCCGACATGGAGATAGTCAAACCCAGTTGCCTATCTCCTGTTTAGGAATGAAAATTTAATAAGGTAGTGTAGGCATCTTGCCTGCCTTCGGGTATTTATGGGCGAAACTACCAAGCCCATAGTCAAGTGATTTAATTTCCATTCCTTACCGAGGCTTGTTTTCAGGTGATTGGTGCTGCACACTGACAGGATTGAGAAATAGGAAGTACCCAGCACCAACCCCAAGGGCTTGCGATCGCGCTTGGTGCTGAATACTCTAATCTGAAGAAATACTATTTCTTTTGGTTGTCTCAATGGCTTCTAAAATCTTATAATGTTCTAAATAATCTAGGTGATGTTGTAGGGTTTGAGCCAATTGTTTATGATTAGAAGAAATCTGCTCTAGTAAGGGTTCAAGGAGTGTGTCTTCTGCCATTAAAGTAGCTTTTTCTAACTGAGTTATTAGTGAAAGAGGTAACTTACCCAAGGCGGAAACTAAATCGGGTAATGTCAAAGTTTGCTCTAATTCACAAAAATTCTTATTGGTGATTTCTTCATAAACATAATCAATGGGCAAATATTGGGAAATTTTATCAAAAAGTATCGAAGATTGAATCGGTTTATAAAGTATATCATCCCCTCCCACAGATAAGATTAAAGATTTGTCTTGCACAAAGACATTCGCGGTAATGAGAATAATAATTGTATTTTTACCTCGGCAAGTAGATTTAATTGTCTTAGTGGTACTATAACCATCCATAAAAGGCATTCGCATATCCATCAAAATGAGATGGGGTTGCCATTGTTCCCATTTTTTGATCGCGTCTTTACCATTACTACTTTGGGCGACATCAAACCCGACTTTGGAGAGCATTTTTACCAAAAGTTCTCGATCACTTTCTCGATCATCTACGACTAAAATACGATAAGGGGAGTGAGTAGATTTCAGAGCAATTACCCTAGTGGGTGTTGTTGCTTCTACATTTGTTTCGGGAAGGGGAGTCAACGCGATCGTAAATTGAAAAGTCGTTCCCTTTCCGACTTCGGAAGTGACAGAAATATTACCCCCTAATAATTGTACATATTTACGACTAATTGCTAATCCTAACCCCGTTCCCTCTGAAGAATTAATACCCGCGTTCCCTTGCACAAAAGGTTCAAATAAATGATCAACTTCTTGAGGTGTCATTCCTACCCCAGTATCAGAAACAGTAAAAGATAATAATAATTCTTCTTTCACAATTTCAGATATCACCTGTAACTGCACTCTTCCTTCTTTTGTGAATTTAATCGCGTTACCAATTAAATTAATTAACACCTGACGCAGTTTCACGCGATCGCCCTTTACCCATTGGGGAATTTCCCCAGACACAATCCAGTTTAACTTTAAATTTTTCTGATGGGCTTTGAGGTGAAACATTTCTTCTAATTCCCAAAGCATTTGAGTCAAATTAAAATCTACTGGATTCAGGACAATTTTGCCCGATTCAATTTTAGATAAATCTAAAATATCATTAATTAAACTCAGGAGATGTTCACCACTACGATAAATAATTGCCAGACTATGTTGTTGTTCGGGTGTAAGATTAACACTGGGTTTAATTAACTCTGTAAAACCAAGAATACCATTAAGGGGACTCCGCAATTCGTGACTCATATTCGCTAAAAACGTACTTTTAGCTCGATTGGCGGCTTCCGCACTTTCTTTGGCTTTTACCAGAGATTCTTCTATGATTAAACGTCTCTTAATTTCCTGCTTTAGTTCCTGATTTTTTTGCTCCAATTCCTGTTGAAATCTCATGTTTTTCAGTTGCAATTCAATTCTCGCTAAGACTTCCTCCGCCTGAAAGGGTTTAGTAATATAATCAACCGCACCCGCTTTAAAGGCTTTCACCAGATTATTTCGCTCGTTACTCGCGGTGAGAAAAATAATCGGAATTTTAGCGAAATAATGATCAGCCTTTAATCTTTCACAAACTTCTATTCCATCCATTTCTGGCATCATCAAATCAAGGAGAATAAGATCGGGTTTCGCGAAGGGGATTTGCTCTAAAGCTTGTAAACCATTATTGGCAAAGGTAGTTTCATATCCTTTCGTGTCTAACACTTCGCTCATTACTTGCAAATTATGGGGAATGTCATCAACCACTAAAATTAGAAAATCGCCCGGATTAAATTCATACATAAAAAAACGATACCTCTCTTTTTTTATTACTCGATTTTTTTCCCTTGCCACCATTGCTCACCGGAGAAGAGGCAAAGACTTTTCTTTAATAATTGAAAATTTTTTCACTGGTGAAAGAAGTCGCACTACCAATTTAAGGAAAGTCTTAATAACTTTTCTCTCTTATCATAAAGTACCTTAAGAAGTGAGCGCGTCGGAGTCCTCTTCAAATAATAACCCTGACACAGCAATAGCTTCTGTATAGCAACACCCCGGAAGGATACCCGCATTAATAATTGTGCAAATCCCTTCAAAAAGCTATATTATAATAAAAAAATGTTAAGTTTTGTAAAAAGCCTTGACAACAACCTATAGCCCCAAAAATAGCCTAACCTTGCCTACCCCTTGGTATGCACTCGATCCCCTATGGGAAGGGAAAGAAGACATAGTACAGAAAGGTTTACCCCATAGTCAACTTGCCCCGACATGGCAAATTTTACTCCTCGGGGACGGCTCCCCGACTCGTCATTTGCAACTTTTAACAGGGGAAGAGACGGAAGTAGATGTCATAGATATGTCTCTCATTGGCATGGATACAGACGGCGCTCCGAGGCAAATTCACGCGGTACCGGGGCCTAGGGTCCGTCGTCAGGTATGGTTAAAAACCGCGTCAGGGCAACGACTGGCTTATGCTACCTCTTGGTGGGAAGCCAGTCATGTTGATGAATATTTACAGAATAAATCAATACCAATTTGGGCGAGTTTAGCCTGTTTACGCACTGAATTATATCGAGATGTGCAAGGCATTTATTATGGTAATTCTCCTGAATTAGAACTCGCGTTTGGACAAAGGGGACCTTTTTGGGGCAGACATTATCTTTTTTGGCATTCGGGCAACCCTTTTACACTTATTTATGAAGTGTTTTCCCCTTATTTAACCAAATATTTAGGGCCGATGCAGTTGAGGTAAAATGGTTATCTTATCATTAATGGGAAATTTGGTGAAATCAGAGACACCCTATCTCCTATCTACAATTCTCCTAGGGGATTTTTCACCTGTAGGGGCGGGTTCACCCGTATTCAGGTTATGTTTTGAAGATATCGCGAAACCCGCCCTTACCATGTTTTGAAGATAATGGTATCAGAATAGTGTACACTACTATTATTTTAGACTAACGTGAGAGAAATTCCTTTGAGTATATAGCAAGTCTAAATCATTCATACAGATTTGTAGGAGTTGCGTCCCCATGCCTACCCCTGATTAATCGGGGCAATCAGGGGGAGATTGCCCCTACCTTAATTCTATAAATCATTTAGACGCACTATATCTTATCGCGTTAGTTAAAAGACTGAAGCACATTTTGTACAGTTATGGATAATCCTTTTGATATGACTTTGCTGATGGTACTGAGTGTCATCAGTGGTATCAGTGCTCAGGTACTCGCGGACTTATTAAAAGTTCCCGCGATCGTTTTTTTGCTATTATTTGGCATTTTTCTGGGCAGGGATGGTTTAGGAATATTAAACCCGGATATTTTAGGCAGTGGTTTAGAAGTTATTGTCTCCCTATCAGTGGCTATTATTTTATTTGAGGGGGGTTTAAATTTAGAATTGCGGGAATTAGGACGCGTTTCTCAGAGTTTACGCAATTTAGTTACTTTGGGTTGTCTTATTACTTTATTAGGTGGAGGCATGGCTGCTCATTGGTTGGGGGAATTTCCTTGGCCGATCGCGTTTTTATATGCTTCTTTGGTGGTGGTAACTGGCCCCACTGTTATTGGTCCTTTATTAAAACAAGTTTCTGTCGATCGTCGTGTCGCGTCATTATTAGAAGCCGAAGGGGTTTTAATCGATCCTGTCGGTGCAATTTTAGCCGTATTAGTCCTGAATATTATTTTAAATGGAAATGCGGATTTATTGGTATTATTTCGAGAATTAATTGTGCGTTTAGGCATTGGGACTATTATTGGTGTTTTCGGGGGTTGGCTATTAGCGGAATTTTTAAGGCGATCGCAATTTCTTTCGGAAGACTTAAAAATTTTAGTAGTATTAGCGGGACTTTGGGGATTTTTTGGATTAGCCGAAAAAATCACCAGTGAATCAGGATTAATGGCGACGGTACTCGCGGGAATTCTGTTACGAGCCGCGTCTCTTCCTGAAGAAAGATTACTGCGACGCTTTAAAGGACAATTAACCGTTTTAGCGGTTTCTGTCTTATTTATTCTCCTTTCTGCCGATTTATCTATTTATAGTTTAATTGCCCTGGGGTGGGGTAGTGTTTTCACCGTATTCGCGTTAATTTGGGTGGTACGTCCGATTAATGTTTGGTTATGTACTTGGAAAAGTGATTTAGATTGGAAACAAAAGTTTTTTGTCTCGTGGGTTGCCCCTAGGGGTATCGTTTCTGCTTCGATTTCATCTCTTTTTGCAATTTTATTAACTCAACGGGGAATTAATGGCGGTGACTCGATTAAAGCTTTGGTTTTCCTGACAATTATTATTACGGTTTTTGTCCAAGGATTAACCGCGGGATGGGTAGCAAATTTATTGGGAATTACCTCCCATTCAGCCACAGGAGCGTTAATTGTGGGTTCTAATCCTTTAAGTCGATTAATTGCGAGATTGTTTAAGGAAAATGGGGAATCTGTTGTTATTATTGATACGAATCAAGAGGCCTGTGAAGAGGCGGAAAAAGAGGGATTGCGGGTATTTCTAAGTAGTGCTCTTAATCCTGAAGTTTTAGAGGAAGCGGGTTTGGATTCTATGGGAACTTTTATCGCGATGACGACTAATGGTGAAGTGAATTTAGTGTTAGCTCAACACGCGACTGAGGAATTTCAACCCCCTAGAGTGTTAGCCTTTTTTCCTAGTGATCCTCAAGGGAATAATACGGTTAATCCTAAAATTTTACCCGCGTTTATTCCTGAGTTATCTCTGAAAATTTGGAATGATTATTTGATTGATCACTCTGTGAAATTAGGGGAAACGGTATTAAAGTTGTCGGGTTTTGAATTTCAACAAATGCACTTACAGGCTTTAATTTACGCGGGGGAATTGATGCCTTTGTTGATAGAAAGGGAAGGGGTTTTACAGGTTGTCTCTGGTATTGAAGATTGGCAAGCTGGCGATCGCGTTATTTATTTACTTCACGATCCGAAACCAAAACTCCTTCAACGTTTATCCGGTGCGAGTTCCTCTCGTATGACGTTAGAGAAACATCCGGCTGTTGAAGAAGTGCCGATGCCGTCATCTCTTGTCGAAACGGTGTTAGATGATGTTACAATGGCAGAAGAAACAGAAGTTATTACCCATCCCTCGGAATCCATCCCCAAAATATGATTAATAAATTTATTACGGCTTTGATTTTAGGCGCGATCGTGTTATCTTCCCATCATTTAACCAGTAATAAGTCCGAGAAATTAATGGCACAAACCATAAAATGTAATAAATCCGGTACAACCCTAGAAATGAAACAATGTGCGGCTGATGAATATAAAATCGCGGATCAAAAACTCAATCAAGTTTATCAAAAAGTTATTTCTCCATTAAAAGGGGAACAGAAAAAGCGTCTTATTGATGCAGAAGTCGCGTGGATAACTTTCAGAGATAAAAGTTGTAATTTTGAATCAGGGCAAGCACTAGGGGGAACCCTAGAAGGTTTAATCTATGCCAATTGTTTAGTGAGAATGACAAATGATCGTACCACTTATTTCGAGAATTATATAAAAGAGAGAAATTCTCGATAACAGAAGGAAGAAGGAAGAAGGAAGAAGGAAGAAGGAAGAAGGAAGAAGGAAGAAGGAAGAAGGAAGAAGGAAAAGTCAATAAAATTAAGGGTTTGTGTAATTAAAAATGTCGTAACGTCTTCGCGTTGCGCTATAAAAAGAAACTGGGTTTCTCCCTTAACTGTTAGGATAAATGAAAAAAAGTGCTGAGAAACCCGGTTTCTGTATCCCCCCAAATCGGGTTTCTCCCTTGAGAAAAAGAAACCGGGTTTCTGTGACAATACCTTCGCCATTTCTTTGTAGGTTGGGTTGAGCGTAGCGAAACCCAACGAATATAGCATTTTTAAATGAGATGTAAATGTGGTACGGGCTAAACCCCATCACAGGCAAGATGCCTGT
>JBEDKD010000134.1:0-4036 GCA_041172365.1 Cyanobacteriota bacterium | reverse complement strand
GGAGGAGGGGGAGGAAGGAAGAGGGAAGAGGGAAGAGGGAAGAGCGACTGTAATTGCCATTTAATAGCTAGAATTGGGAGAGACGGGGTAATCTGTCGAAGGACTGGAAGATAAAGCCTTTTGAGATTCGTCCCTATTAACTTGGGGTTCCGTTGTCGAAGGTGTTTCACCAGAAGTCGAAGGGATAGACTCAGGAGAGGGTAACGCCGGAAGGGTAGGAACATCTACCGAACTCCCTTGGACTCCTTGACTATAATTTCCAGAAACATCAGGGTTTGGTGACACACTTACTACTGGAATCGTTGGAGATATCGCGTCATCGACAGGTTGAGGAGATACCACTGGTTGAGGAGATACTATCGGTTGAGGAGTCGTTTCTGTTGCAGGGGGTAATGACTCATTTAATACAGGATTTTTATGCAGATTCGACTCAGACACTTCAGGCGAATTCTTATTATTATTACTCTCTCCATCTTGGGATGATTTCTCGATCGCGCTAGACTCATTCCCTGAGACTTCTTGAGTCTCTTTTAAATGCTCTTGAGTATTGACTTCATTAGAAGAATCCGTGGGTACGGAAGGTTGTTCAAAGAGAGGATGAGAGGAATTACGATCGCGTTTTTCTTCTAGCCATTGTTGCAAAGAAGGAGGGGAGGGAGGAGCATCAACATGACTCATCAAAATGGGACGATGAGTATATTGTTGAGCCAGATCAAAGCCAATCCAACCAAACACCCCTGTAGTTAATCCAAATAAAACAACTAAGGGAAATTTAGGTAAACTCCCAGAGGCATAGGTATAAGTCAAATGATCAGAAGTTTCCTGTACTAAAACAGGGGGTTCCTTCTTTGGTGTCGGTTGAACTTGTTGCACTTGAGTTACCTTCGGCGATTTTTCTGAATGATTCACCTTTTTTGTAACACAGGTTTTCGTCTCCTTCTGGGTAGTTACCTTTATCTCGGTAACTGTTTCCGGTGATAATAAACTTAAAAACCCGTCAATTGTTTGGGGACGTTGTTTGGGTTCAATTTCCAACCCACGCAAAATTGTCTTTTCAACTTCTGGACTTAACAAAGGTTGAAATTGACGCAAATCTCCTGGGGGGAGATGTATTTGTTTCGTGCCAGTATGTCTAATTCGTAAGGGTGCCTGAAGCGGTGCAGTACCCGTTAGTAAATAGAAAAAAGTCGCGGCTAAAGCATAAATATCCGTGGAGGTTGTAGTTGGATAATTCACTAAATATTGCTCGATCGCGCTATAGCCTGAAGATAAGAAATTATGATGATTTGGCTTGATCTGGACACTAAACTCACGAGTTAGTCCAAAATCTGTCAAAATGACGCGATTTGTGCCATAGGGTCTAATAATATTGTGTGGGTTAATATCTCTATGTAATAATCCCCGTTGATGCACGACACTTAACCCTGAAGCAATTTGGCGAATGTAGTGGATCGCGTGTGCTTCGGAAATCGTTTCCCCTGTCTCGATCACCTCTGCCAGGGTTTGGCCATCAATATATTCCATCACCATGAAGGCCTGTTCATTTTCGGCAAAACAGTCTAAAACCTTTACCAGATTAGGATGTTGACACCACCCCAGATGTTGTGCTGCGCTGAAAAATTGCTGTTGAAACCAGGAAAACCCCGGATGCTGAAGTAGATTTTCGTTGAGTGTTTTCACCACGACTGTCTCACCCGTTGAGGTTTGGGCGCGATAGGTGATACCACAACAGCCTTTTCCCAAGACTGTCTCTATCTTATACTTACCTTCCTGTAGGAGTGTTCCTGTTGTTACATTCATTTAGGTTTATGACAGTATATTTACTTATTAGTTTACTGCGTTGAGATTGTTCCTAGATTAACAGGCTTCGACGATTTTGTAACTTAGTCCCCTGACTTTATTTTTTTTTGCCGTCCCCCTCTTGAGTCACCAGAGTGCGATCGCGTCCTTTCTGTCACAGAAGCGCGATGGGGAATATGTACGCGATCGTGCTTCTGAAGGATCGGCGACTTCAAAAAATAATTGCATAGCTTCAATCAAATTATTTTTGGCTGACTCAATAGAATCACCCTGACTAGCAATATCTAATTCTGGACACAAAGCCACATAGCCATCGCCTTCGCGCTCAATAATTGCCGTAAATTGTTGGATTCGTTTCATGCTACTTGCTCCTTGGGATTAGTTTTCCGGCTTTATTCTCGACAATAGCAATTTCCTCCTCGGTTAATCCATAGAGTTTATAGACTATGCTATCTATCAGTTTATCACAGATCATTAGTTGCGTTTTAATCGGCAGTAAGCTCTCTAAACTGGCTTGATATTCCCTTTCTAAGGTTTGCCGATCTTTTCGCGCTAGGGGATCTATTTTCAGTTTCTTTTGGTTTTTCTTCAATACTTCGATTAATTCATCAAAACTGAGATGGGGTTCCTCTTTGTTATAGTCTCCTAAGTAATTCTGTATTTTTGATTTGTTGGTGAGGCTGTCAATGGAGCAACCGATAAAACGTTCTAGCCATTGCAAAAAGCTTTTGATTTCGGCTTGTTTTTGTTGGTTGAGTGTCATCATTTGTTCCGCGAGATAGGCTAAGAAATCGTGGATTACGTCCGCTTCTTCTGGTTGTTGGCTGAGGTGATGATCGACTTGGGATAAGATTGAGTCAATATTGCCATTGTTTTGATATTGGTGATAGAGCGCGATCGCGTTATCTAGGGCTTGTTGGACGCGATCGGGTGAGGTAGTGAAGTTAATTTTACGAATAGGAAGATATTGCAGATACTCTCGAAATCTAATGTAGCCACCACGAATAGTCAACGCACCAAATAGAAGCTTATACAGAAAATCACTAATAAATGAATTTAGAATTGCCGCCAAAAAACGAACATTGACATCAGCACTAGATTTTGGTATAATTATATATACCGTATTCAGAGCATAGTAGGGGTTTTCTTTAGCCAGATCAAGTCCTACCGTCAAATTGGTTCCTGCATCTTTAACAAGAATTTTTTCCTGCTCAAAAAGTTCTTCAGACTTGGGATTATATAACCGTTTCTTATCATAAATTAAATATCTTTCTTGCCAGTTAATCGAGTATTTTTCTACTTCTTCAGCATCAATAATTCGTTTAGCTAAACGTTGTTTTGATTCTAAAATTCCAGAATATTGATGAGAATTAATGAGGATTTCATTTCTGAGTTGTTTACTGCCTATGCGAATACATTGCTCTATACTCCATTCCTCTCCCATTAAGATTGAAACGCGATCTATTTTTTCATAGACTTGCCATCGAATGTCATCAAGCCATAAGGAAAAAACATTGAGAGGAGTTCTCAAAAACCGAGTTTGAGGAATCAATTCGTGAGTACAAGCACCGTTTAATTGTCCTTGCCCAATATCTAAAATATATCGCGGCTGATCTGAAATAAAAATGCTTGTATCTATTAAGTGACTATCTCTGGGAATTTGATTTAAAACTATAGATATTACTGTATATGTTGCTGCTTCTGGGAAAATGCTTTCAGCCCTTGCCAAATCCACCAAATTTAAGATAGTTGTTTTTGTTAGTAATTTCTCTCTAAGAATACTACCATATCCATAGACGAAATATTTATTTGGCGTAATTACCCCGCAAACACCTCCAGTTTTCAATAGATTGAGAGTTTTTTCAAAAAGAGGTATATAGACATCTACTCTTCCTTGAGCCGAATCATAGGTTTGTAAAAGATAATCTCTTTCTTTAACCTCAATATTTAACACATTGACATAGGGAGGATTTCCCACTACTGCATCAAACCCAGCATTCTCTTTCCAACTAGCATTTTCTAAATCTATAAACACCTCTGGAAATTCCAAATCCCAATGAAAAAATCGCTTTTCTTCACTAATTTTTCGCGCTTCCTCATAAACAGCTTTATCTACCTTACTCATTTTCTTAGGATTAGGGGTAATCGCATTCGTGCCATGCACACGCAAAAAATTATCCGCTTGTTTCACTCCAAAAAACTGAGAAACATAAATATCTAACAACCGTTTATAAGG
>JBEDKD010000133.1:0-7828 GCA_041172365.1 Cyanobacteriota bacterium | reverse complement strand
TCAATATTATGTTGAAAGCTTTGGCGGGTACGCCCTTCATCGTCACAGATGATGCCATCGAGATATTTTCCGATGTCGGGATTGTCCCCAATGTCTGATATCTATCGCGTAAATGTACCACTCAACCCCCATCGGATTGATAACTTCGCGTAACTTTCCCATCGCCCCCTGGTAGGGTCGATTCATCCAACCTGTTTCCTTCCATGAGCCAATCAATTAACGGTGAATAAATTCCCTTCTTTGCCTCGCAACGATGGAAAAATATATCGAGCCTACCTGGGGGGACTTCTTCAGGTACTTTGTCTTTAAGGGACTGCTATTGACGATCGCGATTGGTTGAACCCAAGGGATATAATATCTAATGGATACCATTTCTCTTTTGGGTTGATACAGATAAAATGTTTGTAACTCACAGGACCGTCAAGATTGGCGATCCCAAATCCCGAATCACAAATTGGTATCATTTCTCAGGCAGAAACGGGGCTTTCAGGTTCCGGTTCTGCTGATATCCCTGATAAAACAATGCTTGATGCCATTATTATTATTTCTTTTGTCATTGCGGGAGCCGGAATTGGCTTCTATGGAGTAGAACTGCTCCCTAGTACCGTACTCCAACAGGTGACTAGCATCAAAGGCTTAAGTTCTGTCTTAGGTGCTTTTGGGGCTGTTTTTGGTTTTGTCTTTGGTTTGGTCGCCCAAACTACTTATCGCCGTCTGGAAAAGCAAGTTCGCGAAATGCCGATTGATCTGATCCTCACGCGCGCGATCGGTTTAATTCTTGGTTTGTTAGTAGCTAATTTAATGTTAGCTCCCATTTTCCTTTTGCCTATTCCTAAAGAATTTAGCTTCATTAAGCCTCTTGTGGCAATCTTGGGCAGTATTATTTTTGCCTTTTTGGGTGTGGATCTGGCAGATACTCATGGTCGTAGTTTCTTGCGTTTGATTAATCCCAATAGTTGGGAAACTGTTTTAGTAGCTGAAGGAACTCTCAAACCTTCCGCGACTAAAGTTTTGGATACTAGCTGTATTATTGACGGTCGTATTGAAAACCTCCTTGATACGGGCTTCTTAGAAGGTCAATTGCTAGTGCCTCAATTTGTTTTACAAGAACTTCAATTAGTCGCGGATGCGGCTAATGATCAAAAACGAGTCCGAGGCCGCCGAGGGCTGGATATTTTAAATCGTCTGAAGGAAAATTATCCTGAACGAGTCCAGATCCATTCTTTGGACTATGAGGAGATTCCCACGGTTGATGCTAAATTAATTCGTTTTGCCCAAGAGATTAATGGGACTCTACTCACCAATGATTATAATTTGTCTAAGGTCGCGAGTGTCCAAAAAGTTCCGGTTCTCAATATTAATGATTTAACTCACGCGGTTCGTCCTACTTATTTACCCGGAGATAGTATTGACCTAAAAATTCGTAAGGAAGGAAAAGAACCTTCTCAGGGGATTGGTTATTTAGATGATGGGACGATGGTTGTTGTGGAAGCAGGTAGTCATTATGTCGGTGAAGAAGTACGGGTTATTGTTACCAGTGCTTTACAGACATCCGCGGGGCGCATGATTTTTGCTCGTCCTCAAGAGTCTGTCATGGCTTAGGTTCATCTTGCTTTTCTCGGTATTGTGTTTTTTTTCAGGTTTCTTTATCCTTTTTCCTGGGTATAATTAACCCCGGTTCTTTTCCGCTTGGAAAAATCTAGGCAAACCTAGCAAAACTCCGCGGTATAAGTTTCTTAAGCATTCTTTCCTAGTGCTTACGCTTCCGGGAGACTACGCTCAGGGCGAGTCCAAGGGGTTGGCCAGGAAATCCCAGTTGGAGATGGCATAGTAACAATGTCTAGTTGTTACTATGCCAGAAGACTTGATTTTTTTATTAAGTTGATTCCACAGACTCCAAACGTGCTTAGTTGAGTTCACCTCAACCAAGGCGGTTAAGGAGCCTGGTATTTTTTCCGATAGCCTCATCCCCCTACGGGCTATCACTAACGCGGCCGCTTCATCACTAGCCAAACCATACATCCTCAGATATTTGACTAAGCCAATGATACTAGAATAAGCAGGATTGACCGTTATTAGCTCAATCCCTCTGTTAGAAAGTATATAATTCAATAACTTGAAAAACTCAGAATAAGCCCATCCTGATAGCATCCGAGCATATTTCTTGCCCCGTTCTCTCAGTTGCTCTTTCTTGCTAGTAAAATCTAACTCTTCACCAACTACAGGACAATGGTATTTAGTAGCCAACGCCGATAATTCCCGACACGCTTTCACAATTTGAGCTTGTTGCTTGCCCTTGGGTAAACCAGTTTGTAATGGTATTTGACCGTGAGCTTTTAGATTGCCAACCGCATCAATATAAGCCCAACCAATTGAACCGGGATTCATATCAATCCCAATACAACCATAATCTACAGAACGTGATACCTGCTTAACTTCTGACGGCGTGAAACTAACAGCAACACACCATTTACCATCCTTGTAATAGAAGTGCCAAGTTTGAGCATCGGTTAGCAGGTAATCGGTTAATATTGCGGGGGAAGTCTCCGATTTTCGACTCGACATATTTACCAAACTTAGACTCTAAACAAGCCGGAACTCTAAACTTAAGATTACTCCCGTCCCATTGACACACCTGATTCCCGTAAGATTCCTCC
The DNA here is from genome assembly GCA_041172365.1 of Cyanobacteriota bacterium. Taxonomy (GTDB): domain Bacteria; phylum Cyanobacteriota; class Cyanobacteriia; order Cyanobacteriales; family Microcoleaceae; genus JBEDKD01. Next base: position 5,171 of record JBEDKD010000133.1, on the reverse strand, counting down.
TTAGAGCCAACTATAAAAGCTTGATTCTTAGGCACTCTAACCCTTACAGGTATTGACTTTAGGGTGGCTAATATTTGCCGATACCGGGTTAACTTACGTTTTTTATTGTGTATGTGAAAGCGTAAGTTTTGCCAGTTAGTTTGCCGATACTTTAGGGAACTACACAAGGGAAAAACGCAACCTGACTTACTATTTTGCCAGTTCTTTTTCCGGTAAAACTTCCGAGCGTTTTTCAGCTTTTTCTCGGCTTTTTTCAGCCAATTATCACAAGACTTAGCTTTACCTTCTAAAGTTTTTATATGTAAAATCCGGCACTCCTTGGCACTATCAACAGCACCCTTAGCCGATGATATTACACCATGAGCATGACGTTTACTAATGCCGTAAGTTTTTTGGAGGTGGGTGTTCCATTGTGACTTGTTAAAGTCTTCTCCTGACAGCATTAAGTTGACGGTTTCACATACCGCGTTGTGAAATATTGGTGTGTAAGCACTCAAAAACATCTCTAGCTGAGTTTTGCCAATGGCGTTTAACTCATCTATCGGTGTCGGGAGTCCTTTGCAGTATGTGAGCGTCATCTTGTTTATTAACCTCTAAAAACCTTATTTTATTTGTATGTTATATCATGGTTGTTTAGCTTGTAGCCCCCTTTTTTGCTCTACAAAGTCAGCCTGCCCCTCATCCCTCCTTCTCCCAACGATGGTGTCTACACTGACAGCTTTGAGTTGCCCTAGTTCTCCTATACTAATTAGTCTGTCGATTACTAACTCCGAGAATTACCTATTTAAAATCTAGGTAAATATAGATATTTTGTCAACGGCTGTTAACCCTGCTCTATCAAAATAGCACCTCCGAAGATAACCCCGAAATTTTCCGGCTACCACACACCACAAGAAGGCTCGGTGGGGAACCGCGCCACCACTAATATTTCCCTTGTTAAATTTTCCCGTTGAGCAGAAATATCAGAGGGCTAACACAGCGCGATCGCGCCCAAGAGCAAAGGTCCAACAGCCCTAATATCAAGGCTTCCAGGGGAAATCCCAGGGCAAATATTGACTCCATCAACGTTAAACTCCCCTATTGCCACAACGTTTTATCTACTTTCTTATTGCCCATTCCCGATACGCGAAATACTCTACATCCGATCAAAAATTAAGAATTGTTGAGTTTCAGGGAAAAAGCACAGGATTGACAAGAAAAAAATGGTATTTTAGGGGGGAAGTAATATAGAGAAAACCTGAATATGCTGCCATCGCTCCGAAAAATATTTGTATTAGCAATAATACTGGTGTTTTCTTTCATACTATTTCCTAATCCGGCTCTAGCTCTTCCTTTTCAGGGTGAGTTTACCGCGAAAAATACTTGCCCTGCCGTAATTTCCATTAAACAAGGCACTAACCCCGACAATTTGTCTTTGCAGAAAGGACAGACTTATCAAATTATTGGGAAAAACCAGGATATTCCCTCCCATTATCTTCTCAAAATCCCTAGTGCGAACCCCTCTGAGCGCTGGGTTGCGATTAGTTGTGGTAGCTTTGCCCAGTTGTCTCCTGTCACAACACCTCAAACAAATCAGCCTGTTTCTGGAACTTCTTCGGCCACTTCAAAGGACTATTTACTAGCCTTGAGTTGGCAGCCCGCTTTCTGCGAGGCGAAACCTAACAACAAAGAATGTCAAATTTTAGCGAAAGATCCTAACCGCCCTGAAGCTACCCATTTTGTTTTACACGGTTTATGGCCCCAACCCATATCTAATAGTTACTGCGGTGTTAGTAAGAGTGATATTAGTTTGGATAAAGATCATAAGTGGTCCGATTTGCCCGCGATAGAAAAACAACTTTCGCCCCAGACTTGGCAACAGTTACAAGCCGTTATGCCCGGAACTTTATCTAATTTGCATCGCCACGAATGGATTAAGCATGGCACTTGTTACACAGGTACAGCCGATGAATATTTTGCTGAGTCAATTGAGCTACTGAATGCTTTTAATAATTCTCCCGTACAAAAAGTAGTTGCTAGTAAGATCGGTAGTCAATTACCTGTCACAGATATAGATCAAGCTTTGTCTACTTTTGGCACTTCCACTGGAGAAAAGGTAGAGGTAAAATGTACTAATGCTGTATTGGGAGAACTTTGGGTTAATCTCGAAGGCGATATTACCTTAACTACTCCTGTTTCTGACTTGCTCAAAGATGCTCCTGCAGCTCAGGCTGAAAAGATTGCATCTTGTCTAATTGACGATGCCCGCGATTAATTCATTTGGTTTGATAGCTTTTTTGCCATTCAAACTGTTTATGGTAGTAGGCTGCGTTAGAGCAAAAAAACTGGTTCGACTAGGTTATTTTTGATATCTAACGTAGCCTACACATCCTATGAGCATGGCTGCGAGGACATTCCTTTAAATAATCCTTTTTTCCATAGATAGATAGAAATTATGCGGGGAGGCTCTGGGAGAATTTATCGTGATGGTTTCCGGTGTCTGTAGGAGGTGGGGGTTTGTTGCTGATGTGGTTTGAGGTATTGGTTTTGGGTGATGGGATGGGGCGATGGGTTGACAGTAGTTTCTTTTTTAAGTCAAATAAGTAGGATGAAAGGGTTAGAATAAAGAAAATATGACAAGTCATATTTATTGACCCCAGAGTTGACCCAAAAGTTGACCCAAAATTTGACCCAACGTTGGTATCAGAGCCCCGTCGGGAGTCCTCAAAACCCTTGACTTAGTTAAATCGGCAAAATTTCCGAAACTTACCCCTTCCCCCGTGCATCTTTAAATATATAGAAGGACTGCAAAATTCGACAAAATCCCGATTTTTAAGAGGATGCCCTGAATCCTGAAACCAATAGGAGATTATACTATGCTACAAGATACTCGTACCATTCGTCACTATCAGAAACTTACCGATGCCCTTGTCGAAATGTGGAATAGAGGTTATCGCTATGATGATATTCGTTTGTATTTGGATGGCTATTTAGCCGCGTTACGTCATACCAACGCGATCGAACCCTATTTAATCAATAGATTAGAGGAAGAAGCCAGTCGCTATATTTATGATTCCTCTAACTTCGCGATTCCTCAACCACAGCCTGAATCGGATTATTATTAAGCACAAAGTCGATATTTTGTCAATAGTTTCTAGTAGGGAGTAGGGGCTTTAGCCCCTTAACATCCCTAAAACAGAATTACGAAAAAAAATTACGGCAAAATTGTAATTTAAGAAGCCAACGCGACTTCTAACTTTTCTTGCAATTCCCGTTTTTCGTAGAGTTCAATCATAATATCACAACCACCGATGAACTCACCCTTGATATAAACTTGGGGAATTGTGGGCCAATTGGAATACTCTTTAATCCCTTGACGAATTTCAGGATCAGACAAAACATCGACGGTTTCGTAGGGAACTCCTAAAGTATTCAAAATTTGAACAACCGTATTAGAAAAACCACACTGGGGCATTAACTTATTGCCCTTCATAAACACTAAAACCTTGTTGTTTTTTACTAATTCATCAATTCTGGCGTTGACATCTGTTGTAGTCATGATTTTCTCCCAAAAGGTGTTTTGTTCAAGCGATAAGGACTAAATAAAAACCTAGAGTAAATCGAGGCTTAAGCATGAATAATTAGTCAATTAAATCACTAATTACGATGCCAGAAAACCCGATACCCATTGCCTATGCAACAGGAGTTTGAGACTTCCACTCTTGAGGGGTGTAAGTTTTCAAAGCCAACGCGTGAATCGCTTCACTTTGCATTGCCTGTTTCAGGGAACCGTACACGATTTGGTGTTGTTGCACGCGACTTTTGCCTTCAAAAGCAGAAGAAACAACGATCGCGTCATAATGATCCCCACCGCGTAAATCTGTAATTTGAACTTCGGCATCAGGCAAAACAGCCTTAATCATCGCCTCAACTTGAGATGAATTTACCATGAAATGTCCTACTAGATTACTGTCATTATTAATTTTATAGCAAAACGATGAAGGAAGAGGGAAGAGGGAAGAAGGAAGAAGGAAGAAGGAAGAAGGAAAAGGGAAGAGGGAAGAAGGAAGAAGGAAGAAGGAAGAAGGAAGAAGGAAAAGGGAAGAGGGAAGAGGGAAGAAGGAAGAAGGAAGAAGGAAGAAGGAATAAACCACAAAGGCACAAAGGCACAAAGGAAGATGCAATAAAATCAAGGGTTTGTGCCATTATGAATGTGAATAAGTCAAGGGCGGTAGTGCGATAAAGGACTTATCGTTATTTCGGCTTATTCGATGAAGTTGGTGCAGTATCCTTCTTATCATTAGAAGGTCCACTGGGGGACTCTGGAGAAGGAGTGGGTTTATCACCATCACGCGAGGGACGAGGATAAGGGGTATCAACAAACCCTAATTCCAGTAATTGCTGATAAGCTTTTTTTCCTAACTCACGCGTAGGTTGTTGAGAGCGAATAATTTGCACCAGAAGTGGCACGGCTAATTCGGGTTTATTTTGAGCACGATGCACTAAAGCTAATTGATAAGTTGCTTCATCACGCATTTGGGCTGTTTCTAAAGCCTTATTGCGATTACTATCAAAAAGACGACTATCAACTCCCGAAAAACTCCCGGCTAATTGTTGATAAAAATTTGACAATTGATTAAAAATTTGTCGTGCTTCTTGAAGTTTTTGGGCGGCGACAGTATAATTTTGATCAGAAATCGCGCTCGCGGCTTCCGTCATTAAACGCTGTCCCCCCTGTGGACTCAAAATGGTACTTTCGGGAGAAATGGGGCGGACATTGGTCGGTTCTGTTACATCATTATTATTGTTAGGATCTGCCGGATCTGTCGCATCCGTTGGTTGGTTCGGAATAGCGCGATCGGGCTTATTATTTTGAGGAGTATTATTTTGGGGACTACGGGGAGAGGGGGACGTTTGTTGGGCCCTGGCTTGCAATGGGTAAAATAGCCCAAAAGCCAACATTACCGCGAGAGAGATTTTCGCGGTGGAACGGAGAAAGGGAACAAATCCAGCTTGTAGCATGAAGTCACTTAGCGCGGGGCGAGAGTAAAGACCAAACTTGTGCCCATCTTAGCACCAATGTGCAAAAATGGCAGAAGGGATTTGGGATTGGGTAATGGGGAATGGGGAATTGGTAATGGGTAATGGGGAATTGGGAATTGGGAATTGGGAATTGGGAATTGGTAATAGAC
>JBEDKD010000132.1:0-4912 GCA_041172365.1 Cyanobacteriota bacterium | reverse complement strand
GTGGTTGAGGGTACGGGGGCGGGTACGGGGACACCGCCCCTACAAACCTATCATCCCAGGCATGAGCAACACCAGATTAAGAAACCCCGTTTATGGGAGCCGTATCGCGTCTTCTCTATTTGTGATTAAAACTAATTTTTGGCAAAAAAATATCTTGTCCCTTGGGTGGAAAAAAATAGTGCGGTTTATCAAAAGTCCCCCTCTCTATTCAACCCAACCTACATAATTGAAGTAGGTTGAGTTACAGATAAAACCACTAAAACGACAACAACAAAGGACGAAAACCATGTTTGAGGGAAACCGCACCAATTTGTTCCATTTTCGCGACAGTAATTTGATTACGTCCCCAGGAAAAATTCGTGTACCATTTCTCAAACTCTAATAACATCGACTCCGCAAAACAAGCAAACAATTGACGCCCCGGAACCTCCATATTGACAATTTGCATGATTTTCCACTCAATATCTAAAGAATGTTCCACAATACCACCCTTAAGCACAAACACTTCAGGATGTTTAATTTTCGTGTCCAAATTCTTAGGATAACCGCCATCAATCATTAAACAAGGATGTTTTAAAACCTCTGGATTCACTTCCACACCCTTTGGCATACTTGCCACCCAAACCACAATATCCGCCAAAGGTAAAGCACTTTCTAAATCCATAATTTTACCACGACCTAACTCCTCTTGTAAAGCCTTCAAACGATCGCGATCGCGAGCAATCAATAATAACTCTTCCACATCAGTTTTAGCATCCAACCAGCGACAAACAGCACTACCAATATCACCCGTAGCGCCACAAATAGCCACCGTCGCCTTAGATAAATCAATCCCCAATTTAGGAGCCATTTCTTCCAATTGACGACAAATAATATAAGCCGTGTGAGTATTACCCGTCGTGAAGCGTTCAAACTCTAACTTAATATTACGAACTTGCGTAATTTGTTGTAAATTAAAATTCTCAAAAATAATCGAAGAAAATCCCCCCAAAGCCGTAATATCAATCCCATGTTTTTGGGCATGAGCCATCGCGTTAATCACCTTACGAGTCGCGGCTTTAATGCGACGAGTCGCGAGCATTTCCGGTAAAAAACCAGATTCCACATAACGACCTTCAATTTTTTGACCCGTGACACTTGTTACGGTAATATTATCCACAATTTGCGGGGGCGCGCTGCACCAGAAATCCAAACCCTGATCGGCGTATTCAGGATAACCCAATTCTTTCGCGACAGACTGGGCGTGTTCTAAGCTGGTTAAGTGACCGATAAGACCAAACATTAATAAATTATCTAATTTTGTGAGTTGTTAGTCATTACAAGGCGGAAGAAGGAAGAAAGAAGAAGGAATGATGACTTTATAATAAGAGGGAATGGGATATTCCATCACTGATCACTCATCCCTCCTATTCTCTTTCACCTTCAACCTTTATGGATTAGGCAGTTTTGAGGCCAGACGCGGACAGACGCATAATGTCGCGGGTAGTAAAACCAATATTGCTCAGGGCTTCGCCATAAGCAATCATAAAGTCTTCCACCAGAGCATCTTTGTCCATCCCTAAGATCCCCGCGTCCTCTTCAACTTGGTTCAACATCTTCCAGATTAAGGGGAGATTTTCCGAGTTCGCTTCTTCGAGTTCCGCTTTCGAGGCCTCAAAGTTGGCTTTGAGCCATTCTGCCCCAAAGTTGAGGTGCAGATACTCATCTTTGACCACTCCTTCCGTGATTTTACGCGCAAAGGGATCAGCCACGGGAATATATATGTTATAAGCGGCGATCGCGAAACATTCAATAATCAAGGCTTGAATCAGCAAACAAGTGACAATCTTCCCTTGGGCTGCGGCCTTTTGAAAATTGCTATGTAATGGAGCAAAGAATTCACGAGCAAATGGCATATCCGCAGTAACATTGAGATTTTTCGCACAGGCTTGAAATCCCTTTTGATGGCGACTCTCCATTTTGGATAAGCTAACTAACTGATCTTTATGCTCAGGTAGCATTTCAATCAGTTGTACATAATTGTCGTGAGCCTCTTGTTCACCTTCGATCACGATCGCGTTGATCCGGCTATAGGCATCCTTGTAAGTTTTGCAATTAAAGTCAATCGTTGGCGGGGCTTCAAGCAGCGACATATCTCTGTTCTCTCCTCATCTTTCTTCCCCCCTTAAAACTCTCAACCTTAGCTGTAGTTAGCTTGCCAGTGAGAGGAAAAGAGGGGCGGGGTTTAGGCAAAATATCTATTCTTTTAGGGCAATTACTAAGCCCCCGTTATCCTCGGTACTCCGATTTAACGTGGGTAATTGACCTAAAATGAGTGAATCGCGAAGTATCCATCAGTAATTGCTTTATTTCGGAAGGCTCCGCAAACGCAATTAGAGTGGGGGTTTCCTGTCTCATTCGTGGTGGCTCTATTGGATACTCCTATCACTAGGAGTTCGTCACTCAAGACAATCCCAGTCTGACACCGCGTCTCTAGTCTTACGACTTTTATCAGCTTCTTGGCTGAACCCAGGCCGCAGTCCACCTTCCGCAGACCGAAATATTTACTTTGGCATTCCGAGGGGAGTTTAGGACTCCACGATCTCTTGTGCCTAATGGTCAATCAATTTTCCATAGAGGGATACCGATCGACCCGCCTTTGAGTACAGTCCCAAATCGTCGTGGTACTCTCCGATGATTTGGGAGGGGACTTACCAGCAGATGAGTTAAGGTTATCAGAAAATTGGGTTAAAAACCCCGTCCTTCTCGGATGGCTTTTCTTCATTTTGGATATAGCACTGTTAGTAGATGGGAACCAACAAGTCAAATTGGCTCCACCTGTAGTTACAGATGGGGTAAGTTGGAGTTGAATGTGAGGAATGTAACCGGCTTGAATTGCGCGACAACTCAGGATCGCGATGAAAATGCGGCCAAAATAATAGATAAAGTCGGGATGGGGAACCGCCACGACTCTAAACGGACACAGAGAAAACGTCAGAGGACTTCGCTCCCCGATTTCAGTGAAGTGTCAAGAATCACCGCACCTTTAGGTGGGTGAGTGTTTCAAAGTTTACCTCTTTATCGTATTCAGAAAAGGGCTCAATCTTGAAACCTTTACCCCATCTGTCTTTTTTGTCTCTTTTCTCTCAAACTACCTAATTATGGAAAAACCTATTATCTCTCCTAAACTCATGGACGGTATCATCACCCTCTTTCTCATCATCGGGGCTGGGGTTGTGTTATTACCCTTGGGGATAGTCCTGTGGATGTCCCTCTCTTCTCCCAATGTCGAGGCAACGGGGTTAACATTCAAAAACTATGGGGAAGCTTGGGCAAGGGGTAATTTTCTCTTAGCCTTTGCTAACTCTACCTTAGTCGCCCTAGCCGTCACCGCGTTTCAGGTGATTACCTCTGCTTTGGCGGGTTATGCCCTAGCACGGTTAAAGTTTCGGGGACGACAAGCTTTGTTATTAATTGTACTCGCGACCTTGGTCATTCCTTTTCAATTATTAGTCATTCCCATTTTCTTAATCTTGAAATGGGGTCATTTATTAAATACCTATTGGGCGATGATTTTACCAACGGCCGCGGGTGGTTTTGGTATTTTCCTCTTACGTCAGTATTTTATGACTATTCCGGTGGAATTGGAAGAAGCCGCGATGTTAGATGGCGCGAACCGTTGGCAAGTCTTATGGCAAGTGATGTTACCCTTAGCCCGTCCCGCCTTAGTGACGTTATTTTTATTTACCTTTATTGGGGAATGGAATGATTTATTTAAACCTTTAGTATTTACCACTAAACCTGAGTTAAAGACTGTGCAATTAGTTTTAGCTGAATTTCAGGAACAATTTACCAGTGGTTGGCAGTTATTAATGGCGGGGGTGGTGATCGCGACTATCCCTGTCGTCCTGTTATTTTTCCTCGGACAACGACAATTTATTCGGGGTATCGCGACGACGGGTATTAAGAATTAACCACCCCTGTCCTTACCAAGGGGTTATCTATTGTCGATGGAATTGGGCTAAACTGAAGTGGAAACAATATTAACCAAGCAAGTTTATGATTCAACTAAAAGAACGGTATGTTGTTGATGAACAAGGAAATCGTGTCGGGGTTTTTCTGGATATTACAGATTATCAGAGACTTTTAGACGAGCTAGAAGAGTTAGAAGCTTTATGCGCCTATGACAGGGCTAAAGCTGCTAATGATCAAGTAATTTCCTTTGATGAAGCTATTCGAGAAATTGAACGCGATCGCGCATGATTTACAGCATTTTGATCCAGAGACACGCTCAAAGACAATTGGCAAAATTGCCTTTGGATGCTTATCCACTTGTACGAGATGCTATTTTCGCTCTCGCGGACAATCCTAGGCCTCCGGGTTGTATAAAATTGAGGAATCGTGAAGGCTGGCGCATCCGTATTGGTGATTACCGTATAATTTATGAGATTTCTGATGAGAATTTAATTGTGATTATACTTCACGTGGGAAATCGACGTGATATTTATCGCAATTAGATATTAGGTTGGGTTGAGCGTAGCGAAACCCAACCTACTAAAACCGATCTTTTTAATAGCGATCAGGTGCTCCGGTAATTCTGAAATGAACTTGTAGAGAGGAATGTACTATAATCTCTTTGCCAATATGAGTATCGAGTCATTATCAGTAGGAAACCCTAACCCGATGACACCCGTCACTGGAGTTCCTAATTATCCTTATGGAATATACCCTAATACAGGTGTCGCGATCGCGACAAACGGCATGACACCTATTTCAGGTGTTCCGAATTGTTCCTACGGCATCGATCCTAATACGGGACTTCCTAATAATTATCCCTACGGCATCGATCCTAATACAGGACTTCCTATTTCTACACAACCCGGAATTAACCCCAATACAGGACTTCCTAATAATTATCCCTACGGCATCGATC
>JBEDKD010000131.1:0-15578 GCA_041172365.1 Cyanobacteriota bacterium | reverse complement strand
TTCTAGGAGTGAATTTAATTGCAGTATATTTATTTACATGGGTTCGCGTCGGGACCGGAGTCTTTTAAAGCTCAATATTTACGCGATCGTGTTTCGGAATTGTCCCTTAATCTGGATATTCCTAACCTCAATAATGGCGATTTTTCTCACTTAACTTTAACTCGTCAATTACATCAAGTTGAAGCATTATTACCTCCCCTTAAAAGTCTAGTGAGGGTAACAATTATTGGTTCCAGTTTTGGGGGACTTACTGCCGCGTGGTTAGCACAAAGACAAGAATGTATTTCGCGTATTGTGCTTTTGGCTCCCGCGTTTCAATTTGTTTCCCATTGGTTGCCATTATTGGGAAGTCAACAGGTGACAAAATGGCAGAATGATGGTTATTTATCGGTTTATCATCACATCGAAAAATGTGATCTTCCCCTTCATTATCAATTTGTTACTGATATGATAAATTACCCGGAAGAGCAATTAATTCGCCCTATTCCTACCTTGATTTTACATGGAAAAGATGATGAAGTTATCCCCCTTCAAGCCAGTCGTGATTTTGCGCGCGATCGTCCCTGGGTGACTTTGCAGGAATTAGACAGCGATCATGGTTTGGGAAATGTCCTTCCTGACATTTGGTTGGCGATTAGAGAATTTTGTTCTCTTTAAGTGTTAAAATTAGGATATACTGAGAAAGAAAAATTTTCGGTATCGTCAAAATGATATCGGAAAATTAAGTCAGAGTAATCTGATTGATATTTCAGTCCTTTTTCTGGTTTTTTACCGAGAATTTCTATGACTAAAAAAGAGCAACATTCTGAGCAACATCCTGAAGAAAACACTTTTCTCTCGACTCTCGCGATTGATATTGGTGGCAGTGGTATTAAGGCGATCGTTTTAAATCATTTGGGATCTCCTATTACCGAAAGAATCCGTGTAGAAACCCCTTCACCTGCTAAACCTGAATCGGTTTTAAACGCGATCGCGTCTCTGGTGTCTCAAAAAGGAAATTTCGATCGCGTTTCGGTAGGTTTTCCAGGGGTTGTCACTCATGGTATCATCAAAACTGCTGTTAATTTAGATCCCGATTGGATCGGATTTAATTTAGCAACAACATTAGAAGATAAATTGGGCAAACCCGTCCGAGTTATTAATGATGCTGATATGCAGGGACTTGGTGCAATTTCAGGTAAGGGTGTAGAATTAGTTATTACTTTGGGAACGGGTTTCGGCTCGGCTTTATTTGTGGATGGTAAGTTAGTTCCTAATTTAGAATTAGGCCATCATCCTTTTCGTAAGGATCAAACTTATGAGCAACAATTAGGACGTCTCGCGTTAGATACAGTGGGTTCGAAAAAATGGAATCAACGTCTGGAAAAGGCGATCGCGTATTTGCTCAATATCTTTAATTTAGATGTTTTATATCTAGGAGGTGGGAATACTAAAAAAATCACGATATCATTACCAGAAAATGTCAAAATAGTCCCTAATATTAGCGGACTTTTAGGGGGAATAGAACTCTGGCGTGAGCCTTAACATTAAGCGTTATTCTCTCTTTCTTATCAATCACAAATCTCCTATTTGATCATGTTTTCTTTTATTCGTCAAGACTTGACAAAATTCACAGCTTATACTCCTCATCCGGGTGGAAATTCGGGGGAACCCGTTAAATCTCCCCTTCTTTTGGATCGTCTCGATAGTAATGAGTGTGCCTACGATTTGCCCTTGGAATTAAAGGAAAAGTTGGCCTTAACTTATCAAAATATCATCGAAACTAATCGTTATCCAGATGGCAGTCATTTTGCCTTGAAAGACGCGATCGCGTCCTACGTTAATGAATCAATTAGCGAACCGAATATTATAGCAGATAATATCTCCGTTGGCAATGGTTCCGATGAGTTAATTCGCTCTCTTTTAATGGCGACTTGTTTGGGGGGAGAAGGTTCGATTTTAGTAGCAAATCCGACTTTTTCTATGTACGCGATTATTGCCCAAACTTTGGGTATTTCCGTTGTCAATGTCGGACGGAATGAGGATACTTTTGAAATGGATTTACTCGCGGCACAAGACGCGATCGTGTCTGCGAAAAATCCTCCGATTCGTGTAATTTTTGTCGTGCATCCTAATTCCCCCACTGCCAATGCTTTGACAACCAATGAATTAGAATGGTTACGCACAATTCCCGATAATATATTAGTGGTGATTGATGAGGCCTATTTTGAATTTAGTCAAAATACGGTTTTAGGTGAATTAGCAAAACATCCCAATTGGGTGATTTTACGCACTTTTTCCAAGGCTTTTCGGTTAGCCTCTATGCGGGTAGGATACGCGATCGCGCATCCCGAATTAATCGCGATTTTAGAGAAAGTGCGTTTACCCTATAATCTGCCCAGTGTATCCCAAGTCGCGGCACAATTAGCCTTAACCCATAGGGAAAGTTTACTCTCAGTAATTCCAGAAATTATCACGGAAAGAAGTAAGTTAATTTCAGGACTTTCTCCCTTAGCAAATTTGCATATTTGGCCAAGTAATGCTAATTTTATATATGGACGAGTAAAAACAGATAACCCCAGTAATTTAGAGCAGAAACACGCGGAGTTAATGCAGAAATTAAAAGAGCTAGGGACTCTCATTCGTCATACGGGAGGAGGGTTAAGAATTACCATCGGAAGCCCTCAAGAAAATGAGCGTACTATTGAGCGGTTTTTGTTAATAGGTAATGGGTAATAGGGACTGGGGACTAGGGATTGGGGACTAGGGATTGCTGACAACAAAAATTTCATCATTACCAATCCCCTATCACCAATTCCCCCCAATCGCCTATCACCAATCCCCGCTCACCATCCCCCATACCCCTATCTGACTTGACGAATAGTATGAGGAAAAACACCAATTAAAAGAGATAAAATCTCATCAGGTAATTGGGCGACAATTTCTGCACTAAAATAATGTTCTAAATGGGTTAATAACATTGAGCATCGCGCTAAAGAAGACTCCTGAGAAGTTAACTGATGTAATAAACGGACCCATTGTTGACGAATATTATAAGCTTTGAGACGATCCTGGGAAGATTGAGGAATTATAATACTAAAATCAGCCACAGGAATAATCTCTTGACAGTCCTGATCTAATATACCCCCAAAAGCCGCACCCGGTCCGGCAAATTCAGCATAAAAGCTCTTGATTAAAATAATACCACCGCGATGCTGATTGTTAACCATCAGCAATTCACCACTATGAATCTGAGTCAAAATCTCAGACACTTGGGGCTCTTCCATTCCTCTGTATCCAGTTTTAAGGGTTACTCGTCTCACATTGATTTATCGGTTATTTTATATCCGAATGTTAACATAATATCTAAAGAGTGTCACAATTGAGCAGGTTTCCGATGAATTTATATCAAATACAAGTAGAAAACGCGATCGCGCTCCTAAAAAAAGAGCTTCCTACCCTCTTTCACCAAGACATTAGCTATGATATCTATACTCAAGATATCTATTTTCGCGATCCCGTCAATACCTTTAAGGGAAAATTCAACTATCGCGTCATTTTTTGGACACTACGTTTCCATGCTCAATTATTCTTTACCCAAATATACTTTGATTTACATGAAGTAAAACAAACAGAATCGAATATAATTTTAGCAACATGGACAGTACGAGGAGATTTACGCGTACCGTGGAAAGCCCAGATTTTATTTAATGGTTATTCCACTTATCAATTAAATGAAGAGGGATTAATTTATGAACATATCGACACTTGGGATCGTTCTCCCAGTACCATTTTAAAACAATTTATCACTCCCATTAATCAAGTTGAATAATACCATTTTTTCTCTTTTTATATCACCCAGAAACCCAGAAAAAGAGAGAAGACAATTATCAAAAATATCAGCAAAGGGGAGCCTTTTTCGTGTCAAAATATCTGTGTTTATCGCGATTAAATAAAAAAATCATCTAAAGCACACAAAAAAAGGCTCTCGATCATCATTGAATACAGTTAAGGATTTAAGCCAGAATCAATCCCGCGCGATGGGGGATACTTAATTCTAATTGATTCACCACTCCTGTAATATTCCAAAAAGCTTCTCCCTTACCATAGATTATATGACCGGGTTGCGTTTGTAAATACTCCACAGGAAAACATATATCTACAGCATCCATACTGATATTAACAGCAATAATTAATTCCTGTTTCCCTAATATTCTGGTAAAGACATAAACACTATCATCGGCATACAATACTTGATAACTCCCTGTCTGTAATGCCTCAGATTTTTTGCGAATCTCGATCAATCTTTTATGATAATTTAAAACCTCTAAATCCCATAAATTTTCTTGAGGAAAACCCCGTCGAGAATCGGGATCTATTCCCCCTTCTAATCCGACTTCATCTCCATAATAAATACTGGGTGCGCCCGGAAAGGTAAATAATAACAAAGTGGCTAATTCCACACTGGCTCTATCTTCGGACGCGATGGTAATTAATCTCGCGGTATCGTGACTGTCTAATAAATTCAATTGTGTTAACTGAATTTCCCAAGGATATAATCTTAATAATGCTTCTATTTTCTCTCGATATTCCTTCGCGTTTAGGGCCGGATAGGGCGTATAAGGTTGTCCTTTAACGATATCTTTTTTCACGCGATCTCCCGCGGTAAAAGCAATCGTTGATTCAGTAAATAAATAATTCATTACCCCATCAAATTGCGTACCATCTAACCATTCACTCGCGTCACCCCAAATTTCTCCGACGATATAAGCTTCAGAATTAATCCCTTTCACCCGTTGGCGAAATTCCTGCCAAAAACCCGGAGTTTTAATACAATTAGCCACATCTAAACGCCAACCATCAATGCCAAATTTTAACCAATATTCTGCTATTTGCATAATGTATTCCCGCACCTCTGGGTTATCGTGATTAAACTCTGGTAAGGCGCGATTATTATTCCAACTGACATAATTTGCGGGTTTACTTCCATCATAGGGAGAGAGAGGCCAATCTTCAATTTTAAACCAATTTAACCAAGGGGAATGGGGACCATTTTCCAGAATATCATTAAAAAAGAAAAAGCCCCGACTCGCGTGATTAAATACCCCATCAAGCACGATTTTGATATCTCGTTGATGGGCTGATTCTAATAATTCTTTAAAGGCTTCATTGCCTCCTAAAATGGGGTCAATTTGATAATAATCATGGGTATGGTAACGATGATTACAAGCCGATTGAAATATCGGTGTAAAATAAATAGCATTTATGCCTAAATCTTGTAAATAATCTAATTTTTCTAGGACTCCCCATAAGTCTCCTCCTTTATATCCTTGTAATGTGGGTGGCTCCTCCCAAGGTTCCCACTGGGGGGAATTTAAGAGACGGGGACGAGGTGATTGACTAATGGCGACGCGATCGGGGAAAATTTGATAGAATACCGCGTGTTTTACCCAGTCTGGTGTCTGAATTTGCATAAAGGATTCGTGACAAAGATACTATTTTGCTCATTGATCAACTATAATAAAGCAAAGTCAAAACTTTGATGATAAATCTGAGTCAAAATTTATGGCACTCTTTGGATTGGGAAAAAAGTTAAATTTACCGACACGGGAAAACGCGTTACCCGGACGCGCTGAAGAAATGCCTGTGCCCGCAAAACACTATGTCAATGGAAATCCCTTAAAAGCACCTTTTCCTGAAGGCTTGGAAATGGTTGTTTTTGGGATGGGTTGTTTTTGGGGGGCCGAACGTAAATTTTGGCAATTACAGGGGGTTTTCTCGACAGCAGTAGGTTATACCGCGGGTATTACTCCTAACCCGAATTATCAAGAGGTTTGTAGTGGGATGACAGGCCATAATGAAGTGGTTTTGGTTGTCTATGATCCTAATGTTATTTCCTATCAAACACTGTTAAAGGTTTTCTGGGAAAATCACGATCCTACTCAAGGAATGCGTCAAGGAAATGATGTGGGTACTCAATATCGTTCCGGCATTTATGTGTATTCTCAGGAGCAGAAGAAACTGGCAGAAAACTCTCGGCTGCTTTATCAACAGGCTTTGATTAAAGCTGGACATAAGAAGGAGATTACGACTGAGATTTTGGAGGCTTCTCCCTTTTATTACGCGGAGAATTATCATCAACAATATCTGGCGAAAAATCCCAATGGTTATTGTGGGTTAGGTGGTACAAATGTTAAGTGTCCTGAGATGACGGATACACCTTATCCTGCGACGGTTTAAATGTTTGTAGGTTGGGTTAAAAACATTTGTGTCAACTTAAGATTAAACCCTTAGTCAGGGGTTAAAACCCCTGCCTAAAAGCGAAAGTCCTCTGAAGAGGACTAGATTTTTGGCGAAATAAGCTGAAATGCTTACCATTGCGTTCCTAAGAATCAGGGTTTGAATAAATTTCCCAAGATACTAATGAGTTATTCAGTCCTCTTCAGAGGACTTTAGCTATGAGACAGGGGTTTTAACCCCTGGCGAACTGGCGGGCGGCTTTCCGCTTAATTTAACACGAATGGGTTAAAAACCCAACCTACATTTTAAATCAAGCCTTCCATTTCTAATTCTTCTATAATTTGTAATCCTCGCGGATCGCCCACTCGTAAAAGTGAAGATTTGGCATCTTCTTTTACTCCCATATCTTGATCTTCTTCTAGGGCTTCTATTAACGCGTCGATCGCGCCAGCATAGACGACATTATTAGGAAGTTCGCGGCTTAATTGTCCCAGAGCCCAGGCACAATTACTCCGAACCGCGGCAACGGAATCGTGTCGTAAGACTTCTATTAAGGGCGGAATTGCCGCGATAATGACATCATAGCCCACTTTAGCCAGTTGACCCAGGGAACTCGCGGCCCATAATCTCACCGCGGAGATATCGGTTTTGAGCGCGTCGAGGAGGGGTACGAGGGAACGTCGATCGCGGCAATTTCCCAGTGCCCAAACCACCCCTTTGCGTACATACCCATTCCAATCATTCTGAAGTTGATTGATTAAAGGTTCAACCGCGTGGGGACTGGTATTTCTACCTAAAGCATAGGCCGCACTGACTCGGATCAGGGGACACGCGTCTCCCAATAGGCGAATCAGATGGGGAATGGCGCGATCGTCTTGAATTTCACAAAAAGCCCTCGCGCCGATCATGCGTTGGGGCGCGTCTGACGATTCTAACAATGGTAACATTTCCTCTGGATCGGGTTTTGGCGGATCTTCCCATTGATCCAAAGGACTTTCCATGTCAGAGGTGGTACTCGTTACTTGTTTTTTGTCGTTTTTCTGCATATCTTTATTTTAAAGGAAGAAGGAAAAAGGAAGAAGGAAGAAGGAAGAAGGAAGAAGGAAGAGGCAAGAAGGAAGAAGGAAGAAGGAAGAAGGAAGAGGCAAGAAGGAAGAAGGAAGAGGCAAGAAGGGAGAAGGAAGAAGGAAGAAGGAAGAAGGAATCTTCCCTAATCCCCAATCCCTAATCACCAATCACCAATCACCAATCCCCAATCCCCAATCACCAATCACCAATCACCAATCCCCATTCCCTAATCCCCATTCCCCAGTCACCAATCCCCATTACCTAATCCAAAGATTTAAGCATCCAGAGGGAACGAGTTTCATAACCTAGTTTTTTATATAAATTGAGCGCGGGTGCATTGGCAAAAAACACTTGTAAACCTAATTGCTTATCCCCCCTTTTTCTTGCCCAATTTTCTGCATAAGTCACTAAGGCTTTACCAAGTCCTCTGCGTCGATGTTCCGGTACTATATATAGTAAAAATATATAGGCATGGCGATCGCCTGTCACTTGATCGATCGCGTTTCCTAACCATAAACAACCGACAATAGGAGAAGAATTTCGAAAAGAAGAAGGGAGAAAATTAACAGAATCATCCTTAATTTTATCACCTTCCTCCTCCCATTCAACCCACCAAAGGGGAGTTTGGGAAGAAAAATATTGATTAATGGTTTTGGCTAAATGTCCAAAGTCTTGTTCGGGGTAAAGTTCTTCATAAGTACGACACATAAAACGCACTAATTTCGGCTCATCAATTGCTAAACCCGGACGTAACCAATACCCCTTAATTAATTCCTCCGACACAGTTAAATAACCACTCCCCGTCCTTTCCAAATAAAGGCTTGTTGATTAGGAGGAGTAAATTCTTCTACGGGCGCGGGTGCGGCTAAATCATTCGGTGAAAAAATCCGCGCACTGACGGCTACTAACGCGAATAAAAAGATAATGAGAGCCACTAAGGGCGCGATGTATTCACGGATAATCTTCATAGATTTTCTGATTTTAAGACTTCTGCTTTTTTATTTTACGCGAAAATTTACCCAAGGGAACTTTTCTTTGTAAGATTCGTCATTATAACATACTTCGTTCCCTTAAGCAATCCTTTTCTATTTCTCTAGGTTATTAAAGTTATGAGTGCATCCCCCGCGACTTATGAAATCTTGGCAAAATCTCTGGTTGATAAATACGAGAAACCGGATTTACAGACACAAGTTTCTGAGATTCTACAAAATACTGGCTATGAAGTTGATCGGGTATTTTCTAATCCTGAAATAGGGGTAGTAGCTTTGGGACTGATTAGCACAGAACGCGATCGCGCTCCCGTTTTAGTATTTCGGGGGAAAAATTTCGGCGATGATGATTTTATGTTGACAGATAGCTCTGGCACTGGTATGTCAGTTTTTGAACGCAATAAATTAGATATTAAAGAGTGGTTAACCACTAAAGGAAAAGACGGAAATCGTAATGTTAATAACTTATTACCCGATGTTATTGGTCATAGTTTAGGCGGTGCATTAGCACAAATAACCGCGGCTAATTTTATTGATACAATTGGCAGTGTTACCACCTTTAGTTCCCCAGGCATTCCCACCACAATAGCTAATTTATTTCAAAAGAATTTAAAAGGAGAGAATAAACAGATTAATCATTATGTTGTTAGTGGCGATCCCTTCAGTCTTTTTGGTGAAACTTTTTTACCAGGCAAAATTTTGCTACAATTCCTTACACCAGCACCAGAAATTAATCCGTCGAAGGTTCTTAATAAAAATGTTTTAGAAAATTTATTAACTCGTTCCGCGCCGGATTTAGTTGAACGTTCTTTTGATATTAGTGTCTTTACTCGTCCCGATTTTACCTATAAAAATGACACGGATTTTAAGACATTTCAAGCGGCTTTATATGCGATAAACCCTGATTACGTTAATATTTTTAGTAGTCGAGAGAATGCGGAAAATGTCCGTAAAAGTGATAGTTTTTCCTATAGTAATTTATTAAGTACATTGCAAATCAGTTTAGCTCCAAGTCAACCGAATTATCTTTTGGGGGATGAGTATGATAATAAGGCCAATGGCAGTGATGGTAATGATACTATTATTGGCGATCGCGGTAATGATACCTTAAAAGGCGATCGCGGTGATGATTCTCTCCTGGGTGGTTTAGGAAATGATTGGTTAGCAGGGGGACTCGATAATGATAACGTCACAGGTGATGATGGAAATGACACCCTAATCGGAGGCCGTGGAGATGATTCTTTGAATGGTGGAAACGGTAATGATTTGATGCGGGGAGATCTAGGGAATGATACTTTAATAGGTGGAGAAGGAAGAGACACTTTTGTTTTAGGCGTTGGCAAAGGCCCCGATCAAATTTTTGATTTTAAACAGGGAGAAGATGTTATTGCTTTAACTGGTGGTTTAACCTTTGAAAAACTAACAATTTCACCTAATGCTTCTAATGCTACCATCTCTTTAGTCAGTACCGGAGAAGATATTGCATTTCTGGGCAATGTTTCACCATCTTCTCTTTCTAAGAAAGATTTTATTACCCTCTAAAACTTTTTTATCGCCTTGATATGGTCCTCCTTCTTCAGTTGTTTATCAAGAAAAAATTTTGGGGTTTTCACGATAATAATTTCCTCATGCCTCTTGACAATTTGAACTAAAAAGAGGTATCAAAGAAAGAGCGTGCCTTGTCGTCCAAGTTTCGCGCTTTTGTCTTAAAATGCGATCTGTTTGCCCAAAAAGCACATAAACAGCCCAAAATTTAATTAATCAATGTACCCAATATTTCATTAAGGAAAGAAAAAATGAGTGCATCACCAGCAATTTATGAAGGGTTAACCAAACTACTTGCCTATGTTGATGATCAACCACAATATCAACAACAAGTGCAAGGTTTATTAAATACCGTTGGCTATCGGATCGATCGCACCTTTGACGATCCCAAAACAGGTTTTCATGCCCTTGGTTTAGTTTCTCTGACACCCGATAAAGGACCCGTTTTAGTATTTCGTGGCGTTGATTCTATCGCGGACGATCCCTCATTAACCGATAAACAAGTGGGATTACCTCAATTTCAAGCCAATAAACAAGCCTTCGGAGATTGGTTAAATCAAGTAAGTCAAGATACCACCAAAAATCCCAATCGTTTACCGCCTGATCTTACAGGGCATAGTTTAGGAGGGGCTTTAGCTCAATTAGCCGCGGCAGAATTTACCCCCATTATCGGTGATACAGTCACCTTTAATTCCCCAGGAATATCCCAAGCAATTGTTGACACATTTAAACAAAAAGGAGGCACAACCAAAAATGTCACCCATTTTGTAGTCAATGGTGATATTGTTAGTTTAGCTGGTGAAACTTTTTTACCGGGCAAGATGATTTTAGAATCCTATACAACACCCGTTCTTGATCCTGTGTTGGTATTAGATAAACATAATGTTCGCAACTTATTAACTGCTCCCCCACCCGGATTTACTACCCAACAAATATCCGTAGAAGAATTTAGCAATCCTAATTTCACTTATAGTGATGCGGATTTTAACAAATTTAAAGTCGGCTTATCAGTCCCCTTGCCCGATATTTCCCAAGGTCTAAATGCCCGCTCTAATGTAGAAATAACACGCACAGGTAATGGTTTTTCCTACTTAGGATTTATTCAGCAATTAAGAAGCGTTTTATCACCCGATACCAACCAGCTTTTAGTTGGAGATAATCTTGACGATCAGGGCTCAGGATTTGCCGGAAATGATACTCTTCTTGGTTATGGGGGTAATGATAACCTCAATGGCAATGTCGGGAATGATCTAATTAATGGTGGCAAAGGTAACGATATTCTCATCGGCGGAAAAGGTGATGATACTCTTATTGGTGGTACAGGTAATGATGTCCTTACGGGGGGAAGTGGAAAAGATATTTTTGTCTTAGCTTCCGGTGGCAATGAGACAATTACAGATTTTCGTCGAGGGGAAGATGTTATTGGTTTATCAGGGGGTTTAACCTTTGATCAATTAAACATTACTCAAGGTAATAATGGCGCGGTAATTACCCCGATAAATACTCCCAATACAATTTTGGGAACTGTGAATGGGGTACAGTCGAATACCCTTACGGCTTCTGATTTTATTAGCTTTACACTTCCATAAGGAATGAAAAATTAATCAATTTGTGCAGGCATCTTGCCTGCTCATTTTTGTAAATTGGTAGTGGGTTGGCGTAGCCTGTGCGGAGCATCAGAGCGTCTCGCTCCCTATTAGAGCCCTAGGGAGCGAGACGCTCCCACTACCAACCCCATAGTAAGTAGGTTGGGTTTTTTGCTTAAACCCAACTTAATCTATGGAAGATTAATTACTATTAGAATCCCCCGAAAATTATTGATGATAAAGCATTCCTTTGACGGGTTTCCCCCCTTTTAAATGTCGTTCAATCACAACAGAAACTTCATCAATTTGTACCCGACAATACCAAATTTCTTCGGGTAATACTAACACCATTGGCCCATTACCACATTTCCCTAAACAACCCGATGAAACCACCGTCACTCCTTCGATGGAATAGTTGTTAAAAGCCGCTAAAATTTGAGCCGAACCCTGTTTGCGGCAGGTTCGATTTTGACAAATTAAAACTTGTTTGTTTTCGGAAAAATCTCCCATTTTTCTTTTGTTATTTTCCCCAAGTTTTAGCAATTTATCACATAATCAGGATGTCTTAACGGGTTTATTTCAAGAATTTAATCATATTTGATTCTTCAGTGTAAGATTGAGACTCCGCGTAAGCCAGAGGGGGAGCAATATCCGCCTTTTTCACTAACCAATGTTCCGTAGGAGGCAGTTCCGTAAAACTCACCATTACCACAAATTCCGTTTCAGGATTATAATAATCAACAACTGCATGAAGTTTGGCATAACTGCCCCCCGCGGCTTCCTTATTTTGTTTGGCTTTTTCCCAAAATTCCGAGCCTTTAAAATAATAATAACAGGGAATCGGTTCCCCGGGCTTCGCTTCTTTTTTCGGCATTAAAACCAGATAACCGAGACCATGTTTTTGATAAAACTGCCAAGCTGTAGCCGCGATCATGAATTCATTCACTCGTATTAACTTAGTAGCCACTCTTTCCCGTTCTTGTTTCCAAGTGAGAATAGGCATTTTGGCAAATCCTTTAAATGATGTCATTTTTTTTCCTCTTTGTTCATTAAAATCCGTGAATCTTACCAGAAATCAGTAAGTTTGCTTTGTGACTATTATAGAATGTTGACTTTTGGGGATTGACACCAATGATATCGTCACGAGTTTACTTATCTTAAGTTAATATTCACTATGGCATACTTGGGTAAAATTAGCAATAGGTTTGCCGATTTTTTTTTGTAGGAAGTGGCAGTTATATTTGTTCTAATTCTCTGGGTAAATTTTGCCCCATACTGATGATCTTAATTTCGCGAGTGTCATCGGGTTGATGGTTTAAACTAATTCGTAAATACTGCCCCGGAAGTTCTGTTAATTTTTCTGCCCATTCAATGGCAACTATTCCCAAAGGGGTTTCGACTCCTTCCCAATAGTGCTCTAAATGTAAGGCAGCCACTTCTGGGGGTTCTAACCGATATAAATCTAAATGATAAAGAGGAATTCTGCCTTCAAAATACTCATTGATGAGGGTAAAAGTAGGACTATCAATAGATTCTCGAATGCCTAATCCTTGTCCTATACCTTGGACTAATGTTGTTTTTCCTGCCCCTAAATCTCCTTCTAATAAAATGACGGTTCCTGGGGGGAGCGATCGCGCTAACACAACCCCTAACTCTTTAGTCGCGAAAGCATCTGGCAAAACCTTCTTCATTTTTCACCTCTACTAATTACCGAAAAATATCAATGATACAGTAATTTTACCATTACCAATTACCAATTACCCAATCCCCAATCCCCAATCCCCAATCCCTATTCCCCAATCCCTATTCCCCAATCCCTATTCCCCATTCTGATGAGCACGACTATACCAGCGTAATAAAACCGTAGCCAAGCGATGAGAATTATGACGAATCAAACCCGTTACTTCATCTTCATCCATGACATTTGCGACCACAATCCGGCGGCCTAATTCTTTGATAGCTTCGCGATCTACAAATACCGGATGAGCATTCTGTTGGGCATAACGAATTAAGGTTTTTTCCGAAGGACTTTTCCCTTGAACTAAAACCGCGTCAAATAAAGCCATTCCACAGGCTTTATCAATAGCAAGAATATGCTCCGCGACGCTATAACCTTGAGTTTCGCCCTCTTGAGTCATTATATTACAAACATAAATGCGAGGGGCTTTACTTTCCGAGATCGCGATCGCGATATCTGGGACTAACAAATTAGGAATAATACTGGTATAAAGACTCCCCGGACCAATAATAATATAATCAGCTTCTTGAATCGCTTCTAATGCTCTTGGTAACGCGGGAGGATTTTCAGGAGTGCAACCTATTTTCAGTATTTTTCCCTTAGCTTCTGTAATACTAGATTCACCTTCAATGCGCCGCCCATCGACCAATTCGGCCCAAAGATTAACATCCGTGAGAGTAGCTGGGAGCACTTCACCTCGAATCGCCAGAACTCTAGAACTTGCCGCGATCGCTTGTTCTAAATCACCCGTAATATCACTCATCGCGGTGAGAAAAAGATTACCAAAACTGTGTCCCACTAAACCATCACCCGCGCTAAAACGATATTGAAATAACTCCGTTAATAACTTTTCCTCATCCGCGAACGCGGCCAAACAGTTACGAATATCCCCAGGGGGTAAAACCCCAATTTCCCGGCGCAAACGTCCCGATGAGCCCCCATCATCAGCCACCGTCACGATCGCGGTAATATTAGAACTATAATCCTTTAGACCACGTAATAAAGTGGAAAGACCAGTACCCCCACCGATCGCGACAATTTTCGGACCACGATGTAAACGACGGCGTTGAAGGAGGCGATCGACCAATTCTTGATCACCTTCGGGCATAAATACTTCACTGATAGAATTAAAAGTGCGACTTTGCCCCCAAAAAAGCAAGAGCAGTCCCCCCGCGATCAGCAAGGGACCTGAGATATAATTAGGAATCGTTCCAGCAATCAATGCTAAAAGACCTCTTAGGAAGCGCAGGGTATAAAAAATAGGAGTCATCCCCGTCCAGATCCCGATACCCACAATAGCAAGGAGCAAGCCTCCTGCACTAATCAATAACCAACGTTTTACCAACAATCCAGGGGCTAACCACTTAAACCACTGATACATTTGGTCCGTTGCTGCTTTTGAGGAATAGGGTTTAGGTGTTTTCACTGTAGTAAAGGGGCCTATAGTTTTATGAATGAATCAAAGGATTTAAGGATATAGATAAAATAAGACCATTTTGATTCTGGCAGTTATTTTAACTATTGCCATATAAATATGGGGATAAAATATCCACTAACAAGACGCGAATCATAATGCACCTTTATGGCCGAACCGTTGATCGAGATTAAGGGAATTTCTAAATCTTTTGGGGATAATATCATTTTAGATAATGTGGATCTAACGATTTACCGGGGAGAGGCTCTGGCGATTATTGGGCCATCGGGTACGGGAAAATCAACTATCCTACGGATTATTGCAGGTTTACTACCTCCTGACACAGGTGATGTCTATGTGGAAGGCCAACGGCGCACAGGATGGGTGGATGATGTTTCCGATCCCATTGGCATTGGCATGGTGTTTCAGCAAGCGGCTTTATTTGATTCCTTGACAGTGGAAGAAAATGTGGGCTTTCTCCTTTATCAACACTCAAAACTTTCACGACACCGTATTCAGGAATTGGTTGAGGAAAAATTGGAGATGGTGGGATTACCCGGAATTGGCGATCGCTATCCTTCTCAATTATCTGGGGGAATGCGAAAACGGGTAAGTTTTGCCCGCGCAATTATGGCGAACCCTGAAAAAATGAGTGAAACCCCCGAAGTCTTACTTTATGATGAACCTACCGCGGGATTAGATCCGATCGCGTCAACAGTTATTGAGGATTTAATTCGTCAATTACAAGCCTCCAAAGGGGGTTGTAGCACTTATGTTATGGTGACACATCAGGATAGTACAATTCGACGCACCGCGGATCGGGTCATTTTTCTTTATCGGGGTAAGATACAATGGCAAGGAAATATTTCTGATATAGAAACCACTCCTCACCCCATGATACGACAATTTTTAGGGGGTAGTGTTGATGGCCCTATTCAAGTTTTAGGCTAATCTTAAGGAAGAGGGAAGAGGGAAGAAGGAAGAAGGAAGAGGGAAGAAGGAAGAGGGAAGAAGGAAGA
>JBEDKD010000130.1:0-3808 GCA_041172365.1 Cyanobacteriota bacterium | reverse complement strand
GGAGATATCTTATCACCACCAAGGCACAAAGACACAAAGAAAAGAGAAGGAAATACACCCGTTTTCTCCCTCACCGAGCTAGGGAGAGAAAATTTCCTATTACCTATTACCTATTACCTATTACCCATTTCCCATTACCTATTCCCCACTAAATCCAACTTTGTAATAACATTCGCATTTTCCAACCATCAGGAGAAAGGGGAAGCCCTAAATGTACAGGAAGCCAAAAAATAAAGGCCGCGATCACAGTAAAAATTATAGTAATACCTATTCCTCGGAGATATTTTTTCGGACTATGTAACCATCTATCTATCCACCAAGCTAGAGCTAAAGAGGCAAAGACTGAACTCCCCATATAATGATATAAGAAAATACAACGAGTCACCTTTACCCAAGGCAGTAAATTTGCCGCCCAATTGATGACAAAATAGAAGACTACCCACATTTCCGCGGGGGGGGGAAATCGAAAAATCGGACTGGTTTCCACCTGACTAATATCATCAGAATTATGGCTGGTTAACCAGAAAATCACGCGATCGGCTAAAAGCCATAATAATAAAAATATCGCCAAAGCCGAAAACCACCAAAGCAAAGGATTTCCCATCGCGTGAACATCAAAAATCACCTCATTCATGCCCTGGGGAAGAGAAGGTAAAACCGGATCAGAAGGTTTATCTATACTGGTAGATTGATAAAAATAAACAACCGGGCGAAGCATGAGAATCCAACTATACCAAGTTGAACAATAGGGATGCACATCCGGCCCACTTTTAATGCGTTGATGATAACCCAAAATTTCCTCTTGCATCTGCCAAAAATTCGGAGAGGGATTTTGCAGTAAATGGGGTATCCACGCGACACTATAAACCACTATAGGGACAACCAATAAACCCAAAAATAACTTAGGTAATTTGAGATGAGTGATATCATAAAGAAAATTGGTTAAAGGATGTTTTCCCAATAAATCACTATTGATTCTTGGGACTTCTCTCTGAATCAATGCCATTGCCCAAGCTGAAATTAATAAAAGATATATTCCCAACAAAAACCATAAACCATTCCATTTAATACACGCGGACATTCCAAACCAAATTCCCGATATTACTATCAAACTCCATTGTTTTGATGGTTTTGCTAAGGCTTTGAGAAAAAATATTTGACCTAATAAGCCAAACAAAACTAGATAAATATTATTGAGGGCATAACGGGATTCCACAATAAATAAGGCATCAAAACAAGCCAAAAAAGCCGCGAGAAAACTATAACTTTTCCGCTTCGTTAATTGATAAGCTAAACTGCCAATAGCTAAGGGAATAAAAGAACCCGTGAAGGCATTAAACCAACGATAATCCCAGGGCGAAAGCATGGAACCCGTTAAACCATTCATCGCGTCTTTACCAAAGGGAAGATGGGAACCAATTAATATTCCTAACGCGATAATATATTGACTTAGGGGAGGATGAGCGTTAAAAAATGGGGTATTCGTGAGATAATCATTGGCAAATTTGGCATAATATACTTCATCAAATACAAAGGCATTAAAACGAGTTAATCCCCAAAATCGCAGCGTCAAAGAAAAGAGAAATACTCCTAACATCCCTAAAGGATACCAGGGTATTGAGCGTTGAGAAAGCTTGTTGAGAAAGGTCATAAAAGGCAATGAGATTAACGGAATTCTGTTAGAGCTGATGATGACATAATTCAAGATTATGACCTTTGATGGACATTAGGACAAGTCTGATCCCCAAATTTATAAATATTTTATATTTTGTATTTTTGATTTTTATGCATAAAAAGTTATAGGGTAAATTTTTGAGAAGCTGTGAAGCAATGGGGTAAAATGTGGCAAGGCGCTTGGGAGTGTCGAATTAGAAGCTCAAAAGACTTTTCACGATGTCACTGAGAAAGCATTGGCAACCATTGGTATAGATGAGTTTGTCTGTGCGAATTGTGATCGATACTACAAGTGGGGAAAATTTGACCATCGGACGTTTTCTGGTTATTGCAAAGTTTAAGTGAGTGGGTCAAAATGGGTGAAGAAAGCCTTGTTAATCCCTTCTTTGTTTCTTCCATGTCTCGCAAGTCAGAGGTTGCGAGACGTATTTCTGAGTCGGCAAATTTTTGGCTCCGAGGGGCGACATCAACGGATCTAATGCAACTCGCGGAAATTTTGACGATGAGTTTTCACTCTCGCAAAGGGTTTTTGCGGTGGATATATCCCCTTTTTCGTTTAGGTATTTATGAAGATTTGCGAAACCGACTTCGATCGCCCCTGGAGCAATATGTTTGTTTAGTTGCTGAGGTTATTCCTACTCTGGAGGAAAGGGAGATATTCGGTTCCGAGTTAGATGACGTTTTAGCGGGTACGGTGGAAATGACGGTTCGATCGCGTCATCTTTGGCAATTTCCGGGGTTACAATATCCCTATTTATCGAATTTAGCGGTACATCCTGATTATCGACGGCGCGGAGTCGCGCAACAATTATTATGTAATTGTGAGGAAACGGCCCTAGAATGGGGATTTACGGAGATATATCTCCATGTCCTTGAGAATAATCATGGCGCACGACGATTATATTATCAATTAGGATATCGTCTTGAGCACATTGATTCTTCTTGGCTCTCTTGGCTGTTGGGCAAACCCCGACGCTTCCTTTTACGCAAGCCTATCGGGGAAGCCTTAATGCTTAATTGTTAATCTAACATTATTGAGGAAAGTCAGGAATTACCCATTTGGGGGGTTCCATTCTTTTCTTTCTCAGAGCTTCCTCCGCGATTTCATTCATTTTATCAAGGGATGTATTTTGAACAAACTGAGATGCTTTGGCTGCATATTCCCGGTTGGGGCACTTATCCCCTAAGATGCAACCATTTCGGCAATCTACGGCACAATTAACTGTATTAGTCATAAGGAGGATGGGTACTCGATCAATGTAAAATAGCAATTCTATCACAGAATTTCACCGGAGAAAATGCAGATAACTTATTAATTTCTATGATAATATGAGCAAATTTTGGCAACGTTTTCAAGGGATTCCTTGGCGAGAATTATTCACCGTCGCGATCGCGTCGAATTTAGCCCTGATCGCGGTGGAGTTATTATTAAGCTTGAGCCTGATGTACTCCCCACCCATCCGGGCTTTTTTACAGATTTTATTCGGTTCCCCTTTGGGTGTCTTACTTCCCGTTGGTATCGCGATCGCGATCGGTTGTCTAGCCGTCTATATCATGGAAAAATGGAGTCAGCAATATCTCCTCAATCGAGGTAATCTCTGGGCATTAGTCCTTTGTTTATTATTGATATTGACTGTCAAACAGTTGCTCCCAGTTCCCTTGGTGTTAGTTGGCTTATCTCAAATCACTGTTATGGGAATCGCCATCGGTGTTTTTTGGAAAGGACGGCCTTATTGGTAAATGAGTTAATTGTTGGGATTTATGCTATAATTTAAGATATCAAAAAAATTCACTCATGGAGTGACTCATGGCAAAAGCAATTTGGAATGGTGTCGTTTTAGCCGAAAGCGAGCACACCAAAATTGTCGATCGGAATCATTATTTTCCAGCCAACACAATTAACCGAGAATATTTTAAAGAGAGTAACACCCATACGACTTGTAGTTGGAAAGGTGTCGCGAATTATTATGATATTGTCGTTAATGGTGAAGTGAATAAGAATGCCGCGTGGTGTTATCCTTTGACTAAGGATTCAGCTAAGAAAATTCAAGGTTATATCGCGTTTTGGAAAGGCGTTAAAGTCGAATCCTAATCAGAAGGAAGAAGGAAGAGGGAAGAAGGAAGAAGGAAGAAG
>JBEDKD010000129.1:0-34174 GCA_041172365.1 Cyanobacteriota bacterium | reverse complement strand
ATCTGGGTTAGTATTAAAAGAAGAAGTGATCAGGCAAATACTGAGGGAGGACATTATGAAAGAATCTGTGATTTATCAAGAGATTTTTGAAACCGGGTTACAGCGCGGCATACAGCAAGGCATAGAGCGGGGCATAGAGCGGGGCATACAGCAAGGCATAGAGCGGGGCATACAGAAAGTTGCTGGCTCTTTGCTGCGAGAAAATATGACATTAGAACAAGTCGCCAAGCTGACTGGACTAACCATTGAACAGTTACAAAATCTACAGGATTCTCTCGATAATAACTGATTTGTGCTAGGTTGGGTTGGCTCAACCCAACCTACTCTAAACGGCTTACGGCAAAACAGTTAATTAATGAAAATATAGGGTGGGCATCGCCCACCTTTTCTTATATCTATTAGTCCCGAAAATTAGGAGTTTATTGATCGTGTCAGACTTATTTAAACTATTTCCACCCTATTTAATGCTCCTGACTATAGTGTTGGTTATCTCCCCCACTATAGTCGCGGCATTTTTCCGAATTACTCTTTACAAGACATTAGTAGATCAAACCAAAAAAGTGAGAATGTTACTAGGTGGGAACGAGCAGATAACACCACCTATAATTGTTGACAAACTCAAGAAGAGATTTCAAACGGCGAGTCAGCAGTTAGAACAAGTTAATACTACGGCTTTAATTGATGGGATTTATCCATCTCAATACGATCGCGTTGATTACTTTTGCCGTGTCTTGCCTAATTTGTTACTCGCGTTTGGGCTACTGGGGACTTTTTTAGGAATTACCCTGAACTTATCTAACTTGAGTCAAACTATCCTGCAAAATGGGGCTAATAATTTAGATGGCCTCTTAAAGCAATTACAGGAACCTCTACAAGGGATGGGTATTGCTTTTATTACTAGCTTGATCGCGGTGGCTTGTAGTTCTTTTTTGACGGTGATTAATTTATACTGGAATACAAGTTTAGCCAAATATCAGCTTATTAGTTCTTTAGAAGATTATCTCGATAATGTTTATCAACCCACTATACCAGGTCATACACGAATGGATAAAACCGTCGATCGCCTGGTTTCTGAATTTACAAATTTTTTAACAAGATTTCGAGAAACCGTGCGAGACGCGGTGGAAAGTTCCCTCAAAGAAGAAATTGGGAAAATCGAAAAAAGCGCGACAGAAGCCCATAACCTTGCCAAAGAAGTTAATGAGCGATTTATGGAATCTTCTGGCACTATATCCGCGGCTGCCAATGAGTTCAAACAAGCAACCGCACAATTTTCCGAAGCCGGAAAACTCTTTCAAAATAGCAATTTTCCTGAGAGATTATCCAATGCAACTATGGTTTTAGCAACCAACGGAGAACAATTTAATCAGTCAATTTCTACATTCTCTGAGACCGTTGAAGCGATGACAATAAATTTGAATAAAATTGAGCAATCTATTAATTATTTAGTCAATTTAGTCGAAAATACTAATCAAAATAATGAACAATTAACCAGTAGTATTGATGCACAAATCGGTAATAATAATCAGCAAATGCAGGAAGTCGTAGAACAAGTGTCTCAATCAGTCGAGTCTCTGAGAGAAATAGAAGATAAATTAACTGATTTAACCGAAAATCGTTTGATAGAAGTTTTAAGTAACCATACTTCTACGGTTAATGAGCGCATTCAAAAGATGAGCGAATTGCTAATTATTCGTGTCTCAGAACAAGTGGATAGTAACAATGATCTTATTAGTAAGATAAGTGAAAAAGCGTATCAAAATAATGTGCAAATTGCAGAAATAGTCAAATATTTAGGAGGATATGTTAGTCATCTGAGTGATATCAAATCTGAGCTATCTGAATTGATACAAGTATTACCAGGAAAAAATGAAAATTCCCTCAATAATTCAAATTATGATCCCGAATTTCAAGAACTCAAAAAAAATCTTGACAAGATTTAAACTTAATAGAGAGGTAGCATAATGCGTCGTCGTTCCCGAAATAATGAATTAAATAATGAAGAATTCAATATCTGGCCAGCATTTACGGATTTGATGTCAAATGCGTTTATGATATTGAATTTATTTTTATTACTCACTTTGGTGAGATCCTTATTTTTTAAGTCCACGGCAGATACTACGCAAAAAAATCTGACTCAAGTACAAGAGGAGATTACAAACAAGAATGCACTTCTGCAAAAAATAGAGAAAGAAAAGGCAAATATCCAGACAGAATTAGACAAAAAAGCAAAGAAAATTACCACACTGAATGAACAAATAAAACGCTTGAAATCTCCCCCATTAATTGTCATTAAAGATTCCGATAAAGACCTCCAAGGTCGTCCCCTGCGATTTGAGACAGGACGAGCCGATTTACCGGAAGGTTTACGTTTATTTATCGAAGATCATGTCGTCAATCAACTCGATAATTTTGCCAAAGAATATCCGGGTTATATAGTTGATGTGATTGGTCATACTGATGGACAAGCTACTGCCGCCCCAGCAAGTAATATCGATCAAACTTTAGAAAATGTCGCCAATGGGAATGAATCGGTGAGTAATTTAAACGCGGGTTCTAATGCTGATTTAGGGTTAATGCGAGCCTTAGCCGTAGTGAAAAAACTTCAAGAAATCCAAGGTGAAAAACGTTTAGGAGGATTAAAATTTCGGGCTTATTCTGCGGCACAACTTTATCTACCTTCGGGAGATTATGCTTCAGTTAATCGTAATGCAGATGAGTCCAGACGTCGCATTGAAATTCGCTTTACTCCTCCCGCGGTTGAAAGATAATTTTTCTATTTCTGTAGGTTGGGTTGATAAGAGCATTTATTTGTGGAGTGGAAATAGGGGAAACTTCAACCCAACCTACTACTTAATTGATCGCGTGTCCACAATAAAATCATTTATACAGATTTGTAATTTGTAGGGGTAGCGCCCCCGTGCCTACCCCTCATCTCATCAATCGGGGCAACCACTTCTGGATTGCCCCTACGTTTGTACAACTTAGGATTACGCGCTATAGCAATCCCATAAGAGTCGTGACAAATTTAGGATTGCTATAGGTATCGTGTTTCCAACATTCGCGATCATGAATGAGCGAACATATTGGAATTATGAACGATGTAGGGGTAGCGCCCCCGTGCCTACCCCTCCTCGCCCCCTGCACGCGGGGGGGGAGCGGGGCAACCACTTCTGGATTGCCCCTACAGGATTTCACAATTCATTTAGACGTGCTATATATAATCGGAAGTAAGGGAATAAAACCCAGAAAACAGCCGTGTTGATGGAGGGATGATAAAGAGATACTGCAAAGGAGGTTTACCTTTGAGGAAAGCTCCTTTGCAGACGGGAAGCACTAGAGCAAATTGTTATGACGCGGGGTTGGGGGGCTGAAAAATATAGGCTCTTATCAGTAGCCACTTGAGTTAACTAATTTGTTTTGTTTCCCCTTAACTGGCAAAACCAAAAACTTGATAAAAATTCAATTATTTCGCCATGAAACAGGATAATGAATTTGGGAAAATTCCTGATTTCAATAGTCTCTCAAACCTTAACTCACAACAGGTTTCGCTTCTGACACCGTTGATGGAATTTGTGCGCGATCGCGGTCGTCTTCCCTTCGCGGGGGAGTTACCGACAGAATCGGAAATTTTAACAATCTATACCAATTTTGCTCAAGCCTTTTCCCTGATTGTACAACAGACAAATGAGCAGGAATGGAACGCGATCGTGGCTCGACATCGTTCCCATCTTTTACTAAATCTCGCCTTAAAAAATACCCCATTACAATTACCTCCAAATTTGCAAAAATTCTCGGATTTTCCCCCCCTCATCCAAAACGATATAAAATCCTTTTTTTTGACTTATCAAAACGCGGGTCAACTTGCTAATAAATTAAGTTTAAAATTGTGTAAATACGGACATAAAAAATATTGCGAGAAAAGTCCTATAGGCAAAAAACTTCCCTCGGCTCTCTATATTCATATTTCCGCGTTAGAATCTCTCGATCCCGTCTTAAGATATTATGAAGCTTTAGCCCGTTATTATTTAGAAATACCCCCAGAAACTACCCTAATCAAATTTAATACCGATGCTCCTAAAATTTCTTATTTAATTTATCCCCAATTCGATGAAAATCCCCATCCTGCCTTAAAAAATAGCACTCAAATTGACTTACAAACCGGAAAAATTCAAACCCGAAATTACGATCCTAATAAAAATCCCCCCATACTCCATCGCAAAGAAACCTTTGTCACATCTAATTATCCTCATTATCAAAAATTTGCCAATTTGACAAAACAGGAAGAAGAATTAGGCTTATTAGATCATACTCGTTTTATTGGAACACTCCAAGGATGGCAAAAAGTCTTAGACGATAAAGGTGTAATAATTATCGATCATCATGTGATTAAACCTGAAGTTATTACCGAAAATAAACCTCAACAAACCCAACAATTTACCACTTCAAATATCCCCATATCTCAAACCGGAAACCTCACTTTTATAGAGCGTCATAAAGCCGCGATGTTTCGCAAAGAATTATCAAAACCGGTGCGTTTGGCATTAGAAGCAAATTTATTAACAGAAGAAACCAGTTTTTTTGACTATGGATGTGGTTATGGGACTGATGTTAAAATTCTGACAGAAAAAGGTTATATTACCGCCGGATGGGACCCTTATTATTCTCCGAATACTCCCCTAATTCTGGCAGATATTGTCAATTTGGGTTATATTATTAATGTTATTGAAGAACTAGAAGAACGACGAGACGCTTTAATTAAGGCTTGGAATTTAACTGAAAAAGTGTTAATTGTTGCTGCACAAGTTTTGATTAATGATCAACAGGAAAATCAAATTGCCTATGGTGATGGTATTATTACTTCCCGTAATACGTTTCAAAAATATTATGAACAGGAAGAGTTAAAATTTTATATTGAACAAGTTTTAAATGTTGATGCTATTCCCGTCGGGTTAGGTATTTATTTTGTCTTTCGAGATGAAAGAGACGCGGAAAATTTTAGAGTTTCTCAGTTTCATCGTCAGTTAAGCACTCCTCGCATTCGTCTGATTGATAAACGCTTTGAGGATTATCAAGAATTACTGACGGCTTTAATGAATTTTATCCGCGATCGCGGTCGTCTTCCTATGAAGGATGAATTCCCCGAAGAAGCCGCAATTAAAGCAGAATTTAGAACCTTTAAACGTGCCTTTCAAGTGATTTTACAAGTGACAGAGAAACAAGAATGGGACGCGATCGCGGAGAAACGTCGTCAAGATTTAATCGTATATTTAGCCCTGAGTAATTTTGATGATGAAGAAGTAGAAAAACCCTTATCATCTCTGATTAGAAATGACATCAAAAGCTTATTTGGTAGTTATTACAAAGCTAACGCGATCGGGAATTTCCTCTTAGTAAGTTTAGGACATCCCCTCGTGATTGCTGAAACCTGTCATAATAGTCCCATTGGACTGAACTTCTCAGATTATTTATTAGTGCATATTTCCGCCCTAGATGAATTAGATCCTTTTTTACGAGTTTATGAAGGATGTGCCAGTCGCACCATCGGCCGTCTTGATAGATTTAACGTCATTAAATTTCATATTAGACAACCGAAAATATCCTATCTTTTTTATCCCGATTTTGATACCGAATCTCATCCGATTTTACAAACTTCTATGAAAATAGATTTAAGGGATTTACGGGTAAAATATCAAAATTTTTCTGGTGCTTCTAATCCGCCAATATTAATCAGAAAAGAAAAATTAGTTACACCCGATTATCCCCACTACGAAAAATTTGCTAAACTCAGTCGTTTAGAACAAGAATGGGGATTATTAGAGAAGATTCCAGGGAAAATATCACGCGATCGATGGCAAGAATGTCTGAAAGAAAATTGTGTAAAAATTAGAGATCATCGGATTTTTTTGCGTTCGGATGCCGACCCCGATCGCGTTAAACAACTGAAAGAGAAACACCGAGAACTTCGCCAAAACTCCAAGAAAAATCAAGAAGAGGAGAGGGAGAAAAACAATGAAAATTAAAGGATCAATTTTTACTCAAACTTCGAGCTGACTTCTCAGATTGATCGGCAAAATAGTAATGACTATGAGGTTCATTTTGAGGAATGACACCATTGACAACCAACCCCAAAACCGGCTGATGAGATTTCTTTAAAAGGTCTTTGGCAAACGCGACACTTCCTGAATCTAACACCTTGGGACGAGCAACTAATAACAAACCATCAGTTTTTTTGCCCAGAATCAGCGCGTCCGCGGCAATATTTAACGCGGGTGTATCAATAATGACAAAATCATAACTCGCGGAAAATTGATGAATTAATAAAGAAATTCTTTGAGAATCAAGTAGAGCCATCGGATTTGGTGGAATCACCCCACAAGGAAGAACATCTAAATTATCAAGGACAGATTTAATCACGGTTTTGGCTTCCGCTTGTCCAACAATAATATTACTCAAACCTTCCTGATTAGACAATTCCCAAATCTGATGCTGTACCGGACAGTGCATATCCGCGTCAATGAGTAAAACCTTACGACCTAATTGTGCTACTGTTACGGCTAAATTAGCAACAACCGTGGACTTTCCTTCTTGGGGAAGAGAACTACTAACTACGATAACTTTAATCTCTTTATCGGAACTAAGAAAGCGTAAATTCGCTTGCAGCATCCGATAAGCTGCACCAATAGCAGTGTAAGGCCTATCTCGAACAATTACTTCTATTGGAGACACTTCTGTGTCCCGTGAAGCTAATTTGGGACGGAAAAAATTTCCTTTATTTTTTTCGGATTTTTTATAGGATGGAATTAAACCCAACAGTGTAAAATCAAATAATTCCCTGGCTTCTTCCGCGGTCTTAATTGAGCGATCTTGTGATTCTAATAAAAGAGCAGTGCCTATCGCGAGTAAACTCCCGAACAACCCCCCTGTCACTAAAAATAATGATTTTCGAGATGCAACTGGTTCATCAGGAACGATCGCGGGTTGGACAATACGAGCATTTCCCACATTCTGATTTTCAGCAATACTGATCTCTTGACGCTTTTTGAGTAAACTTTCATAGATGGACTGTGACACTTGTAGATTACTTTCTAACTCCCGTTGTTCTTTTTCTAATCGGGGCAAATTATTCAGTCTTACCTTGTACTCGGTTAGGGTTTTTGATAAAGGTAAAAGTTGATTTTCTAAACCTTGACGTTGGTTTTCTACGTTGATAAACGCCTCAATGATTTTAGGTTTAAGCTCCCCAAGTTGCAGACTTCCTTGGGGCAATTCTGTCTTATTGCCTAGCACGTTCTTGATTTGTGCATCAAGAAGTGCTTTCAACGCCGCTTTCTTACTTTGTAAAGTGGCGATCAGGGTACTCGATTCCTGAAAACGAGTTCGTTCAACATCTAACTGACGTTCCACTAGCTGGTATTCCTTCATGGCTTCCTGTACGGCCGGAGATTGACTCAGTGCCGTTAACACCAACCCTTGCTGGGGAGTCATTTGCAACTGTTCTTGGAAAGCCTGAGACTGTGCCGTCACATTCGCTAATTGAGACTTCGTATCCGAAATTTGGCGTTCTAAATTCCCAATATTCGCGATCGCAACCCTCGCTTCTTCTTGGAGAACAGCTACTCTATTTTTTTCTTTGAAATCTCGTAACTCTGTTTCCATTTGACGAACTTTTTTTTCCGCGATCGGTAACTGATTTTCAATAAATTTACGAGCTGCAACCGTTTCCGCACGCAGGGAAGTTTGATTGTTTTCTATATAAAAATAAATCAACTTATTAACGACTTCGGCGGCAACTTTTTTATTTCTGTCTTTGTAGGTAACAGTTAACAAATCAGCACCACGAATAGGAGCAATAGTGAGATTCTTTAAAAAATCTTTGCTTGTGATTTTTTTACCTTTAGCATCTTTTAAATTCAGTTCATTTATGGTTTTTTGAATGAGGGGAAGTGAACGTATAATCTCCATTTCAGTGGTCAAAGGATTACTCTGTTCACCCACTTTTTCTAATTCGCCTATTTCTTTGCCTAATCCGGTTAAAGATGATGTCAGACTTGTCTTTTTAAAGGAAAGTTTCCCCTCGGCTTCATAAACAGGTTTTTGCTGGAAAATAGCTAAGATCGTCAGAATGATTATAAACCCAAATACTACTGACGCGGGGAACCAACGCCGCTGGAAAATTCGCCAGTATTCTTGAAACCCCATTAAACTTTCCGTAGATTCCATAACTGACCTCTTATTATTTTGCTTGGTTATGACAATATTCTTGACAATTATGAGAGGATCTCAAAGAGCAAAACCCCGGACCAACTGTAAACTGAGACTTTTTGTTAAAAGTCAGGTGAAAATCTCAATTTTTAAAAAAATTAATCGCCTCTAATGCTTACCCTGTAAAGCTTACAGAAAATCAAAGGACTGGTTTTTAGGATGTTTTTTATAAATTGTCATTATATCACAACGATATTATGATCGTCAAGATTTCTTTTATGAAGATTCTGTAAAATATTCTCTGGCCAGAGAATAATAGAATACAAATATTTATCAGTATAACATCCGCTTGCGCTTCCCTTTAAATTTTTAATTTTTGTAAATATTGGCATCAAAGAAAATATTTGTGTTAAAACGGAATATAGGAACTAAAGAATTTACGCCCCTAGCCCGATTTATCGATGGCAGAGTCAATAACCCGCGATTAGATCGGAGTACCGGTCAACAACCGACCACCAACCTAAGGGGTCTGGTGGGGACTTGAAAGATAGCCCTAGTTGACCAGAATCAGGCAGTTAGCCTGGGTTTAAGGTACGCGTTCAAGTTCCTACCTCCGAAGAGTGCGAACTTCCCATCCCTAGAACTCTATCCATAAAAACACGCATGGGAGTCCTATTTTCCAAACCATTTTTTCCAAACCATTGAGGTGACTCTACTCATTTTCCAGCCAAACTCATATTAATTGTGAGAGATAGCAAAATGGGCATTCTAAATTTTCAAACACTTTTAAAGTTTTACATTGGTTTAAGAAATCGACATTTTTTGATCATTGATGTTTTTTGCTTTGCTATTACCCCTTTATTCGCGCTGAACATTCTTTTAGAATCTTGGACTTTCAATGTCTATCAGGCCCCCCTGATCCTTGTAACGGTCCTATTCGTGCTTGTGAACGTCAGCATATTTTACACAGGGGAGTTTTATCGGCGGGACTGGCGATATGCCGGGATAGATGAATTAGCTCAATTGGGAATATTGACCTGTATTGCCTTGTTTGTGCAAACATTCATCTTCCAAGTTTTAGCACATCTAAAAGATTCACCACTGGCATCTCTGCCGGACTCCCTGCCTCTTTTAGATGGGATCATCACCCTTTTATTAGTGGGTGGCATTCGTTTCAGCATTCCCGTCCTCGACAGACTCAGCCAAAAATCGCGGATAAATACGAGAGCAGAGCGTATTCTTGTTATGGGCGCGGGTCAATCAGGAGTTGCCCTTGTAGAGCAAATGCAACGGAAGCCCGGGTTGGGACTAGAGGCCGTTGCCTTTGTCGATGATGACCCCAATAAACTCAACTTACGGATTCGTGGGTTAAGTGTCATGGGCGATCGCGTTTTGCTCCCCTCTTTGGTGCCTTCTCTCGAAATTGATCGAGTGATGATCGCGATACCAACGGCTTCCGGCGGAGTGATTAGAGAGATAGTTGATATTTGTGAAAGAATCAAAGTCAAAACCAGTACCATTCCCAGTATTCATCAAATTCTCAATGGTCGAGTTTCTCTAAATCAAGTCCGTGAAATTTCCATTGAAGACTTACTGCGTCGAGAACCGATTCAAACGGATGTCGATAAAATCTCGGAATTTCTCCGAGGGAAAAAAGTTTTAATTTCAGGTGCTGGAGGTTCCATTGGTAGTGAACTCTGTCGCCAAGTCTTGAAATGCCGTCCTTCGGAGATTGTATTATTAGGACATGGTGAAAACTCGGTCTTTAATATTCAACAAGAACTCGCGGGGGTGGTATTAGAACTGAAAGGGAAGACAGAAGGTGATGTCCCGCTTCCCCATCTCACGGCATACATCGCGGATATTCGTTTTCCGAATCGCCTCGAACACATCTTTGAAAATTTCAGACCTGATGTAGTATTCCATGCCGCGGCACACAAGCACGTTCCCTTGATGGAACTCAACCCACCGGAAGCGATTACAAATAACATACAGGGAACGAAAAACCTGGTGGAACTAGCACTCAAATACGATGTGCAACACTTTGTAATGATCTCCACCGATAAAGCGGTCAATCCCACGAACATTATGGGGTGTAGTAAGCGAGTGGCAGAAATGCTGGTGCTGCACGCGGCGCAAAAGAGTGGTCGTGCTTTCGTCGTTGTGCGATTTGGTAATGTTTTGGGAAGTCGTGGCAGTGTTGTTCCTACTTTTAAACGTCAAATTGCCCAAGGGGGACCGATTACCATCACCCATCCAGACATTTGTCGTTACTTTATGACGATTCCAGAAGCGGTACAACTGTTATTACAAGCCGCGGTTCTCGGCGATCAGGGTCAAGTGTTCATGTTGAACATGGGAAAACCGGTGAAAATTCTGGACTTAGCGAAAGATTTAATTCGCTTATCTGGGTATGAAGTAGGCAAGGATATTGATATTGTCTTTACAGGACTCAGACCAGGAGAAAAATTATTTGAGGAATTGTTTGTTCCGGGTGAGACTTACGAAAAAACCCGCCATGATAAAATTCTCATTGTCGGTAATGCCAGTCGCATGATACCAGAGGATATTGAGGAAAAAGTTAAATTACTCTGTGGAGCAGCCCAGAAAAACGATTCTCATTTAATAGTCTTTTACCTAGAGCAATTAGTCCACGAATACATTCCGGGTTATGCGGCCACAATGGTTGATAATAATCTGTTCTCTAATGCTTCTGTGTTACCAGCCAATTTTCATGATCCGGCTACCGTTGAATTAGAAAAAGATTTAAAAGTAGCCCTGAAACGTCAAGAGTTTCGTTTGTACTATCAACCCATTATTCACCTGACAAATAATCAGACTATTGGGTTTGAAGCATTATTAAGATGGGAACATCCCCAACGGGGTTTAATCCCCCCCTCTGAGTTTCTCCGAGTGGCCGAAGAGACGGGTTTAATTATTCCCATTGGTTTCTGGGTAATCCATGAAGCCTGTCGCCAACTTGCCGTTTTACAGCGACAGTTTCCCAAGAATACCCCTCTGACGATTAGTGTAAATTTGACAAAGAAACAATTTTTTCAACCTGATTTAGGTCAAAAGATTGCACAAATAATGAAAGAAAATAAACTGCCACATTCTTGTTTAAGACTAGAGATTTCCGAAAAAACTATCACACAAAATGAAGCAGCAAATGCCATTTTTGTCAATTTAAAAGCCCTGGGATTTCAGTTACTCATTGATAATTGTGGTAGCAATAATTCATCAGTAACAGACCTTTACAATTTACTCCGTTTGAAGTATGGGAAATTTGACAGTATTAAACTGGATCGTTGTTTAATCAGTAGTTTGGAAAAGAGTCCAGACAACTTAAAAACCATCCATAAAATGCTGGCAGTTGCCCAAGAATTAGGAATGGAAATGATTGTCATGGGTATCGAAACGGCTGGACAAATGTCTCAACTTACCCAAATGAAATGTGTTTATGGTCAAGGCAACTTTTTCTCACAACCTCTGGCGGGAGACGCGACTATTAAATTAGTGGCGGCGAGATAATCGCTCCCTGATGTTAACAGATTTATCTTGAGTATTTGTATCAAGATAGTGGTGAAATTATGGCATCATTTATCTCTGTTTTATCCCTAAGTGTGATTTGCGCCAAATGCAACTAATTAAGCCCCTCTCCTTACGCCGTAATTTTTCTTGGACTTTTACTGGGAACCTCGTTTATGCGGGTTCTCAGTGGGGGATGTTGGTGTTATTAGCCAAACTGGGATCGCCAGAAATGGTGGGTCAATTCACTTTGGGACTCGCGGTTACTGCCCCTGTGATGATGTTTACCAATTTACAATTGCGAGGTATCCAAGCGACGGATGCTCGACGGGAGTATAGTTTCAATGACTATCTGGCTTTGCGGCTCCTCGGAACTGTTTTAGCATTCCTGATCATTACAGGAATTACCCTCACCTCTGGATATCCCTCGAAGTTATCTCTGGTGATCTTGGTTATTGGCTTTTCCAAGGGAATTGAGTCGATTAGTGATGTCTTTTATGGCTTAATTCAACAACATGAACGCATGGACTGGATCTCAATTTCCTCAATGATTAAAGGCATCCTGTCACTGTTGATGTTGGACCTAGGGATGATTCTGACTCACAGTGTCTTGGGGGGTACGATCGGATTAGCGATCGCGTGGACTTTAGTATTAGTGTGCTATGACATTCCCAGGGGAGTTGCGCTCCTCAAGATTTCCGTCAAGAAACAGGAGGAAGAGTTAGAGAAGTCTTCTGAGAAATCAAAAGATGATCGCGGCAATTTACCAGGCCAAAATATTTTCCATTTATGTCAACCCCATTGGCATTGGCAAAGGTTAAGTAAGTTGACTTGGTTAGCTTTGCCTTTAGGTTTGGTGATGATGTTAATTTCTCTCAACACCAATATCCCACGTTATTTTATTAAAAACTCTTTGGGGGTGCGAGAATTAGGCATTTTTGGGGCTCTTTCCTATTTGATGGTGGTGGGTAGTATGGTGGTTGGTGCTTTGGGACAGTCAGCAAGTCCTAAGCTATCAAAATACTATGCCGCGGGCAACAAATCAGCTTTTGAGAAACTGATTTGGCAATTAATGGGAATAGGTTTTGTGCTCGCAGTAGTAGGAGTGATCATTGCGCTGGTGGGGGGGAAACCACTCCTGACTCTGATTTATGGCTCTGAGTATGCCCAAAATTTAGATGTGTTTGTCTGGCTAATGGTGGCGACGGGGATAGGTTATCTGTCTTCTTTTCAAGGTTATACGATAACGGCTGCACGATACTTTCGCATTCAAATGCCTTTGTTTGCTTTGGTGACAGGAATCTCAGCCATTTCATGTCTTTTCCTAATTCCATCTCAGGGATTGAGAGGAGCCAGCATCGCGCTGGTTATTTCAGCATTAGTTCAGTTGGTTTTAACTTCAGGTATTACTTATCATGCCATATACAAACTCCCCAGAAATGCTCAAGAATCAAACACTCTCTAAAAAGCGCGATCACGCTCCCCTACGCATTCTCCATGTCGTGGGCGGGATGAACCGGGGGGGGATCGAAACGTGGCTCATGCACGTCTTGCGAAATATTGATCGCGATCGGTTCCAGATGGATTTTCTGGTACATATAGATCAGCCCTGCCCTTACGATGACGAAGCGCGATCGCTCGGCAGTGAGATTATCCCGTGCCTCTCTCCCTCAAAACCTTGGCTTTACGCTCGTAACTTCAAACGAATTTTGCGTGAGAAGAGGCCTTATGATATTGTTCACAGTCATGTCCATCACTTTAGCGGTTACGTTCTCTGGTTGGCAAAGCTAGCAGGCGTGCCCGTTCGTATCGCTCACAGTCATCTTGATACTTATGGGGTAGATGCCCACGCGAGTTTTTTACGACGGCTCTATACGACATTAATGAAAGCTTGTATTCAGGGTTATGCCACAACAGGTTTAGCCGCGAGTCGTGTCGCAGCGGCGGCTCTATTTGGAGATCATTGGGAGAATAACCCCCCGCAAGTGCTCCATTGTGCCATTGATTTAACACCGTTTAAAATACCTGTGGATGGACTTCTCCTGCGTCGGGAATGTGGGGTTCCAGAGGATGCTTTTATAATTGGTCATGTTGGTCGTTTTGAAGAACAAAAAAACCATTTATT
Organism: Cyanobacteriota bacterium; assembly: GCA_041172365.1. GTDB lineage: Bacteria > Cyanobacteriota > Cyanobacteriia > Cyanobacteriales > Microcoleaceae > JBEDKD01. The sequence continues at coordinate 20,316 of JBEDKD010000129.1, read as the reverse complement.
TCTTTTAGAAATTGCGGCCGCGGTTGTACAAAAAGAACCCCTTACTCGTTTGTTGTTAATAGGAGATGCTTCTGTGCGGCCTGTAATTGAGGATAAAATTCAACAAATGGGGTTAGGTCCTTATGTAATTTTGGCGGGAGCGCGATCAGACGTACCCCAAATGATGCTTGGAGTGATGGATCTATTCCTTTTACCCTCTCTTCACGAGGGACTACCTCTAGTCTTGATGGAAGCGCAAGCTGCTGGTTTACCCTGTATCTTTTCTGATGTAATTACTCAGGAAGTGGAAGTAGTTTTGCCATTGATGCAACGACTTTCCCTATCCCAAACAGCATCTGCATGGTCTGAAGCGATCCTAACTACTAAAAAAACAAAACCGAAAATTATGCAAACAGAAGCTTATCAATTGCTCGAGCAAAGTTCGTTCAATATTCACAATAGTGTTAAACAACTGGAGACACTCTACCGGGAGATATCGCTCAATGAAATCAAAAAATAAAGCTAAATCGGTTAGCCCTAATTCTATATCATCATCGCAGTTACAACGCACGAAATGGTTATTTTTGGCTTTGTGCTGTTATTTGCTCTCCCAAAGTTTTACCGTCCCCATCTTACCGATCGGTCCTTGGGCAATTTGGCCTTGTTTTTCTGATTTGGCATTTTTCTTCATGGTCTTCACCTTTATTCGATGTCGTCGATATACTACACTCCTCTCTCGTCCCAATCAAAGAATATTTTCGATTTTTATAATTATTTTGTTGGGAAGTACCCTATCCTATCTTTGCTACTTGGCTTCTGCCGATGAGAATGCCAGTGGACTTCCTTTTGGTGCTTTCCAAATTTATCGTTTAGTACAATACTTTTGTTTATTTTGGTTAATTGCTCGTATTCCATTAACACCAGAGCGACTTCGGAAAATGAGGCAAATTGTTGATGGAGTGTTAATTTTCGTTTGCTTGGGAGTTTTCTTAACCTATGCGGGTATAGTACCTTTGGGATTAGTTACCGCCCATTTGCCCAAAGTGGGAGCTTGGCAATACTATGCCAATGTTGGTCAGATCGGAACTAAGGGTTTAGGTTTTGTCGGTTACAACCATGCTTATGTAGCGGCCCAAGTAATGATGCTTCTGATTTTAAGATTGCACTTAGGCTGTACTCAAAAAAAGGATATATCTAATACGACTTTGCTTATTCTTTCTACACTAACTGTATTTATCAGCGAGTCTCGTTCTGGATTTGGAGCTATCTTATTTTTACTGTCACTCTATTTGGGATCTAAACCAATTTATGTTTTAGTCATTGCTAATATAGCATGGATTTTACCTGTACTGGCATCTCTTATCGGGTTAGAATCTATTGAGCTAAATTCCTATGAAGGTTCGATTATCGATCGCCAATTAACCGTTTTTCAAGCTAATAATGCGGAAAATTTAAGTGGACGTGATCAAAGATGGGTCGCTCACCTTGCTGCATTAGATGAAAATGAAGTTAATTGGATGGTCGGAAATGGTTTTGGTTCTGCGATTGATCGGGGAGATAATGCCCATATGCTTTATCTACAAATTACTTCTGAAACTGGTTTGATAGGTTTGTGTATATTTGGCATCTTCTTTAGTATAATTCTATTTTTTTTGTATCAAATAGAAATAAGAGAAAAACCTTTTTTCTGGGGAACATTTACCTTTTTACTTACCGCTTTTAGTCAAGAAACTTTTTACCCTGAACCCGCTCTCGGTCAGTTTCTTGGCCTTTATCTGAGTTCGGTCGCGATTGCTATGCGAACTCCTTATTTAGTAGAAGACTCTTTACCTAATCCCCAAACGGAAAATTTATGATAAACCGAAAGACTTGGCATCAAATCATTAGATTATTAACGGTTCTCCTGGTAGTAATAGTAATAATTATTACCCTATCACCAGAGAATAAGTCATCCAGTTCTTCTCAAACAGCCATGATAAAAAAAACAATAGATAACGGTGTAACAATCCTTAATGGGATCAGTGTAGTTAACGGTAAACAATTCTTTCCTTTGGGATTTTATCACGTTTCTTGGAAATCAAAAAAAGAAGATTTAATAAAAGATATTCGGGATATGGCCGCGGCTGGATTCAACACGATGCACGCTTCTGCAACAGAAATTGATAGTTACGAGCAATTTCTGAACGAAGCAGATCACCTTGGCATTTACGTTTTGAGCGAACCAGGTATCGGCTTACTTAAAATGGTCAAGGCATTCAAAGAAAAACCGGCTGTTTTGGGTTGGAATATTGCCGACGATGTTGATAATGGTAAGCTGAATCCCCAGGAAGTGTTAAAATTTCACCAACAAGTGAAATTAGCCGATCCGCATCACATTACTTATATCAGTGGTTATTCAAATAAGATTAAAGAATTTGGAAATTCTGCTGATGTAGTTGCCATGCAGTCTTATCCTATTGGTAACGGAGATGATGAAATATCATTAACCTACGATCGAGTTTCCCTTGTCCACGATGCAGTGGCTCCATACCAGAAAGCTGTTTATGCTAACGTACAAGCTTTTGCTTGGCAAAATAAAAAACAAGGAGAATCCCATCCCGTTCTTATACCCACCTTTGATGAAGTGAGAAATATGACCTACCAAGCGTTGTTAGCAGGTGCGAAAGGAATTATTTACTACACTTATCACGATAGCAATTGGCATTTACCTTTATACCCAGAACTGTGGGCAGGAATGAAAACTTTAGTGCCAGAAATAAAAGCCATTGATTCCCTACTGTTAAATGGAGTATTAAATATAATTGATGTAGGAGTAAAAAAGGTAATCACGGGAATATGGACGTATCAAAACCAAGCCTTAGTAGTAGTAGTTAACCGTTCTTACGATCGCAAAGAAGTATCGATCCCCATCCCGTCAAAAATGACGCAACTAAAACGTATGTTTCAAAATCATCCTGACGATCTAGCATTAAACGGCACTCGACTATCTGGATTTCTCAAACCTTTAGAGGTTGTAGTTTATCAAGCAACTAAGGCCTTTTAGATTTTATCCTATTTCATTCCCCGCACCCTGCCCCCTAGCCCCTCTCTTCCCGCTATGAACGTTGTCGTAACTCTCGAACATCGCTTTGATCGCACGCCAGATGGCAAAGTTTGGACACAAACAACCTTCCCCTATTCCTTTTGGACGCGATACTTACAAGTATTCGATCGCGTGCGCGTCGTAGCCCGGGTGCGAGACGTAGCGAATGTACCTGCTGACTGGAAACAAGCCGACGGAGAACGAGTTGACTTTGCGGCAATACCCTATTACATTGGCCCTTGGCAATATCTGCTCAAGGCATGGCAAGTGAGCCGCATTGCCAGAAATGCAGTCAAACCAAACGATGCAGTAATCTTGCGGGTTGCTTCCATAATCGCTTCGCCTATTCAATCAATGCTACACCAAGCTGGGCGTCCATACGCCGTGGAAGTAGTAGCAGATCCTTACGATGTATTTGCACCCGGGTCAGTAAAACATCCCTTGCGCCGGTTTTTTCGCTGGTCATCGCCCCGGCGACTGCGACGGGATTGTACAGAAGCAGCCGCAGCCGCTTATGTTACCAAACAAGCTTTGCAGCAACGATACCCTTGTGCTAACTTTTCCGTAGGTGTATCGGATGTAGATATTCCAGAACGGACGCTGGTTTCTTCGTCTCGTCTCCCCCGTCAGGGAGGGACATTTAATTTGATTTTTGTCGGTACGATGGCTCAACTTTATAAAGCCCCTGATGTTTTGATCGATGCAGTTGCGGCTTGCGTGCAAGAGGGACTAGACCTCAAATTCACTTTGGTTGGAGATGGCAAACATCGATCTGAATTGGAAGCGAGAGCCAAATCCCTTGGCTTGGGAGATCGAGTATCTTTTCTGGGTCAGTTATCCGGTGGTGATGCTGTCATGGCGGAATTGGATCGAGCGGATCTGTTCGTTCTTCCTTCCCATCAGGAAGGTTTACCTAGAGCAATGCTCGAAGCAATGGCACGAGCATTGCCTTGTATTGGCTCCACAGTAGGAGGCATCCCGGAACTGCTTCCACCTGAAGATATGGTACCCCCCGGCAATGTAACAGCATTGGCGACTAAAATTCGTCAAGTAATAACTGACCCGGATCGCATGGAGCGAATGTCAGCACGTAACTTACAAACAGCCAAAGAATATCGAGATGAAATTCTCCAAAAACAACGGATAGAATTTTATCGTTACGTTCGTGAAATCACAGCAGCTTGGTTAGAGAAAAAAAGATGAAACGACTATTACAAATCACTACCGTTGCCGGTACTCTCCGTGCTTTTCTTCTGCCTTTTGCTCACTATTTTCGCGCCCAAGGTTGGCAAGTAGATGCTATGGCTCAGGGTGTTTCCACTTCCCCTGAATGCTTGCAAGCCTTCGAGAAAGTGTGGGAAATTGAATGGTCGAGAAACCCCTTAAATCCTAAGAACTTTATCGCGGCACCGGAAGTAATTAAACAAGTTATGGATCAGGGAAAATATGATATCGTTCACGTTCATACCCCTGTCGCCGCGTTTGTTAGTCGATATGCTTTAAACAACTTCAGAAAACAAGGTAAATGCAAGGTAATTTATACCGCTCACGGCTTTCACTTTCATCCGCAAGGACAACCATTAAAAAATGCCATTTTTTTGACATTAGAAAAACTGGCAGGAGCTTGGACTGATTATCTAGTTGTCATTAATCGTGAGGATGAATTGGCCGCAAAACGACACCACCTTCTCCCCGAAGATCGCATTCGCTATATGCCTGGAATTGGCGTGGATCTAAATTATTACAATCCGAATGCGGTGTCTGTATCTGAGGTAGCGCGGGTGCGTCAGGAGTTGGGGATAACTCAGGAAAATTCACTTTTTCTCTCTGTCGCTGAGTTTATCCCCCGCAAGCGTCATCGGGATGTGTTAAAGGCATTTGCGAAGTTGTCCCGACTTAACGTGCATTTAGCCTTTGCCGGTCGTGGACCACTTCTCGAAGAGATGCAGCAACTGGCTTCTTCTCTGCGTATTCAAAATCAGGTGCATTTTTTGGGGAGGCGCGAGGATATTCCAACCCTCACACGGGCTTCAGCAGCAACGATACTGGTTTCTCAACAGGAAGGATTACCGAGAAGTTTGATGGAGTCTTTATCTTTAGAAATCCCGGCGATCGGCACTCAGATCCGTGGGATCGAGGAATTATTAGAAGGCGGCTGCGGTCTTCTCATTGAAGTTGGAGATATAAAAGGGCTCAGTGAGGCAATGGCTTGGGTGATAGATCATTGTGAGGAAGCTAAGACAATGGGCAAGGGTGGACGAGAACGCATGGCAGATTACGATCTGCGCTCAATTGTGAAGCTACATGAAGAACTCTATGCAGAAGCTTTGTCTTAGAATACAATAAAGATATCGAGATGCGATCGCGGCATTTGCGAAACGGGCTCGACCAGAAGCGTATTTTGCCTTGGCGGGTGGTCGTAAACTATTTGAGGAAATGGCGCATTGTTTTTTATTTAGGGTTCCATTTTTGAGGTTATTAGCAATGTGCAATGATCAATCATCCGTCACCGCATACTACAAATTAGTAAACTCTGTATTAGATAGATGGGTAGCCGCGATCGTCCTACTAATTTTATCTCCCATGGGGCTGATTGTTTTCTCCCAAAAGCCCCCAAGTAAAGATGGTCACATTTTTACCTGCTATAAATTTCGCACCATGACAAATGATCGCGATTCGGATGGCAATTTGTTATCTGATGCTCAATATCTTACGGGCTTTGGTAAGTTTCTCCGCCAGAAAAGCCTAGATGATATAATCCAGTTATGGAGTGTACTAAAAGGAGATATGTCTTTTGTCGGTCTTCGAACACTACTTATTGAATACCTACCCTACTATTGGGAGCGTGAGAGTAAACGTCATTCGGTACTTCCTTGAATCACAGGATGAGCATAGATTCATTTGCGGACGCAACAGATTGGCTTGGGACGAAGGTTTAGAATTAGATGTTCACTATGTTTAAAACCAGTCTTTTGCTTGAGATATTTCTCTTCTGTTTAAAACGGTTTGTCAAGTGATAGATCCTAGTGACATTGAGGTTGATGCCAATTTAGATTGCCACTTTTATGAGTCCTGTCTGTAAAAAGCCGCTTTAATTTATTGTAGAAGGACATTTTCACTCATAAAATATAATTTTTTGTCCCTCCCTTTCTGCTAAAATTGAGGTATTTATGACCTCCGTTTATGGCTTTATTTACTGTGTCAGTGATTTTCGGGATCACGATTGCTCAGAGGGGGAGTCCTAATGAATATTATCGTTTAACCGGAGACCATTGATAGTGATGATGAAGACTAAAATCATTGAATTATTAAATCCTTTGTGGCAAGAAACGCTGCAACAACTACGTCATGATATTTATCATTTGCCAGAGTATTTAGATTTAGACGCAAAAAGAATTCAAAGCACTCCAGAAGCTATTTTGATCATTGAGGATGAAAAAATATTTTTCCTGCCTTATTTATTGCGTAATTGCGCTCAAATATTCCCTGGGGAGTTAAGGGAAGAAAATTTTTTTGATATTGTATCCCCTTATGGCTATCCGGGCATTTTGTTGAATGAAGCCGCGGCTAGTACGCCTGAGTTTCTCAATTTGGCAATGAATGAACTAACGAGGGAGTTAAAATCCCGCGGACTTTGTTCGGCGTTCTTTCGGCTTCATCCTATACTTAACCGTGGTTTTGAGGAAATTCTAGATCCGGAAATTTGCCAAATAAGCGGGGAAACTGTATCTATTGATTTGAGACTTTCAGAAGCTGAAATTTGGCAACAAACTCAAAAGAGTCAGAGAAAGCAAATTAGTAGATGTAAGCGAGATGGTTTTACGACCAGAATGGTTCCATTGATACCTTATGTTGATGAATTTACGGAAATATATCAGGAAACAATGAGGCGAGCCGGTTCTGTAGAATATTATTATTCCTTTGATTCTAAGTATTTTTTAGAGTTTGCCGAGGTCTTAGGTGAAAAACTCTACTTATGTCTTGTTGAATTAAATAACCAAATTGCTTCTGCTGGTTTGTACACTGAATGCTGTGGGATAGTTCAGAGCACTTTAGGGGGGACAAGAACAAAGTTTTTAAAACAATCTCCTAACAGTTTAAGAATAGATTATGCTCGCTATTGGGCTAAAGAACGTGGTAACGATGTTTTACATTTGGGAGGAGGGGTGGGAAGCTCTAAGGATGGTGTCTACAATTTTAAAGCAAGTTTCTCCGAGCAAAGTCAAAAGTTCCTCACGCTCCGCCTAATGCTAGATGAAGAAAAATATCGTCATCTTGTTGAATTACGAGCCAAGTCTTTAAATACTCACACTGAAGATTTACTGAGTTCAACTTTTTTCCCCGCGTATCGTTCTATCGACAGTGGATTGAAAAAAATCTAGGAGTGATAAATAAACAATGAATAATCACCAATCGCCCATCACAAAATTTAGTAGATTAATTAAGTTGGTATTCGATAGAGTAGTTGCAATGCTCGCACTTCTAATCTTATCTCCGATAATGTTAATAGTGGCGATCACCATCTATATCCGCATAGGTAGCCCAGTTATTTTCACCCAAGAACGTCCTGGTAAAAACAGTCGTATCTTCACCTTCTACAAATTTCGCACGATGACGAACGATCGCGACGAGGAAGGAAACTTGCTCCCCAACGAGCAACGCATGACGGTGATCGGTCAATTCTTCCGTAAAACTAGCTTAGACGAACTTCCTCAACTGTGGAACGTTCTCAAAGGCGACATGAGCTTTGTTGGCCCTCGCCCCCTGTTAGTACGCTACCTAGAGCGCTACAGCCCCGAACAAGCACGCCGCCACGAAGTTCTGCCCGGGATCACAGGTTGGGCGCAAGTGAACGGTCGCCGCAGTCTAGATGGAAATTGGTCAGAGAAATTTAGGCTTGATGTTTGGTATATTGATAATTGGAGTCTGTGGCTGGATTTAAAGATACTTTTCCTCACAGTAGGTAAAGTCTTAGGACAAAAAGAAATTGCTCAAGAAGGTCATGCCACTGGAGAAGAGTTTAAAGGTAATTGAACTATGACAGCAAGATGGGAAGTCGGCTCGGAATTTCATTGGTCGGATGATGTCATCGCCACATACTCATCGGAGAATTTGTTCCCTGAAAATTACGAACTGTTTTCTACCGCAACGGGCGTTTTATGGTCGCTCGAACGTTTTTTAAGGGGCGATAGACCGCGATTGAAGCTGCATTTACCGACCTATTACTGCATGGAAGTTGCAGAGAAAATGAGTAGGGTTTTAGATATCTGTTGGTATCGAGATTTGCCTACGGAAGCAGCACCCGATTTTAACACCCTTCGCCCTTCACCGGGCGATTTAGTATTGGCCGTAAATTTGTTTGGTGTCAAGGAAGAAAAAGCTTGGCAAGATTGGCAGACTCAACATCAAGATATGATACTGATTGAAGACCACAGCCACGATCCTTTCTCTGTTTGGGCGCAACAGACTACGGCTCACTACGCGATCGCATCGCTGCGAAAAACACTGCCAATTCCCGATGGCGCGATGATTTGGTCTGGGCAAAAACGGGAACTGCCTCGCCCCTCAAAACCAGAGTCACCCGCCGCCGCCCAAAAACTCACTGCTATGCTACTAAAGCAAGCGTATTTGATGGGTGCCCATATTTCCAAAGATAACTATCGAAACCTACAAGTAGAAGGCACACACCAGTTGGTGAATGATGGCGATCGCGCCGTTTCCTCTCTGACAAAAAATATATTGGGAAGTTTAAAAATTTCCGAAATGAGGCAACAGCGGGAAAGCAACATCAGAGATTTTTTACAGATGATAGAGAAACATGAGGGTTGCCAACCCCTTTTTACCAATTGGGCTTCCGGAGCCGTTCCCTTTAACAGCATTCTCCTCTGCAAAAGTAATACAATTCGACAAGAAATGCGCCAATTTTTGATAAGTAAAAATATTTTTGCGGCAGTACATTGGTCGCAACCGCAAGACAAAATATCCGGTAACGATCCCCTGGCATTCGATCTATCAAATCGCTTGCTGACAATTCCCACAGATCATCGTTATTCCTACAGCCATATCGGGCTAGTAGCAGCAAAAGTTACTGAATTTTTCCAAAGTCATTAGTTAGATTTTACACTTAACTTAACTAATCACCAATTCCCGATTCCCTAAGAAACTGGAGAAAATCACAAATGGAGAGCATTGTCCAAAGTCTCACAGAAGAAAAGTTAAATGAGATTCTCTCTTTTGTCATGAGTAAGGGCAGTTCTTCGGTAATTTAGCCTAACCGATTTTCTTCGCTAATGATCCCCAGATTTTTCGTAAATTAGAGGATATTGATTTTAGATAACAATTTATGGCTCATAACCTTGACAGCTTTTTTTAAGACGTTTATAATAGATCCAAATACCCAGAAACCAGGTTGATAAATCCCATTCAATATAATGAGTTCCAAGTGCGATACGAAGTTATGAGTGGTCTATACAATCAGGCTTTATTGATCTTTATTGACTAACCTTTTTAAAAACGCAAAAAAAAAGAATTTTCAGGAGAAATTTTCATGCTGGTCTTTATTATTCCGGTCAAGAGTAAGGAAATAGCAAATTCATGGGAAATCCTCTCTAAATTAGTTGAACGATGCGTTAAGTCTGCTTGTAATCAAACATCATCTAATTTCAGAGTTGTTGTGGTTTGTAACGAGAAACCGAATATTCAGTTTCAACACCCTCATGTTTACTATGTGGAGGTTGATTTTCAGGTACCGATTTACCATGAGACCGAAGAAGAACGGCTGAAGGGTTATGACTATGCTTTCTATAGCAAAGAAATTGCTCTGAAAAATGCAGACAAAGCCCGAAAGATTTTAACGGGAATAGATTTTAGTCAACAATTGCAGCCTTCTCATATTATGGTGGTAGACTCAGATGATTGTATCAGTAAAAAACTAGCGGAGTATGTCGATCAACATCAGGATTGTGATGGTTGGGTTTTTAGGAAAGGATACATTTATCGAGAAAACAGTAAATTTATTTACATGAACACTAAAACCTTTAATCAGACTACTGGCACCTCCCTGATTATTAAGTATGCTTTGCATAAGCTGCTATTTGAAAATCCTGATTGGTATAATCATAGCTTTAATGTGTTACCGGGGGCAAGGCTCCAACCTTTACCCTTTGTGGGAGCTGTTTACACCATTGAAAATGGTGAAAATATTTTAGCTAACAAACAAATAACGTCACAGATTATTAACACAAATTTGATGCAAGGTATTGGCTCTCTCATTAAAAAGATTTTTAAGTATAGATTGGTGTTTTTGAGTAAGTCGATCATGGATGAATTTTGTTTATATCCCTGTGGTGGAAAAAATGAGTAACCAGCCCATTAAACGTGCGGTATACTTTGTCTCCCAACAATGAATGCTTCCGAGTTGAAATACCCCACAGCAGTCATAAAAAAAATTAAACTCTAGTTTGGTTTTACATAGTGAAAAAACAAATTCTTCTCTCTACCCCTCATATTGGGGATGATGAATTAAAATTCGTTCAAGAAGCCTTTGATACCAACTGGATCGCGCCTGTTGGTCCCCATGTCGATGCCTTTGAAAAGGAATTTTCCGCCCTTGTGGGTTCTTCCCACTCCGCGGCTGTAAGTTCAGGAACCGCGGCTTTACATCTGGCTTTACGCTTAATTGGTGTACAACCGGATGATGAAGTTTTTTGCTCGACTCTCACATTTATTGCCAGCGCGAGTCCGATCACCTATTTAGGGGCTAAACCCGTTTTTGTCGATAGCGATCGCGTTTCTTGGAATATGAATCCTGACTTATTCCGAGAAGCCTTAGAAAAACGGGCTAAAATTGGCAAATTACCCAAAGCAGTTGTCCTAGTTCATCTCTATGGACAAAGTGCAGATATCGACCCCATTTTAGCAGCTTGTAATACTTATGAAGTGCCTTTAATAGAAGATGCCGCGGAAGCATTAGGCGCAACTTATAAAGGCAAAATTCCGGGTACTTTTGGCAAGATTGGCATTTACTCTTTTAATGGTAATAAAATTATTACGACATCGGGAGGAGGAATGTTAGTCTCCGAAGATGAAAAATTAGTCGAAAAAGCGCGTTTTTTAGCAACCCAAGCCCGCGATCCGGCTCCCCATTATCAACATTCTGAAATCGGTTATAATTATCGTCTGAGTAATGTTTTAGCGGGAATCGGACGGGGACAATTACGGGTTTTAGAAGACAGAGTACAAGCCAGACGACATAATTATGAAGTTTATCAAGGCCACTTAGGGCATTTACCGGGGATTGATTTTATGCCAGAAGCTAATTTTGGCAGAGCGACTCGTTGGTTAACTTGTCTGACTATTGATCCCGAACAATTTGGACGCGATCGCGAGGAAATTCGGTTAACTTTAGCACAACAGAAAATAGAAACCCGTCCGGTGTGGAAACCCTTACATTTACAGCCAGTTTTTGCGGACTGTGAGAGTGTTGGAGGAGAAGTCGCGGAAGATTTATTTAATCGCGGTTTATGTCTTCCTTCCGGTTCTAATTTAACAGAGGAAGATTTAGCGCGTGTTATTAATGGGATTAAAGAAATTCACGCGAAATGGTAGGGGCGAAGCATTGGCCACGACAATATTGACATGATAGCAAAAATCTCAATTTGCCAATGCTTCGCCCGGTTCGCCGCATTGGCCACGACAATATTGAAATGATAGCAAAAATCTCAATTTGCCAATGCTTCGCCCGGTTCGCGAATATCTTAATTAGAAGCAAGAGATCGAGTAAACTTGCCCCGACTCAATATTATCATTAATCAGCCCGACTTGATATCAACCACCCGAAAAAAATCTATAATAGAGGAAACGACGTTTTGGTGTCCTCTATGAGCAAGAATGAAGTGAACGCGATCGCGAGGGAAGTTCAAACCCAAGGACTGATTCTTGGCGGTATAGTCGCGCTAATGTGGATCATTGAAATAATTGATATCTTTGTCTTTCATGGAAGATTAAACAATTACGGAGTACATCCCCATAGCATCTCAGGAATATGGGGAATTTTGTATATGCCCTTTTTACATGGAAATTTTGCCCACTTAAGCGCCAATACTCTCCCTTTTATCACCTTGGGATGGTTAATCATGTTACAAAATACCAGTGACTTTTTTATTGTCAGTGTGATAACAATGCTGGTAAGTGGGTTAGGTGTTTGGCTATTTGGAGCACCCAATTCTGTGCATATTGGTGCTAGTGGGGTAATTTTTGGCTATTTTGGTTTTTTACTCCTACGCGGCTATTTTGAACGGAGTTTTGGATCGATTTTACTGTCATTATTTGTATTTTTCTTATATGGCGGTTTAATTTGGGGAATTTTACCCTCACAACCCGGAATTTCTTGGGAAGGACACTTTTTTGGGTTTGTCGGTGGTGTTTTAGCTGCACAATTATTAGGACGTAAAAAACGAAAAGATTCTGTCATATAATTGTTACCATTACCATCAGAAAAATGAAAAATAATCGTTATTCGATCCAAAATTATCGTCGCTTAATTAGGCGAGATGGACAGGTAAATAGGGTGGAACGAGTGGGGGGGAGCCCCTGGCGTTTTAAGGACTTGTATCATGGGTTAATTACTCTCTCATGGATGCAATTTTTTAGTTTCATTTTTGCTCTTTATTTTTTGACTAATACGGGTTTCGCGATCGCGTATCTTTTGGGAGGCGATTGTTTAGTCAATGCCAAACATGGTTCTTTTCAAGACGCGTTTTTCTTTAGTGTTCAAACTCTCGCAACAATCGGCTATGGTGCCATCTATCCGGGTACGATGTATGCCAATATTCTTGTCACTTTAGAAGCCTTTGTGGGGTTATTAGGAGTCGCGATCGTTACAGGATTAGCCTTTGCCCGTTTTTCCCAACCTACCGCGAAGGTACTGTTTAGTAATGTTGCTGTAATTGCCCCTTATAATGGGGTTTTAACCTTGATGTATCGGACGGCAAATCAACGCAATAATCAAATTATTGAGGCGCAACAAATGGCGACTATTGTTCGTAATGAGGTGTCACAGGAAGGGGAATCATTGCGTCGTTTTTATGATTTAAAATTAGTGAGAAGTCAGACACCTATTTTTTCTTTAACATGGACGGTGATGCACGTTATTGATGAAAATAGCCCTTTATATGGGATGAGTGTAGAAGATTTTTTTCAACAAGAAGCAGAGATTATTATTAGTTTAACGGGACTGGATGAAACGGTTTCCCAAACGATTCATGCTCGTCATTCTTTTATCGCGGATGAGATATTATGGAATTATAAGTTTGTGGATATTTTATCGACTACTCCTGATGGCAGAGGGATGATTAATTATACTCGTTTCCATGATGTTATTCCTCTGTTAAATTCAACCGGAAAAGGCTAGGGCTAAGAAAGCCCGATCGCGTGCTTCTCTCCCTTCCTTAGCTAGTTAATAAAGAAAGCGCGATCGGGTATTAAAAAAGTTAACTATCTGACTATTAATAATATCAATAAATATGGTATAATTGGTCTGTCAAATTATTATGGGAGTCAATCCCTATGCCACCAGAAATAAGAGAAACAATAAATCAATTAAACCAAGAATTAAAGGAAATTGAACAAGAATCACTAAGGGGACTGAACCTTATTGATCCTGCACTTAACCTTTTCCCTAACAATTCCATACTGATTCAATTTTCTGCCTATCTGAATAATATGCTATTCATGGTAGAAAACTATCACAACAGAATTTTAATTATTGTGGGAAAAATTGCTTTGTCTGATAATGATTGGGAGATAGTTCAGGATAGTGGGGAAGAATTAGGAGAGTTGCTAGGGCGGGTGTTAGAAGCTAAAATAGGGTTGGAACGTATTATCAATCGCTTGGAGACTTTACAATGAGACAGTTACCAGATGAAAATGAACTCCTTGAACTACTGGAGATGGCAAAAGTTGTTGAACACCAAATGAAGAAAATTGGTGATATGATAACCCAGCTTGAAGATAAATATGAAAAACATCTTCGTCAAGTGAAAGAAGCTAAAATCGAAAAACAAAAAGTTTGACAGGATTTTCCACGCGATCGCGTTATTATCTCCCTGTGTTTAGTCTATGATAAGATGAGTATAGGGAGACTCATTTAATACTTATAAGGAGAACTATGACGACATTGACTGTTGAAATACCAGAGCAATTAATGTTCCAGTTAAACGATACAGGAGATCCTGTGCAAGAGATCGTGATAAAAGCCCTAGAGTTTTATTTGGATTTGGAAACGGCTAACCGTCGGAAAAAGTCTCAATTAAAAGACACAAAGACACAAAGACACAAAGAAAAGAAAATTTACCCCGGACTTTGATAGCCGTAAGTCTCCTTATCAATGAAAAATTAATAAAGTAGTGCAGGCATCTTGCCTGCTTCGGGACACATATAGGCGAAACTCGCAACCCCATAGTCAAGTTATTTAATTTCCCTTCCTTATTAAGGGTGATTTAGGAGGAGCCTATTGCTGGGAAAAGAGTGCTTTTTTTCAGAAGATAAACACCAAGGCACAAAGACACAAAGAAAAGAAAATTTACCCCGGAGATTGATAGCAGTAAGTCCCCTTATTAAGGGCGATTTAGGGTGAGATTAGGAAGGGAAATTAAATAAATTGAGCATTTAGTTTGTCGGGGTTCCCAGGATCTCGAAAGCAGGCTGGAAGCCTGCACTACTTTATTAAATTTTCATTCCTTTTTCTCATTCTAGACTGTTAACGAAAATGAAAATTTCGATAAAGAAACCAGGTTTCTAAAACTATCATTCCTACTATTTTATATCACTAAAATTTACCCCTTGACTCGTATCACGTCCATAAAATCTCGTTCGTCTTCCCGTTAAATTCTCTAATTTTTCCCTGACATCTTTCGATGTCACCCTATTTAAAGAAATCCGTGACTGACTGGCAATAGCCGCGGCAACTCCAACCCCTTGCCCTTGATAAATATTAACCGTTAAAATACGTCCTACAGATACCGCGATCCCCACATATCCAGACGATCGCCCCACAATTGCTAAATTCTTAATTTTACTCGCCAAAGCATTTTCAATGCCAAAATTATACACAGGAAGAGGCGGATTTTTCAGCGATAACCCCTTCACTCCCCCACGCAAATCAAACTCATAAGAAAATGTACCAATTGATTGCTCTGGGGATGTTCCCCCCTTCATAATTTCTTGTCCCGTTAACGGATCAACCACATCTTTAATATTTAAACTATGCCTAATATAAAGTTCTTCAGGCATGACAAATTTTATCTTTCTTCCCGATAATCTTTGTAACCATTCTTGCAATGATGCCATTTTTTTCTCCATCTCTGGAGTCGGTTTTTTTCCCGTTTCTTCCATCTTAATTAAGGTTTCTACTGGATATTTAAACAAAAAACCATTCCACGATACAGCATTATCTCCGATCGCGCAAATATTTGCCTTATCAAAAAAGAAACCATCTGTATCAAAGGGGACTTTATGGGAAAAATGATAAGTCGCTCCTAAGGCGACACTTCTAATATAATAACCATCGTAATAAGCCTTATAAATTGGTCGCCAAAAATTATTAAGCCAAAATTTAGCCGACTTGGGATCTTCTTGTCTCCAAATCCTTTTCTCGATAATTGACATCATGTCATCACTCTGTAAAATATTCCCTTCTACTCTGGCAATATCAGAAATATTTAATCCTTGAATAGTAGGAATTACGGAAACAGACAAGGTTTCGTTTTTTAATTTAGGAGATTGGGATTCATAACCTCGATAATAAGATAAACCCGATTTTCTCGCTAATTCTGCATCTTGAGTCGCGTCAATAAAAGAATGGGCTTTTAAGTGTAAATGTTTTTGAGGTATTTCTAGGTATTGAATTTTTTGATCAGCGAGATAGGGCTTGACTTTGGCATCGGAAATTAACTTAATATTCCCTTCGGCTAACATCTGTTTTAAGGCTTTATCTGCCGCGTTTGGTTCCACACAAGAGGCTTGAACATTCGCTTTCTTTAAAAAAGTTCTAAAACATTGACTATAGGGTTGAGAATACCAAAGAGGCGTTTTATCAAAGTCTAAATACGCTAATCCTCCACGGGTTAATAGTCCCCCTAACATTTCCTGGGATTTATTAGAACGGACTAAGGCGACTTTACCATTTTTTCCTAAGGTCTTTTTTGCCCATATTGCCGCACAAATACCCGGTAATTCATCCCCATATACTACTACATCAAAATTTTCTGTGGCCGGAGGTTTTGCTGTGGGTTTGATAGACACGATCGCGTTCGGAATCGGTTTGGTTTTGATATCAACCGATTTGGGGGGCCAGAGAGAATTGACAAATTTATTAAAATTAGGTAAATTTATAAAGAGAAGAATAGGCAAGAACCCAAGAGAAATCATGCCAATTTTTTTGATCTGAGAAACCATGATATGTTCTGGAGTGCTTGATTTAAACTAGGTCGATTATATATAGCAATCCTATAGAAATTGTCCTATTTTTGTAGGGGCAATCCCCCCGTGGTTGCCCTCTTCTTTGGGGTAGGTAACGGGGGCATTACCCCGACGTTTTTACCGCTTCTTTGGGGTAGGCAACGGGGGCATTACCCCGACGTTTTTACCGCTTCTTTGGGGTAGGCAACGGGGCATTACCCCGACGTTTTTACCGCTTCTTTGGGGTAGGCAACGGGGGCATTACCCCGACGTTTTTACCGCTTCTTTGGGGTAGGCACGGGGGCACTACCCCTACGTTTTTACCACAACCTATTTAGGATTGCTATAGCACTCTTAGAATAATTTGAGAGACTTCTTATGTCAAGATAATATCTAACATTTGACGATCGCGCTTCTGCTGAAAAAGACAGAGGAGTAAAAGGTAACAAAAATAAGGTATGATACTAGAGGCTTATGACCTAACACCCTATACAAAATTTCAGCATGGCTGTACAACTGAGAGTCTATGTACCTCCCCATCCCCTCATCAAACACTGGTTAGCCGTTGCGCGTGATGCCGCAACCCCATCAGTCTTATTTCGTTCCGCGATGACGGAATTGGGACGATGGTTGACTTATGAAGCAATTCGCGAATGGTTGCCCACTGTCGAAACTATAGTACAAACTCCCTTAGCTGAATGTGCCGCGACATTTATTGATCCCGAAGCACCTTTAGTGATAGTCCCGATTTTACGCGCCGGGTTGGGGCTCTTAGAAGGGATTCAAAGTGTTCTCCCCTTGGCATCTGTCTATCATTTGGGTATTGCCCGTAATGAGGAAACCTTAGAACCTACTTGTTATTTAAACAAATTACCCGCCGAATTTAACCCAGGGACGCGAGTCATTATCAGTGAACCGATGTTGGCCACAGGGGGTACAATAATGATGGTAATGGCAGAATTGACAAAACGGGGTATTGATCCAAGTTTAATTCGGATTCTCTCAGTAGTTGCCGCGCCTAATGCCTTACAAAAATTAAGTGTTGCTTATCCCAGTTTAAATATTTATACTGCCATTATTGATGAGCACGTTAATGAACAAGGATTTATTGTCCCCGGCTTAGGGGATGCAGGCGATCGCACCTTTGGGACTTAAATATAGCAGTCCCCAGACATTGAAGCTTTAAAGAATAGAGTTAGACAAGGTTATGAGTAATCGAGACGGTTTTACAGGTGGATTAATCGTAGGAGCCGCGATCGGTGGCTTAGTAGGTGGGTTCATTGGTGTATTATTAGCCAAACGCACCGATGAGTCACTAAGCCCAGAGTTATTGGAGGGGGTTCCCAGAAATGGTAAACTGCGTCAAGGAGAAGCAGAACGCATTGAACAAGCACGTTTGAGCCTAGAAGATAAAATCGCGCAACTTAATCATACCATTGATGAAGTGCGGCAACAATTGGGCAGTGTGGAAAAAACGGCATCGGAATATCCAGAAGAGACAGACTGAATAAAGTTGGTAGTGGGGCCTATGTCTTACTACTAACTAAACTCAAGTTGAACATGATATGCTACACTCTAAAACAATCCCTTCTCAGCTTTAAGAAAAAGCCAAAATAACTATGAGTTCTTCTGTAGGGCTACTCGCGAATACCTTAGTCACCTTTGTCAACCTTTATACTCTTATCCTCACCGTTAGAATTTTGTTAAGCTGGTTCCCCAATATTAATTGGTACGATCCGCCCTTTTCTATTTTGAGTCAGTTAACCGATCCTTATCTTAACTTATTTAGGTCTATAATTCCTCCCCTGGGTGGCCTTGACTTATCTCCCATTATTGCCTTTTTTGTCCTTCAGATTGTATCCCAGCTTTTAGTTTCCGCCTTGGGTGGTTTACAAACCGCGTTTTAATTGAATTTTTAAGTTAACTCAAGTTGGATGATGACTCACGGCATCATCCAACTTTTTTTGAGTAGTTAGCGCCGCACAGTACCCGTAAACCCCGCGGCTTTAAATTTTTCTAAACTTAAAGGGGTAGGTTGACTAGCCGCAACGCTAATTCGGAATTCAAAGTCACTAATACCGGGGGGGACTTCATCAATAGCACCGATACGGGAGCGATTTTGGGCAATCGGATCGCCATTCGCGTCAAAAATCCGTCCATAAATATCAGCATTATGGACTGGTTTACCGCTAGTATTTTCCGCTTTTCCGGTAATAATAAAGCAATTCGCGGGTAAGATATCGCCACTGGTAACGACTCCTTTGCCCACTTCTGCCGAACATTCGTGATAAGACAGATCGAATAATTTAATCTGGGTAAGCGCGATCGCGCTCGGTGCCGATAACCAGGTGGAAATTGCCATGAGGCAAGATAGGAAAATTACAGCAATTTTGGGAAATTTCATAAATAATGGCATTATGAGGCTTGATTTCCTAGCTTAACGCAAATTGGTGATTGGGGAATGGGGAATGGGGAATAGGGAATAGGGAATAGGGAATGGGGAATAGGGAATGGGGAATAGGGAATAGGTAATGGGTAATTGGTAATGGGTAATTGGTAATGGGTAATTGGTGATGGGTAATTGGAATTAATAAGTAACAATTAATAATTGATCAGTCTCAATTATTAATTGTTAACCTTCTTCATTCTTCCTTTGTGTCTTCGTGCCTTTGTGTTTAATTCCTTCTTCCTTCTTCCTTCTTCCTTCTTCCTTCTTCCCTCTTCCTTCTTCCCTCTTCCTTCTTCCCTCTTCCTTCTTCCTTCTTCCTTCTTCCTTCTTCCTTCGTTTATAATCCCAAATGTTGTTTTAATGCGTGACGCATGATATCGACGGGTACTGGTTGCTGTAACCATTTTTCTAAGGCGATCGCGCCTTGTTGGACTAACATTTCTAAACCATCGAGGCCGATCGCGCCTTGTTGACGAGCCTGTGTCAGAAATAAAGTCGGATTAGGAGTATAAATTAAATCATACGCGATCGTGCCCTCTTTCAAACCTTCCATTTCCGTATTTGTCACAGGAGAAACATCACCATGAGGGGACATACCAACAGGGGTTGTATTCACTAATAAATCCGCTTTAGAGATTAAATCCGATAACATTTCCCAGGGATGAACCTGTAATTTTACAGGCAGAGGGGAATCAATCCAACTCTCTTGAAATTCCCTTAATTTAGTTTCATTTCGTCCGAGGAGATGAATTTCAGCGCATCCTAATTGAGCACATCCGGCGACAACAGCCCTAGCAGCACCACCATTACCTAAAATGACAGCAACTTTTTGACTCCAATCTTGATTAATATCAGAATCAGGAGAAGTTAAAGGGGATAAAAAACCCGCGACATCAGTATTAGTTCCTCCCCATCCATTCTCAGTGCGATAAACAGTATTAACGGCTCCTACGGCTTGGGCGACGGTGGAGACTTCTGATAATAGGGGTAAAATGGCTTGTTTATGGGGAATTGTAATGCTAAAACCTTCGACACCGATGGCAGAAAACCCCGCGATCGCGACTTTTAAATCTTCCGGTTTAATGGCAAAAGGAAGATAAACATAATCTACTCCTAAATGCGCGATCGCGGCATTGTGCATGAGAGGGGATAAAGAATGTGCAATGGGATAACCAATAACACCGAGTAATTTTGTCGAACCTTTAATTTTGATCATTTATGAGAATAGGTAATGGGGAATAGGTAATGGGTAATGGGCAAGATAAAAAAAACCTATTAACTCAAGTTGCTAGTGATGAATTGTGGGTGTTTAATCCCCCTAAATCCCCCTCCCCCCTGGGGTTAATTC